>JAYSEE010000244.1:0-5509 GCA_041914045.1 Ferrovibrio sp. | reverse complement strand
GGCGAGGCGCGCGAATTGGGCATCGCAATGGCCGGCATCGCCCGTCAGGTGCGCCGCCATGGCCAGCCCTTGCCCGCGCCTTGCGTGCTGCTGTCGGGCGGCGAGACCACGGTGACGATCCGCAAACAGCCGCCGGATGCGCCCAGGGGGCGCGGCGGGCGCAACAGCGAATTCCTGCTCAGCCTGGCGATCAAGCTGGAGGGCGAAGCCGGCATCCATGCCCTGGCCTGCGATACCGACGGCATCGACGGCAGCGAGGATAATGCCGGCGCCATCCTGCATCCCGACAGCATCGCCCGCGCCGCAAGCAATGGGGTGCGCGCCAAGGCGGCGCTGGCGGCGAACGACGCCTACGGCTTCTTCAAGGCAGCGGGCGGCCTGGTGGAGACCGGACCGACCCTGACCAATGTAAACGACTTCCGCGCCATACTTGTGCTGCCATGAGGCGATGGAATCGTTTAAGCTGCGCTCATGCTGGATAAACTGAACGCCTTGCCGGAGGCGGAATTCGTTGCGGCGCTGAAGGATATTTTCGAGCATTCGCCCTGGGTGCCGGCGGCCATTGCCGGCCTGCGGCCGTTCGGCGATATCGAAACCCTGCACAGCGCCCTGCTGGGCGCCATGTGGCGCGCCGATAAAGCCAAGCTGCTGGCGCTGCTGAATGCGCATCCGGAACTGGCCGGCAAAGAGGCCGATGCCGGCACGCTGACCGCGCATTCCACCGGCGAGCAGGACAGCGTGGGCCTCACCCGGCTGACCCCGGAGGAAAAGGCGCGGATCGTCGATCTCAATCGCGCCTACCGCGCCAAGCATGGCTTTCCCTTCATCATCGCGGTGAAGCTGCGCAGCAAAAGCCAGATTTTCGCCGCCTTCGAAAACCGCGTGGCCGCGCCCACGGAAGCCGAATTTTCCCTGGCGCTGGCCGAAGTGGGCAAGATCGCCCGCATGCGGCTGGATGCCTTGAGCCTTTAAAGGAGCGTTCGATGGGCCGCCTGAGCACCCATGTGCTGGATACCATGCACGGCAAGCCGGCCGGCGGCGTGGCGATCAGCCTGTATCGCCTGCGCGGCGAGCATCGCGATCTGCTGAAAAGCACCGTCACCAATGCCGATGGCCGCACGGATGCGCCGCTGCTGAGCGGCGATGAGTTGCAGCCCGGCGTGTATGAACTGGTGTTTCGCATCGGGGCTTATTTCGCCGCCAAGGGCGCGATCTTGCCGGAACCGAATTTCCTGGACGAAATCCCGCTGCGCTTCGGCATCGCCGATGCCAACGGGCATTACCATGTGCCGCTGCTGGCTTCGCCCTGGAGCTATTCCACCTATCGCGGGAGCTGATCCTCATGACCGATCATGCCGCCTATATGCGCCGCGCCATCGCCTTAAGCCGCGAGCATATGCGGGCCGGCCATGGCGGGCCGTTCGGCGCGGTGGTGGTGATGGACGGCAGGATCGTCGGCGAGGGCTGGAACCAAGTGACCACCAGCAACGACCCCACGGCGCATGCCGAAGTGGTGGCGATCCGCGCCGCCTGCAAGCAGCTTGGCCGCTTCGACCTGCGCGGCGGCATGCTTTACACAAGCTGCGAACCCTGCCCGATGTGCCTGTCGTCCACCTATTGGGCGCGCATCGACAAAGTGTTTTACGCCAACACCCAGGCCGATGCGGCGGCGATAGATTTCGACGATGCATTCCTGTATCGCGAACTGGCGCTGCCGATGGACAAGCGCAGCCTGCCCTGCGCACCGCTGCTGCGCGAGGAAGCCATCGGCGTGTTCGAGGAATGGCGCACCCTGCCCGGCAAAGTACCGTATTGAAGCTGGGCCATATTGGGCCTTTTTGCGTCATGCCCGCGCAGGCGGGCATCCATCGGTCAGCCGCGCACCCATAGCCGGCATGGCTTCCCGCTTACGCGGGAATGACACTATCGCCTCTTATTGCAGCCCTTTTTATTGCAGCTTGGCGCCGCCGTCGATCCAGGCGCCGATCTTGGCGCGTTCCTCGGGCGTGATCTCGGTGACATTGCCGGGCGGCATCGCCTCGGCGCGCACCGCCTGCTGATTGATGGCGGCCGCGAAACGCCGCATCTGCTGCGGGCTTTCCAGCATCACGCCCTTGGGCGCTTCGGCGATGCCGTCGAAAGTCGGCTTGGCGGCATGGCAGGCCACGCAGCGATTGGCGATGATCGCCTGCACTTCCTCCACCGTCACTTCGCCGGCAAGCGCCGCGCGGGCGGCCTTATGCGGATCCCATTGGGTGAGGAAGAACAGGCCCGTCATCACCAGGAATGCGCCCACCAGATAGCGGTATTGCATGCCGCGACCCTGGTTCTTCAGATTGAAGAAATGCCGCACCAGGAAGCCGACAATGAACACGCCGGCCAGGATGCCCCAGCCATAGGGATGGCCATAGGTGATCGGGTAATGGTTGCTGATCATGGCGAACAGCACCGGCAGGGTAAGGTAGTTGTTGTGCAGCGAACGCTGCTTGGCCTGCTTGCCCCAGATCGCCTCGGGCGCCTGGCCGGAGGTGAGCGCCGCCACGGTGAGTTTCTGGTTCGGGATGATCACGAAGAAAACATTCGCGGTCATAATCGTGCCGATCAGTGCGCCCACATGGATATAGGCGGCGCGGCCCGAGAAGAGATGCGTATAGCCATAGGCGGCCGCCACCAGCAGCACGAAGCCGCAAACCGCCAGCACGCCATCGCTCTTGCCCAAGGGCGAGCGGCAGAGCAGATCGTAGACGATCCAGCCCAAAGCCAGCGAAACCAGCGAAAAGCCCACCGCCTCGAAACGGCTGAGCGGCATCACCTTCTCGTCGATCATGTAGAGATCGGCGCCCAGATAATACAGCGCGGCCAGCAGCAGGAAGCCGGACAGAAAGGTGAAATAGCTTTCGAATTTGAACCAGTGCAGTTCGTCCGGCATATGCTTGGGGGCGACGGCGTATTTCTCGGTGAAATAGAAGCCGCCGCCATGCACCATCCAGGTCTCGCCCAGCACGCCGTCTTTTTTGTTGGGGCGCAGGCTGTTGTCGAGCCAGACGAAGAAGAAGGAGGAGCCGATCCAGGCGATGCCGAAAATCAGGTGCATCCAGCGCAGCACCAGATTGATCCACTCCCAGAATAAATCGCCCATCGCGCCCCCGCCGGCCTTGCTGCGCCGCAACAGGCGCCCTCAAGACCTAGCGGGGCTCGCGATGGGCCGTCAACAAGTATTGCGGTTATTTCTCCTTCATCAGCGCGCCCACCGCGGCGCCGCCGGCGCCGCCGATCAGCGCGCCGGTGAAGGCGCTGCCGCCGGTGATGATGCCGAGCGCGGCGCCGCCCGCCGCGCCGATGGCGCCGCCCGAAAGCGCCCGCTGCTCCTGCTTGTTCAAGCCCGAGCAGCCGGTGGCCACGCCCGCCAGCAGCACCAAGGCAAGCAAACGGGGGGCGGCAACGCGCGAGGCGGTCTTGAGGGCCGGATTGGAAGCGGTCATGGGTTCGTCTCCCTTGTTGTTGACGCCCCTAAGCTGACGGCGGAAATGTGCGAAAGCTGGGCCGAAATGCGGCAATTGCTTGTGCCCGCCCTGCTTGTGCCCGGCCCCTCATCCGGCGCTAAGATATTGAATTGACAGGGCTGGAAATCCGGTTTAATTGTATTTGCAAATAATATCGGGAGGAAACGGCGATGAACGCTCCGCATCACGTCGCTCAAAAGCGCTGGACCGAGCCCGGTTCCAGCCGGATTCCCTATTGGGCCTATACCGACCCGGAGATCTATCAGCGCGAATTGCAGCATTTCTTCTATGGCCCGCATTGGTGCTATGTGGGCCTGGAAGCGGAAATTCCGGCCTTCGGGGAGTATCGCCTGAGCTTCGTGGGCGAGCGGCAGGTGATCGTGGCGCGTCAGCGCGACGGGTCCATCGCCGTGATGGAAAACCGCTGCGCCCATCGCGGCGTGCGTTTCTGCCAGAACCAGCGCGGCAAGGCGCGCAGCTTCGTCTGCCCCTATCACCAATGGACCTACAAGCTGAATGGCGATCTGGCCGGCCTGCCTTTCCGCCAGGGCGTGGAGCGGGACGGCCGGAAACAGGGCGGCATGCCGGCGGATTTCGATATGCAGGCGCATGGCCTGACGAAACTGCGCGTGGCGCGCTATGGCGGCATGATCTTCGCCAGCTTCAGCGATGCCGCGCCCAGCTTCGAGGATTATATCGGCCCGGCCGTGCTGCCCTGGCTGGACCGCATCTTCAAGGGCCGCGAACTCACCCTCTTGGGCGTCAATCGTCAGCGCATTCCGGGCAACTGGAAACTGATGATGGAGAATATCAAGGACCCCTATCATCCCGGCCTGCTGCATACTTGGTTCGTCACCTTCGGCCTGTGGCGCGCCGACCAGAGTTCGCGCATGGTGATGGACGAACAGGGCCGCCATGCGGTGATGATCTCGCAGCGCAATCAGGGCGGCGCGGGCAGCGTGACCGAGGGCGTGACCAGCTTCAAGGCCGATATGACGCTGAACGATCCGCGCCTGCTGGATGTGGTGCCCGAACCCTGGTGGAACGGCCCCAGCGTCACCATGATCACGCTGTTTCCCAGCCTGATCATCCAGCAGCAGGTGAATTCGCTGTCCACCCGCCATATCGTGCCGGCCGGCCCCGGCGCCTTCGATTTCATCTGGACGCATTTCGGCTTCAAGGACGACAGCGAGGAGATGACCCGGCGCCGCCTGCGCCAGGCCAACCTGTTCGGCCCAGCCGGATTCGTTTCCGCCGACGATGGCGAAGTGATCGAATTGAGCCAGGACGGCTTCCGCCAGCGCGGCGAAGATGGCAGCACGCTTTGCGAACTGGATGGCCGCGATGTGGCCCCCACCGAGCATATGGTGACCGAAACCCTGATCCGCGGCATGTATGGCTATTGGCGCAAGGAGCTTGGGCTGTGACCGCGCTGGATCAAGCGGCGCTCAAGCAAACCACTGTGGACCGCTTCAACGCCCGCTATGCCGCCTGCCTGGATGCCGGCGATTTCGAGCGCTGGCCGGATTTCTTCCTGCCCGATGCGACCTACAAGATCGTGGCGCGGGAGAATTTCGACGCCGGCCTGCCGCTTTGCATCCTGGCGCTGGAAGGCCATGGTATGTTGCGCGACCGCGTCTATGGCATCAAGAACACGCTGTATCACGCGCCGTATTACCAGCGCCATGTGATCGGCACGGCCCTGCTGGAGCATCACGCCGATGGCGGCGTGACGGCCGAGGCCAATTACGCGGTGTTCCGCACCAGGCCCGGCGGTGTGAGCGAAGTATTCAATGTCGGCCGCTATATCGACCGTTTCCAGGCCACGCCGGACGGCCCGAAACTGGCCGAACGCATCTGCGTGTTCGACAGCGAGATGATCCTCAACTCGCTGATCTATCCGCTGTGAAACAACCAAAACACGCCGACATTCGTCGCCACCGGGCTTGACCCACTAGTGTCCGGTTTAAATGCGTGGCGCTGATTTCAAATCCAATCGTCACCAC
>JAYSEE010000243.1:3699-5513 GCA_041914045.1 Ferrovibrio sp. | reverse complement strand
TGATCGAACTCACCCATAACTGGGGCCAGAAGGAGCCTTACACCATCGGCAGCGGCTATGGCCATATCGCCATCGGCGTGCCGGATATCTATGGGCTGTGCGAAAAGCTGGCGGCTGCCGGCGTGAAGATTCCGCGTCCGCCGGGGCCGATGAAGCATGGCGGCAGCGTGATCGCCTTTCTGGAAGACCCCGATGGCTACAAGGTCGAATTGATCGAGAAGCGCGCGGCCTGAACGGCCGCGATCATGGCGTGACGGTCACAACGGCGCGCATCTTCGGATGGATGCGGCATTGGATGATGTATTCGCCGGGTTCGCGGAAGGTGACGGCGGTTTCGGAATCCGGCGCTTGCAGGCCGATATCGAATACGCCGCCCTTGCTGGGCGAATAGACGTTGTGGCCGAAAGGGTCTTCGTTGCGAAACAGCACCTGACCGCCGGCTTTCACGCGCACGGCGGCGGGTTTGAAGGCGATGCCGCTCTGCGTGATGGTCGGCAGCGATTGGCCGATGCTGGGGAAGGCCGTCAGCAGAATTTGCCCCAGCAGCGCGCCGCATAGCGCGGCATACAGATAGCTTCGCATCGGGCCCCTATTGCCGCGCGGACAGCACAGCGATGTCGATGATCGCGGTCTTGCCATTGCCGATTGCGCCCAGCTTGCGCATTTTTCCGGTGGCCACATCCAGCTTGTAAAGCATGGCATCGGCAACGCCGAAGCCGATATAGTTGTCATTGGCATCGGTAAAGATGTCGATGGCCTCGACGATGCTGCCGCTCGGCAGGCCGATGGGGCCGACGCTGCGCTGCACGCCGTCGTTGGGCGGGTCCTGCACTGTGTAAGTGCCGTTCAGGCTGTCCACATTGAAAAGCTGAGTCTGCGTCGCGCCGCGATATGAGTTGATATAGGCGCCGGCATAGATGCCCATCGGTTTGCCGGCATTGCGGTCGCCGCCGCGATAAGCCAGCTTGCCGTCGACGATGGTCTGCCCGGTATCGACATTCACCCGCAGATTCTGGCCGGTGGAGGTCATCACGCGCAGGCGGTCGGCTTGCGGGTTGAAGTCCACCACCACATGGTCCACCGCTTCGATGACGGTGGACAGCTTGGCCTTCATGCTGGCGGCGCCGCTGGCGGTGTCGATGGTGTAGAGCGAGCTGCTGCTGCTCAGGGCATAGAGTTTGCCGTCGGCCGGGCGAACATCAATGCCGAGGATTTTGCCTTCCACGCCGGTGATCTGCACCAGCTTCAGCTTTGCCGGGGCGCGGTCGCTGAACAGCGCAAGCTGGTTGCGGTTGTTCAGTCCGGCGAGATCGAGCGCCAGCGCCTGGCTTGCGAATGCAGAAGCGGCAAGGCCGGCGGCGATGGCGGTTGAAACGATACGGTTCATTATATCCTCGGCATTATTGCTTGCGGATCGCCATATTAAGCGAAGCCATCGGGGCGGCAAGTCAATGTTTTGCGAGCCGGCGGCCTAGACCGATTTCATATTGAACATGACCGTCAGCTTCTGCCGCAACTGGCTGGCGGAGAAGGGCTTGATCACATAGGCATCCACCTTGTTTTCCCTTGCTGCGATGACGAATTCCTCATTCGCATTTCCGGTCAGCATCAGGAAGGGCATATTCAACCAGGTTTTGCGCACATGCTGCAGCAATTGCAGGCCGGTCACCTTGGGCATGTTCCAATCGGAAACGATCAGGTCGAATTGCAGCTCGCTGCTGCCGAGCAGATCAATGGCTGCCTGACCATCGGTAACAACGGTGAGTTGTTTGACGCCGAGCTGGCGCAGCACCGACGCTGCAAGACGCTGGGCG
>JAYSEE010000243.1:0-3670 GCA_041914045.1 Ferrovibrio sp. | reverse complement strand
CAATACGCGCAGCCGCTCGAAATGCGGGTTGTTTTCATCTTGCATGAGCATTTCCTGCTTTCGCGGTTTCCGTCAGTGCATCGCGTTGCTGCCGCAACCAGTCCAGCCCCTGGGAAAGCGCCTGCCTGGCCTGTTCGGCCAAGTCCGTGGCGGATGCGATATCGTTATTAAGACCGGCCTGTTCAAGCCGCAATGCCAGGCGCTGCAAATCGGCAAGCCCCATGCTGGCGGCCGAACTTTTCAGGCTATGCGCCAATTCGGCAATCTGCGGGCATCGCTTCTCTTGCGCGAAGGCGGCAAGACCCGACTCAATCTCGGATGCGAATTCGATGAAAGTGTCGATCAGTTCGACAGCAGTTTCCGTACCAAGGTCTTCTTGCAGCATGCGCAAGGCGGCAGGGTCTGTCGCGCTTTCGGATTTCCGCTCGGCTTGCGCCGGCGCGGCGGGGGCCTGCATAACGGGAGCAAAGCCGAGATTGCGGCGGATCGCGCGATCCAGCGCTTCCGGTATGATCGGCTTGCCGACATAATCATTCATGCCCGCATCCAAGCAGCGTTGCAGGCCTTCGCTGCTGAGCGAGGCGGTGACGGCGATGATGCAGACATCGCCATGCGGCGGGGGCAGTTTGCGGATTTCGCGCGCCGCGGTGATGCCGTCCATTTCCGGCATATGCACATCCATCAGGATCAGGTCGAAGACCGGAGCGGCCTTGCCGGCGATTTCCAACGCCAAACGGCCATTCTCGGCAAAACTGACCTGATGATTCTGCTCCTTCAGGATGCCGGCTGCCACTTTGCGGTTTACCGGATTGTCTTCCGCCACCAGGATGCGCAGCGGGGGCAGGGGTTTTTCATCGGCAATCCGGCCCGCCTGCTTCGGTTCCTGGCCGACGAGCATCGGCAAGGTGAACCAGAAGGTGCTGCCTTTGCCCAATTCGCTGCGCACGCCGATAGCGCCGCCCATGGCTTCCACCAGGCGCTTGCAGATGGCGAGGCCGAGGCCGGTGCCGCCGAAACGTCGGGTGATCGAGGAATCGGCCTGCACGAAACTGCCGAAGAGTTTTTCGATGCTCTCCTTGGATATGCCCAGCCCGGTATCGCTGATTTCGAACAGCAGCTTGTCCGCGCCGTCCGCCCGCACGCTTATATGTACGCCGCCATGCTCGGTGAACTTGATGGCGTTGCCGATCAGGTTGAGCAGGATTTGACGCAGGCGATTCTGATCTCCTTGCAGGTAACGCGGCAGATCGGGCGCGATGACGGAGGCCAGCTCCAAGCCTTTTTCATCGGCGCGATTGCGCATCAGCAGCAGCGAAGCCTGCAAGGTCTGGGCAAGCTCATAGTCGATCTTCTCGATATCGACGCGGCCGGCTTCCAGCTTGGAGAAGTCGAGGATGTCGTTGAGAATGCGCAGTAAGGTCTCCGCGGAATCCAGCACGGTTTCGGCAAGATTGCGTTGATCGGCATTCAGCGGACTTTTAATCAGCAGCCGGGTGAGGCCCAGCACGCCATTCATCGGCGTGCGAATTTCATGGCTCATCATTGCCAGGAATTCCGATTTGGCGCGCGTGGCTGCTTCGGCGCGTTCGCGCGCTTCTTGCAGGTCCTGCATGGCCTGACGGAACACGCGCAGCGAAGCCGCCATATGGCCGATCTCGTCCTTGCGGGCCAGCACGGGCAGCGGCACGTCGATCTTGCCTTCCGCAAGCTGGAACATCGCGCGCGTCATCGAGCCCAGCGGCGCCACGATATTGCGGATCAGCAGTACCGATACGATCAGGATCACCAGCGCAAGGCCGCCGATCATCATCATGGTGCGGTCTTTGGTTTGCTGAATCTTCGCCTCCGCTTCGGTGCGGAACAGGAAGCCGTCTTCGGCGGCAAGCTGGGTGAGGATTTCCAGGTTGGCGGAGATTTCGCCGGCGATCGCCTCGCGGGTTTTCAGCATTTCGGTGCGCGCGGAAGCATCGGCCGGCATCGCCAAGGCATCCAATGCCAGATGCAGCCAAGCCTCGTTGAGATCGCGGATCTTCGCAGCATAGCGCGCGATGCTCGCATTTAGTCCGCGTTCTTCGGCGATGGCGAGATCGGACAGGAAATTTTCGTTGCGGCTGCGGATATCGAGGATCAAGGCGGCGGCATCCGCCGGCTTATCGGCTTCCATTTCGCGCGTGGTCAATTCCTGCGACACGAAGGAGGTTTGCGCCAGGCGGGCATAGTTGATGGCCATCAGCGGCCTGTCGTAAAGCCGCACCACCAGATCGCCCACCGACTGCATGGCCCAAAAGGCAGCCAGCCCCAGCGCCGCCGCGGAGAGCACGGCGATGGCGAAGGCGGCGGCTAACTTTAGGCGCACGCTGATTTGCATGGGCCATCCTTGGTTGAGGCGTCTGGAGCGGAATTGTATGCCTTTTGGCTTTTAATACGAACAGCCGTAAGCCTGGGTTCACTCTTCCGATAAAAAAAGCCGCCTGGAAGGGCGGCTTTTCTGCATGGAACTTCAGGATGGTTCAGAGACGGCTCGCGATCAACACCAGCAGCGTGGCCATCAAACCAGCCCAGACCCAGAAACGCGGTTGGCGCAGCAGGCGGGCGGCGGTGAGGCGGTTGTCGTTGGCGGGGCCGGGCAGGGTGATGAAGCCAGGACGCATCCAGCCATGGCCGCCGACCTTTTGGCCGCCAGCCGCCGTTTGCCCATTGCCTGGTTTTTCTGCCCGTTTCGCCATTGGCCCGCCTCCCATCGGCCCGGCTCTTATTCAGCGCCGTCCTTTCCGGCCAGTCTACACGCTTTAGGCGCGCTTTTCGACCGGAATATAGGGGCGGGCGCCGGCGCCGGTATAGAGCTGACGCGGACGGCCGATCTTCTGGGCCGGATCCTCGATCATCTCGTTCCACTGGGCGATCCAGCCCACGGTGCGGGCCAGGGCGAACAGGGCCGTGAACATGGCGGTGGGGAAACCCATGGCGCGCAGGATGATGCCGGAATAGAAGTCCACATTCGGGTAGAGCTTCTTGGAGACGAAGTAATCGTCTTCCAGCGCGATGCGCTCCAGGTCCATGGCCATCTTGAGCAGCGGCTCGTTCTTCACGCCCAGTTCTTCCAAAACCTCGTGGCAGGTCTCGCGCATCAGCTTGGCGCGCGGATCGTAGTTCTTGTACACGCGGTGACCGAAGCCCATCAGGCGGAAGCCGGAATTCTTGTCCTTGGCCTTCTTCACCGCCTCGCCGACCTTGTCGGGCGAGCCGATCTCTTCCAGCATCTTCAGCACGGCCTCGTTGGCGCCGCCATGGGCGGGGCCCCACAGGCAGGCGATGCCGGCGGCGATGCAGGCGAACGGGTTGGCGCCCGACGAGCCGGCCAGGCGCACCGTGGAGGTGGAGGCATTCTGCTCGTGATCGGCATGCAGGATGAAGATGCGGTCCATGGCCTTGGCCAGGGTCGGGCTCATCTTGTAGGGCTCGGCGGGCACGCCGAAGGTCATATGCAGGAAATTCTCGGCATAGCCCAGGTCGTTGCGCGGATACATGAAGGGCTGACCGACGGAATACTTGTAGGCCATGGCGGCGATGGTGGGCATCTTCGCGATCAGCCGGTGCTGGGCGATCATGCGCTGATGCGGATCGTCGTAATCGGTGGCGTCGTGGTAGAAGGCGGAGAGGGCGCCGACCA
>JAYSEE010000242.1:0-5513 GCA_041914045.1 Ferrovibrio sp. | reverse complement strand
CCTTGAACAGCGCGATGTTCTGGAAGGTGCGGGCGATGCCCTGGCTGGCCGCCTCATGCGGCTTCATGCGGCTGCGCTTCTGGCCGCGGAAGGTGATGCTGCCCTGCTGCGGATGGTAGAAGCCGTTGATGCAGTTCAGCATCGAGGATTTGCCGGCGCCGTTGGGGCCGATGATGGCGAGGATTTCATGCTCGCGGATATCGAAGCTGATATCGGTCAGCGCCTTCACGCCGCCGAAGGAGAGCGAGATATTCTCCACCCGCAGCATCACATCGCCGAGTTTCTTGCCCGTTTCGCTCATCGGCTCAGCCCGCCTTGCGCAGGGTGGCGAAGCTTTGCGCATCCGCCACGGTGAGGTTGGCCTTGAAGCTGCCGGTGCGGCCATCCTCGAAGGTGATTTTCGCATCCACGGCGATGCTCTTGCGGTCGGAGTACAAAGCTTCGATGATTTCGGCATAGCGGTCGGCGATGATGCGGCGGCGCACCTTGCGGGTGCGGGTGAGTTCGCCGTCATCGGCATCCAGTTCCTTATGCAGGATCAGGAAGCGTTTGATCTGGCTGTCGGCCATCGAGGAATCGGACGCCAAGTCGCGGTTCACCGTTTCGATGCAGCCGCGCACCATGTCGTAGACCTCGGGCCGCGCCGCCAGATCGGCATAGGAGGTATAGGCGATGCCATTGCGCTCGGCCCAGGAGCCGACCGCGCCGAGATCAATATTGACGAAACAGGCGACGAAATCGCGCTTATCGCCGAAGGCCACGGCTTCCTTGATCTGCGGGAAGAATTTCAGTTTGTTTTCGATGTATTTCGGCGCGAACAGCGCGCCGTTGGTGAGCCGGCCGACATCCTTGGCGCGGTCGATGATGCGCAGATGGCCGTTATCGGCGAATACGCCGGCATCGCCGCTATGCACCCAGCCGTCCGGCGTCTTGGTCTCATGGGTGGCCTCGGCATTCTTGTAATAGCCGACGAATACGCCGGGGCTGCGGAACATCACTTCGCCGGTCGTATCGTCGATGCGCACCTCCACGCCGGGCGCCGGCTTGCCCACGGTATCGGGCAGCACGTCGTCGTCGGTATGCATGCAGAGATAGACCGTGCATTCGGTCTGGCCGTAAAGCTGCTTGAGATTGATGCCCAGCGCGCGGAAGAAATCGAAGATATCCGGCCCGATCGCCTCGCCGGCGGTATAGGCCAGCCGCAGCCGGTTCATGCCCAGCACGTTTTTCAGCGGCCCGTAGACCAGCAATTCACCCAGGGCATAGAGCAGCCGGTCGGCCAGGCCCACCGGCTTGCCTTCCAGGATCGGCCGGCCGACCCGGCGCGCCAGGCCGATGAAATACTTGAACAGGCCGCGCTTGATGGCGCCGGCATCTTCCATGCGGATCATCACCGTGGTGAGCAGGTTTTCGAAAATGCGCGGCGGGGCGAAGAAATAGGTCGGGCCGATCTCGCGCAGGTCGGTCAGCACCGTTTCGCCGGATTCCGGACAATTGACGCAGAAACCGGCCTGGGTCGCTTCGGCATAAGAGATGAAATTATCGCCCACCCAGGCCAGCGGCAGATAGGCGAGGATTTCGTCGTTTTCATTGATATGGTCGAAGGCGATGGCCAGATTGGCCGAGCGCACCACGTTGTCGTGGCTCAGCATCACGCCCTTGGGGCGGCCGGTGGTGCCCGAAGTGTAGCAGATCAGCGCCAAATCGCTGCCCCGGCCCTTGGCGATCTCGGTTTCCAGAAAATCCGGATGCTCCAGGGCATGCTCGCGGCCCTCGGCCTTCAGGCTCGCCATGTCGCGCAGGCCGGGCTGATGGTAATGCCGCAGGCCGCGCGGATCGGTATAGACGATCAGGTCCAGCAGCGGCAGGCGCTCGCGCATGCCCAGCAGCTTGTCCACCTGTTCCTGGTTTTCGGCGATGGCGAAGCGGGCCTCGGCATGGTCCACCACATACTGCACTTCCTCGGCCACGCTTTCCTGATAGATCGGCACCGGCGCCGCCCCCAGGGCCTGGATGGCGGCCAGCGACCAGTAGAGTTCCGGCCGGTTGTCGCCGATGATGGCCACCTTGTCGCCGCGCTTCAGCCCGGCGAGCGCCAGGCCGCTGGCGATATAGCGCACCTGCTCGGCCACCTGGCCCCAGTTCCAGCTTTGCCAGATGCCCAGGTCCTTTTCCCGCATGGCCGGCCGGTCGCGGCGATGCAGCGCGTTATGCAGCAGGTATTTCGGGATGGTGTCGCGGCCCGAGGGATCGATTCCAGTGGAAGCGATATCCTGGCCGGTCGTGGCTTGCGCCCGGATTCCAGGCGTGATCTGCCCCTGATTTCCCAAAATGCCGCCTCCCTGGTGGCTTGCGCAGACTCAGGTCTGCATCATTTGTGCGCCTATGTGACTGCCGGGCTTTGCCGGCGTCAAGGTCCGTGTCGGGAGCATTCGCCCTAAGTCGTATCCGCGCGTCGGCCATGCCGTAAGGGCAAAGCAGTTGAAAGCAGCGCGATCCCCCTTGAGGAGAATTCACGCCGACGACGAAGGGAATTCGTCGGAACCCCTTGGCAAAGCGCCGGATTTGCGTCACGAATCCCGCATTACCCTCCCGGCCGACAGGCCCAGCCCCGCAGGAAGGAGCGCCCCGTGAAACGCCCGAAGAAGTCTGCCAGCAAAAAAGCCCCGGCCCCCAAGAAGAAGAGCGTGAAGAAGGCGGTGAAAAAGGTGGCGAAGGCTCCGGCCAAGAAGACCCCGGCCAAGAAGGCCGCGGTGAAAAAGGCCCCCCCCGTGAAGAAAGCCGTAAAGAAAGCAGTAAAGGCCGTGGTGAAGACGGCCCCCAAAAAGGCCAAGGCCGCCGGCGCGGCGCGCGCGGTCCCCATCGCGGTGGGCCAGGACAGCCTGAAAACCCGCAAGACCCTGAAGGTCGGCAACAAGAGCTACGCCTATTACAGCCTGAAGGCCGCCGAGAAGACGCTCGGCGACCTCTCGCGCCTGCCCTATTCGCTGAAAGTGCTGCTGGAAAACCTGCTGCGCTATGAAGACGGCCGCTCCGTCACCGTCGACGACATCAAGGCGGTGGGCAAGTGGCTGAAGGACCGCAAGTCCGACCGCGAAATCGCCTATCGCCCGGCCCGCGTGCTGATGCAGGATTTCACCGGCGTGCCCGCCGTGGTGGATTTGGCCGCCATGCGCGACGCCATGGTGCAGCTGGGCGGCGACACCAGCAAGATCAACCCGCTTTCGCCGGTGGATCTGGTGATCGACCATTCGGTGATGGTGGATTATTCCGCCGCCGCCGGCGCCTTCAAGAAGAATGTGGACCTGGAATACGAGCGCAACGGCGAACGCTACGCCTTCCTGCGCTGGGGCCAGACCGCGTTCGACAATTTCCGTGTGGTGCCGCCGGGCACCGGCATCTGCCATCAGGTGAATACCGAATATCTGGCCCAGACCGTCTGGACCGGCATGGATGGCAAGACCGAGGTGGCCTATCCGGATACCCTGGTCGGCACCGACAGCCATACCACCATGGTGAACGGCCTGGCCGTGCTGGGCTGGGGCGTGGGGGGCATCGAAGCCGAGGCGGCCATGCTGGGCCAGCCGATCTCCATGCTGCTGCCCGAAGTGGTGGGCTTCCGCCTCACCGGCAAGCTGAAGGAAGGCACCACCGCCACCGACGTTGTGCTCACCGTCACCCAGATGCTGCGCAAGAAGGGCGTGGTCAACAAGTTCGTCGAGTTCTTCGGCCCCGGCGTGGAAGACCTCTCGCTGGCCGACCGCTGCACCATCGGCAACATGGCGCCGGAATACGGCGCCACCTGCGGCTTCTTCCCGGTCGATGAAGAAACCATCGCCTATCTGAACGCCACCGGCCGCGAGCCGGCGCGCGTGAAGCTGGTGGAAGCCTATGCCAAGGCCCAGGGCCTGTGGCGCGGCAAGAAGGCCCCGGAGCCGGTATTCACCGATACGCTGGAACTCGATCTCGGTTCGGTCGAATCCTCGCTGGCCGGCCCGACCCGTCCGGAAGGCCGCGTGCCGCTCAGCCGCACCGCCGGCGATTTCAAGGAACTGCTCGGCACTTTCTACGGCAAGAAGACCGGCCAGGATTTCCGCGCCAAGGTCGAGAAGGCGAATTTCGATCTCGGCCATGGCGATGTGGTGATCGCCGCCATTACCTCTTGCACCAACACCTCCAATCCCAGCGTGCTGCTGGGCGCGGGCCTGCTGGCGCGCAACGCCATCAAGAAGGGCCTGCGCACCAAGCCCTGGGTGAAGACCTCGCTGGCGCCGGGCTCGCAGGTGGTGACGGATTATCTCGCCAAGGCCGGCGTGCAGAAGGATCTCGACAAACTGGGCTTCCAGGTCGTCGGTTACGGCTGCACCACCTGCATCGGCAATTCCGGCCCGCTGCCCGACAATATCTCCAAGGCGGTCACCGACAACGATTTCGTGGTCGGAGCCGTGCTGTCGGGCAACCGCAACTTCGAAGGCCGCGTGCATCCGCTCACCAAGGCGAATTATCTCGCTTCGCCGATGCTGGTGGTGGCCTATGCGCTGGCCGGCAATCTCAAGGTCGATCTCGTCAAGGAGCCGCTGGGCCAGGATGCCAAGGGCAAGCCGGTCTACCTGAAGGACATCTGGCCCTCCAACAAGGAGATCGCCGCCACGGTGCGCAAATACGTCACCGCGCAGATGTTCAAGAAGCGCTATGCCGATGTGTTCAAGGGCGATCCGAACTGGCGCAAGATCAAGGTGGGCACCGGCCAGACCTATGGCTGGGACAACACCTCCACCTATGTGCAGAACCCGCCGTATTTCGACGGCATGAGCAAGACCCCCGCGCCGATCACCGACGTGAAGGGCGCGCGCGTGCTGGCGGTGCTGCCGGATAAGATCACCACCGACCACATCTCGCCCGCCGGCTCGATCAAGAAGGACGGCCCGGCCGGCAAGTATCTGATCGAGAACAAGGTGGCCTATGCCGACTTCAACTCCTACGGCGCGCGGCGCGGCAATCACGAAGTGATGATGCGCGGCACCTTCGCCAATATCCGGCTCAAGAACGAGCTGGTGCCGGGCACCGAAGGCGGCATCACCAAGTATCAGCCCACCGGCGAGGTGATGTCGATCTACGACGCCGCCATGAAGTACAAGGCCAGCGGCACCCCGCTGGTGATCTTCGCCGGCAAGGAATACGGCAACGGCTCCTCGCGCGACTGGGCGGCCAAGGGCACCATCCTGCTCGGCGTGAAGGCGGTGATCGCGGAAAGCTACGAACGCATCCACCGCTCCAACCTGGTGGGCATGGGCGTGCTGCCGCTGCAATTCCTCAATGACATGACCCGCTTCGACCTGAAGCTGGACGGCAGCGAGAAATTCGACATCACCGGCGTCGCCACCGACCTGAAGCCGCGCAAGAAGCTGCCGATCACGCTCACCCGCGCCGACGGCTCGACCCAGACTTTCGAAGTGCTCTGCCGCATCGATACGCTGGACGAGCTCGACTACTACAAGAACGGCGGCATCCTG
>JAYSEE010000241.1:0-5541 GCA_041914045.1 Ferrovibrio sp. | reverse complement strand
GTGTTGAGCGTGACATTCTCCACCGCCCAGCCTTCGGCATCGGGCAGGTCTTCCTTGGCCAGGCCGGGAAAGAAGCGCGCGATATCGGCCGGGCTGTCCTGATGAGTGATGTAGTCGATCTTCGGGCCGAAGCCCGGCGGATCGGAGATCACGTCGTTTTCCAGATAAATGGATAGGTCCACGAAACGGCGGGACATGCTTCCTCCGGTGCTTTTCTGTCTGTTGCGGGGGAGAATAACGACATCAGACCATTTTGTCGATTTTTTTTATCTTTGTCGTTGACACCCGCCAGCCCTCGCCCGCAGGATGGCGCCATGACCGATAAAAAAGGCATGGATAAAAAAGACCGGGAGGAGATACGCGATCTGGCGGCCGAGGCAGGCAGCCTGACCGAGTTCGCCTATCGTCGGCTGCGCGAGGATATCATCGCCGGCCATTTCCCTTCCGGCGCCAAATTGCAGATCGACGAATTGAAGGCGCGCTACGGCCTGTCGGCCAGCCCGGTGCGCGAGGCGCTCTCACGGCTGATCAGTCAGGGCTTCGTGGCTGCCGAAAGCCAGCGCGGTTTCCGCGTGGCGCCGATGAGCCCGGAGGATCTAGCCGATATCACGCTGGCCCGCCAAGTGGTGGAAAGCGCCGCCCTGGCGCTGGCGATCCGCAAGGGCGACGATGCCTGGGAAGGCGAAGTGCTGTCGACCTTCCATAAGCTGGATCGCCATGTGCTGCGGCTGGGCGGCGGCCCGGTGCAGGACCTGGCCAGCTTCAGCGAATTGCACAAGGCTTTCCATGCCGCGCTGATCGCCGCCTGCGGCTCGCCGCGGCTGATCGAGGAGCAATCGCGGCTATACGATCAAGCCGAGCGCTATCGTCATGGCATGATGTACAGCTTCCTGACCGATGCTACCGTCGACCTGATGGCCGAGCATCGCGCGCTGATGGAAGCCGTGCTAGCGCGCGACGCCGATGCCGCCCTGCGGCTGCTGCATCATCATCTCGGCCATACCTACGATTTCTGTTTCGGCAAACATGCCGAGAAGGCGGAAAGCCTGCGCAAACCGCAGTCCGCCAAAACCAAACGACCGGCGCGGAGTTGAGCGCGCCGGCAAAACCAGAACCAACCTAGGGAGAAACGCAATGAGCAACAAAATCCGCAGCCTGGCCTTGATGGCAGGCGCCGTTTTCGCCGCCGGCCTGACGCAGCAGGCCCAGGCGCAGACCGTGAAGATGACCGCCGTGGCCGGCCATCCCGCCACCCTGCCCTGGGTGAAGCTGGCCGATGAATTCTTCATCCCCGAACTGGACAAGCGCCTGGCCGCCGCCAACAGCAAGGCCAAGTTCGAATGGACCCGCGCCTGGGGCGGCACGGTGGCCAAGCTGGGCACCGAATCCGGCGCCATCAAGGATGGCCTGGCCGAGCTGGCCTTCGTTTCCACCATTTTCGAAGCGCCGAAATTCCCGCTGCAGAACGTGTCCTACGTGGCGCCGTTCATGACCGACGACGTGCGGCTGATGTCGAAGGTGATCACCAGCATGCAGGCCAAGATTCCGGCCATGGCCGAGGCCTGGACCAAGAACAACATGATCTTCCTGGGCGGCACCGGCCTGGATACCTACCACCTGTTCACCAAGAATCCGGTGACCAAGCTGGAAGATCTGCAAGGCAAGAAGATCAACGCGCCCGGTCCGTCGGCCAATTGGGTGAAGGGCACCGGCGCGGTGGCCGTGGCCGGCTCGCTGCAAACCTATTACAACGACATCCAGACCGGCGTGACCGAAGGCACCCTCACCTTCGTGACCGGCGCCTTCCCGATCAAGCTGATCGAGGTGGCCCCCAATATCACCAAGGTGAATTACGGCGCGCAATTCGCCGGCGCCCTGGTGATGAGCAAGCGGGTTTACGACAAGCTGCCCAAGGATGCGCAGAAGATCGTGATCGACGTGGGCAACGAATACGCCGCCCGCTTCAACAATCTGCTGGCGGAAACCAGCGGCAGCCTGTTGAAGAAGATGCAGGAAAGCGGCGCCAAGGTGCATGAACTGAGCCCCGAGGAGCGCAAGAAATGGGCCGATACGCTGCCCAACGTGGCTTTGCCCTGGGCGAAGGATCTGGATGCCAAGGGCCTGCCGGGCAGCAAGGTGCTGAACGAGTTCATCGCGCAGTTCAAAACCAACGGCACTGGCTTCCCGCGCGACTGGAGCAAGTAAGCGCAGCAGCAAGTAAACGGAATTCGGTGGTGACCGCGATGTTTTCCCGCTTACTGGGCGCGATGAACGCCCTTGGCACCGTGTGGATTTTCGCCCTCATGGTGCTGGTCAACAGCGACATCATCGGGCGCGAATTATTCGGCGCTCCGGTGCGCGGCACCACCGAATTGCTGGCGCTTTCCATCGTCGGCATCGTGTTTCTGCAGCTCGGCCATACCTTGATGATCGGCCGCATGACGCGATCCGATATGGTGATCGAGAGCCTGTTGCAGCGCAATCCGCGCCTGGGCCATCTGCTGCAAGGCATTTTCCATCTGCTCGGCGCGGTCTTTCTGGCCGTGGTGTTCTACGGCAGCATCGCGCCTTTCCTGGAGGCGATAGAGATCGGCGAATATGTGGGCGCGGCGGGCGATTTCACCGCGCCGACCTGGCCGATCAAGCTGCTGATCCTGATCGGCAGCGCCGCCACCGGCCTGCAATATCTGGTGCTGACCTGGATGGATATCCGGGGCATGCTTAATCCGGCGCCGGAGGCAAAGCCATGAGCGGTTTGGAAATCGGCTTCATCACCATCGGCGTGATGATGCTGCTGATCTGGCTGGGGCTGCATGTGGCCGTGGCGCTCGGCCTCACCTCGTTTGTCGGCGTCTGGCTGATCAAGGACAGCGCCGATGTGGCCGCCAGCATGCTGGCGCAGGGCGCGAGCGATGCGGTGGCCAGCCATATCTTCGGCGTGGTGCCGCTTTTCGTGCTGATGGGCTTCCTGGTCTCCATCGCCGATATCGGCAAGGATGCCTTCGAAGTGGCGAATCAGGGCCTGCGCCGCCTGCGCGGCGGCTTAGGCATAGCCACCGTGGCCGCCAATGCCATCTTCGCCGCCATCACCGGCATTTCCATCGCGTCCGCCGCCGTGTTCACCCGCGTGGCGGTGCCCGAGATGCTGCGCTTCGGCTACAAGCCGGGCTTCGCCACCGGCGTGGTGGCGGGCTCGTCGGTGCTGGGCATGCTGATACCGCCCAGCCTGCTGATGATTCTGTATGGCTTCCTCGCCGAAGTTTCGGTGGGCAGCATGTTCATGGCCGGCGTGGCGCCGGGCCTGCTGCTGGCCCTGGCCTATGCCATCGGCATAGTGCTGATGGCGCGCTTCTGGCCCAGCTATGTGGGCGGCCGGCGCGAAGGCGATGCCGATAGCGCGCTGACGGGCGGCGCCCTGATGGGCGGCAAGGAAATGGCCGGCAAGATCCTGCCGATCCTGCTGCTGGTCGGCGCCGTGCTGGGCGGCATCTATGGCGGATTGTTCACCGCCACCGATGCCGGCGCGGTGGGCGCGGGCGGCGCGCTGCTGATCGCGCTCTACAAGCGCAAGCTGGATGGCAAGAAGCTGTGGCAGGTGCTGACCGAGACCGGCCATGTGACGGTGGCGGTGTCTTTCCTGATCATCGGCGCCAGCCTTTATACCCGCATGCTGGCGCTGTCCGGCGTGCCGCAATTCCTGGTGGAAGGCATCAGCCATGCCGGACTGGGGCCGCTGGGCTTCCTGTTCGTCTATATCCTGCTGATCATCATCCTGGGCTGCTTCATCGATTCCAGTTCGATCCTGCTGATCGTGCTGCCGCTGATGCTGCCGATCGCCACCGGCTTCGACATGAACCTGATCTGGTTCGGCATCGTCACCATCGTGGCGGTGGAGATCGGCCTGCTCACGCCGCCTTTCGGACTGAGCGTGTTCGTGATCAAAAGCACGCTCAACGATCCCGCCATCACCCTGCGCACCATCTTCATGGGCACGCTGCCTTTCGCCGCGATCATGCTGATCACCCTGATCGTGCTGATGCTGTTTCCCAAACTTACATTGGTGCTGGTATGAACAATCCGCTGAAAGGCTTCCGCCTGCAGAAAAGCGATCTGCGCTTCAAGGGCCATGACCTGCAACGGCCTGAATGCATCCTGGCCGAGCGCGACGGCACCTTGTGGTCCGCCGATGCGCGCGGCGGCGTGATGCGCATCGCTCCCGATGGCGGCCAGACCCTGATCGCCCAGCGCGCCGAGACGCAATTCTCGGGCACCGCCGACCTCGCCAAGCGCTTCACCGAGGGCACCCTGCCCAACGGCCTGGCCTTCGCCGCCAATGGCGACATCCTGATCTCGAATTTCGGCACCGACCGGCTGGAAGTGATGACCCGCCAGGGCGACAGCCGCGTGCTGTATGACAGCATCGACGGCCAGCCCATCGGCAAGGTGAATTTCGTATTGCGCGACAGCAAGAATCGCGTCTGGCTCACCGTCTCCACCCGCATCAAGAACTGGATGGAGGCGATCCGCCCCGGCCTGAACGACGGCTTCATCGCCATGGCCGACGAGAAGGGCCTGCGCATCATGGCCGATGGCCTGCATTTCACCAACGAAGTGCGCTTCGATGCCAAGGAGGAGTATCTCTACGCGGTGGAGACCTGCGGCCGCCGCATCAGCCGCTTCAAATTCAGCGACGGCGCCGATGGGCCGAAGCTGGGTCCACGCGAAACCTATGGGCCGGAGGATTTCGGCGCGGCCGGCTTCCCCGCCGGTTTCCCCGATGGCCTGGCCTTCGATGCCTATGGCAATCTGTGGGTGACGCTGGTGATGGCGGAAAAGCTGATCGCCATCACGCCGGAGCGCGAAGTGTTGACCATCTTCGACGACGGCAATCCCGCCGCCATCGCCGCGCTGGAAGCCGCCTATCAGGCCGGCAAGGCCGCGCCCGAGCATATGATCGCGACGAAATCCGCCGTCACGCCCTGGATCGCCAGCGTCGCCTTCGGCGGCGCCGATCTGCACGATGTGCATATCGGCACGCTGTTCGGCACCAATATTCCCTGGTTCCGCTCGCCGGTGGCGGGCCTGCCCATGGTTCACTGGTGAAGGAAAACCATCATGCGCGCACCCCGTCGCATCGTTACCGGGCATAACGCCCAGGGCCAATCCGTGGTGGCCATGGATGCCGTGCTGGAACCGACCCTGCACAAGCCGGAAATCGGCGTGGCCTTCTGGGAGCTGTGGCGCACCAAGGGCAGCCCGGTCAATGTCGGCAACGGCGCCGATCCGACGGCGGGCCCGGTGCATCTGCATCCCGAGGCCCAGGGCAGCGTGATCCGCTTCGTGGATTTCGCGCCGAAGCCCAAGGATGCGCCGCCGCCCCCGGCGATGAGCCTGGAAATGGCGCGCGGCGCTTTCAGCCTGATCAATGCCGCCGATGCCGCCACCTGGAAGCCGGGTTCGCCGCATCCGATGATGCACCGCACCGAATCGGTGGATTACGGCATCGTGCTGGAAGGCGAGATCATCCTGGTGCTGGACGAT
>JAYSEE010000240.1:0-5558 GCA_041914045.1 Ferrovibrio sp. | reverse complement strand
TTCAACGGGCAGGACCAGCAGAAGAAGGTGGGCATGCTCTCGGGCGGCGAGCGCAACCGGCTGCATCTGGCCAAGATGCTGAAGGAAGGCGCCAACGTGCTGCTGCTCGACGAACCGACCAACGATCTCGATGTCGATACCCTGCGCGCGCTGGAAGAGGCTTTGCTGGATTTCGCCGGCTGCGCCATCGTGATCAGCCATGATCGCTGGTTCCTGGATCGCATCGCCACCCATATCATGGCCTTCGAAGGCGACAGCCATGTGGAATGGTTCGAGGGCAATTTCCAGGATTACGAAGCCGACAAGAAGAAGCGCCTGGGCGCCGATGCCGACCAGCCGCATCGCATCAAGTACAAGCCGCTTGTGCGCAACTAAACGATGAACCGCAAGCAGCGGCGACAGGCAGCGAAAAGCGGCGGCGGCACCGGCAATAACAGCGGGGCGTCGCCGCAGCGGCCTTTCGCGAACGCGGCTTCGATCAGCGACCGCCTGCTCGGCCTAGCGGGCGCGCAAGCGATGCCCGGCTCGGCTGTGCTGCCGGATGCCGCCGCTTCGCCTGCGGCTTTCGCCGCCGATCCGGTGCAAAGCCTGCTGGCCGCCGAAAAGCAGAAGCGCCAGCGCGAGGAAGAGTTCAGCCGCCAGAACCGTGCGCTGGCGGAGAACCCGGACTCGCTGCCGCTGCTGCGCAGCCTGGGGCAATTGGCGCTGCGGTTGGACAAGCGCACCGAAGCGCAAACCATCTATGCCCGCCTGCACAAGCTGCTGCCCGATAATGCCGAAGTGGCGCATATGCATGCGGTGCTGTCGGGCGCGGCTCCCGCCAAGCCAGATCCCGCTTATGTGGCCGGGTTGTTCGATGCCTTCGCCGATACTTTCGACCGCACGCTGACGCATTGGCTGGATTACCGCGCGCCCAAGCTGGTGGCCGATGCGGCGCGCGCGGCGTTGCATGGCGCCAAGGCGGCCAATGCCTGCGATCTGGGTTGCGGCACCGGGCTGCTGGGGCCGGAGATACGCGATTTCTGCACGGATTTGAGCGGCATCGACCTGTCGCCGCGCATGATCGAAAAAGCGCGCGAACGCAAACTCTACGATGCGCTGGATGTGGCCGAGATCGTGGCCTGGCTGCAAGCGCGGCCGGCACGCTTCGATCTGCTGCTGGCCGCCGATGTGCTGGCTTATTTCGGCGCGTTGGAGGAAGCCTTCGCCGCCATCCGCGCGGCGCTGGGGCCCGGCGGAATTTTCGTCGCCACGGTGGAGGCCGATGCCAACAAGCCCGATGGCTTCACCGCCGGCAAGAGCGGCCGTTATGCCCATGGCGAGGGCTATATCCGCAATACCGCCGCGGCCGCCGGCCTGGCTCTGCAAAGCCTGGCGCGGGAAACCCTGCGCCAGGAAGATGCAAAGCCGGTGGCCGGCTATGTATTCGTGCTGTCGGCGGGTTAGCGCGCCGTCCAGCCGCCATCAATGGCAATCGACGTGCCGGTGATCGACTTGGCGTATTCGCCGCACAGGAACAGCGCCAACTGCGCCACTTCCTCCACTTCGATGAAGCGCTTGTTCGGCTGCGAGGCCAGGATCACTTCGCGGATCACCCGGTCGCGCGGCATGTTGTGCACCTTGGCCTGATCGTCGATCTGGCCTTCCACCAGCGGCGTGCGCACATAGCCCGGGCAGATCGCATTCACCGTGATGTTCTGTTCGGCCACTTCCAGCGCCACCGACTTGGTGAGGCCGACCTGGCCATGCTTGGCCGCCACATAGGCCGATTTGAACGGCGAGGCCACCAGGCCATGCGCCGAGGCGATATTCACGATGCGGCCCCAATTGCGCTTCTTCATGCCCGGCAGCGCCGCCTTGATGGCGTGATAGCTCGACGACAGGTTGATCGCCTGGATGGCGGCCCAGCGCGCCTCGGGGAATTCATCCACCGCCGAAACGAACTGGATGCCGGCATTGTTGACCAGGATGTCGACGCTGCCGAAAGCCTGCTCGGCGCCCTGCACCATGCCGGCCACTTCCTCGCCCTTGCTCATATCGGCGCCGCTGTAGAGCACGGTCACCTTATGCTTGGCGGCCAGACCGGCGCGGATCGCTTCGATCTCGTCGGCCTTGCCGAACCCGTTCAGCATCACATTGACGCCGGCCGCGGCCAGGGCTTCTGCAATTCCAAGCCCGATGCCACTGGTGGATCCGGTCACGATGGCGGACTTGCCTTTCAGCATCGGTGCACTCCTTTATAGTCAGGTTTTGCGGTGGTTTCCGGCGGCAATCTAACGGATTTGCCAGCGCCGCGCCATCCCGCTTTCTGCCCTGACGCAGCCCCGGGCCTTGCAAGCGGCAAGCGGCTGGGCTAGGCAGGATCAATCGCCAGGAGATGTTTGACCGATGCTGTATGCGCTGAACGACGACGCCCCGGAAAAGGACAAGGACGAAAAGGACGCCAAGGATAAATTCGGCGGCCTGGACGAGCGGCTGCTCAAGTCCCGCACCATCCTGATCTTCGGCGGCATCGACCAGAAGCTGGCCCAGGGCGTCACCGCCCGGCTGCTGGCCATGTCCTACGAAAACGACGATCCGATCACGATCTTCCTGAATTCCCAGGGCGGCCATGTCGAATCCGGCGACACGATCTACGACACGATCAAGTTCGTGAAGCCGACCGTGCGCATCGTCGGCACCGGCTGGGTCGCCTCCGCCGGCGCGCTGATCTTCAGCGCCGCCAGCCGCGAAAACCGCCTCTGCCTGCCCAATACCCGCTTCCTGCTGCATCAGCCGTCCGGCGGCGCCGGCGGCAAAGCCTCGGATGTCGCCATCCAGGCCAAGGAAATCATCCGCATGCGCAAGCGGCTGAACGAGATTTTCGCTCGCGAAACCGGCCAGCCGCTGGAGCGGATCGAAAAGGACACCGACCGCGATTACTGGATGACCGCCGATGAGGCAGTTGCCTATGGTTTGGTCGGCCGCATCGTGCAGAGCCAGGATCAGCTCGGCTGATCGTCGCCTGACAAAACAGTGAGGGCGGATCAATGGCCTTGCTGCGGCCATAATCCGCCCTATCATCGCCGGTGATGAAATCCGGCCGCCGCATCCTCCTCGTATTGCTGGCTTTGCTTTTTCTGCCGCTGGGCGTCAGCGCGGCGGGCATTGCCATGGAGAATTGGGCCGCGCAGGAAAACCGGCATTGGTCCACAGCAAGGTGGGATAGCATCGGCCTGGCGCCCGATCCCGCCAAGAGCCGCGAAGCCATCATCCAGGTTTATGCCGCCCGCGTCTGGGGCTGGCGCGGCGCCTTCGCGGTGCATACCTGGATCGCCGTGAAGCCGGAGAATGCCGATAGTTTCCGCCGCTTCGAGGTGGTGCGCTGGAGCAATCCCACAGTGCGCGAGCGCAGCGGCCAGCCGGATGTGCGCTGGGCCGGCAACGAGCCGGAATTGCTGCTGGATATCCGCGGCGAACGGGCGGCGGACCTGATCCCGCGCGTGCTGCAAACCATCGCCGACTATCCCCATGCCGACCGCTACGTGATGTGGCCGGGGCCGAATTCCAACAGCTTCATCGCCCATATCGGCCGCGCCGTGCCGGAACTCGGCCTCGCCCTGCCGGCCACCGCCGTGGGCAAGGATTACATCGCGGAAGGCATGCCCATCGCCACCGCGCCCAGCGGCCAGGGCGTGCAGCTTTCCCTGCTCGGTCTGGCCGGCATAACGCTGGCGCCCGCCGAAGGCGTCGAGTTGAACCTGCTCGGCCTGACTTTGGGCATCGACCTGCTGCGCCCGGCCCTCAAGCTGCCCGGCATCGGCCGCATCGGCCTGCCGGCGGAGACGGGCCTGCCGGCGGAAACGGGCAGCTAAACCGCCTCGCCCCGCAGCAGCCGGGGCAACCGGCCCAGATCGCCCATGGCATGGCGCATGAACAGCCGCTTGGCCGGCGGCAATTTCTGCACAAGCCCCAAGCCCAGCCGGCGGGCCAGCGCGATCGGCGCGATATCGTTGGAGAAGAGCCGCGTCAGGCCATCGGTAACGGCGCCGAGCGTCAGGCTGTCCACCCGCCGCCAGCGGGCGTAATCGTTCAGCACGGTTTCCTGCCCGATATCCATGCCCACGCGCGCCGCCTGCACGATCACCTCGGTGAGCGTGGCGACATCGCGCAGGCCGAGATTGAGGCCCTGGCCGGCAATCGGGTGGATGCCATGGGCGGCATCGCCCGCCAAGGCCAGGCGATGGGCGCAATAATCCCGCGCATGCACGAAGGTGAGCGGATAGGACCAACGCGGCCCGGTGCTGTCCAGGCTGCCGAAATGATCGCCGAAACGCTGGCGCAGCTCGGCCAGGAAGCCGGCTTCATCCAGCGCCAGAATCGCCTTGGCGCGATCCGGCGGTTCGGTCCAGACCAGCGATGAACGGTGCCGGCCCTGCGCGTCGTCGGTCATCGGCAAAATCGCGAACGGCCCGGCGGGCAGGAAGCGTTCCTGCGCCACGCCATGATGCGGCCGCTCATGGACAACCGTGCAGACGATGCCGGTCTGGTTATAGCTCCATTGCTGCACGCCGATGCCGGCCCATTGCCGCACCTGCGATTGCCGGCCATCGGCGCCGACGATCAGCCGGGCGCGGATTTCGCGGCCATCCGTCAGCCGCAGACTGGCCGGCAGGCCGCTGCCGGGCTCGCCAAGCTGCATCTCCGCCACGCCCATCGGGGCCAGCAGGGTCACGTTGGGCAATTCGGCCAGGGCCGCCTGCTGGGCCCGGCGCATCACCCGGTTCTCCACCATCCAGCCGAAGGGCCGGTCGCCCAATTCGCTATGGTCGTAATGCACGAAAAGCGGCGAATCGCCGTCCGATACCCGGATATCCCACATCGGCTGGGCCTCGGCGACATGGCGCCAGATGCCGACCGCATCCAGCATGCGCTGCGAGGCCAGCGCAATGGCGGAAACCCGGCCATCGAAATCGGCCGCCAGCGCGCGGGCTGGATCTTCGCGGTCTATCAGCAAAACCTGCAAATTCGGGCCGCCCATCCGGCCGAGCGCGATGCCCAGGCTCAAGCCGGCCAAGCCGCCGCCCACGATGGCGATATCGGTATGCAATTCCGTCATGCCCGGCAGCATCCCCCTGCCGGGCCGGCTTGTAAAGCAATCTGCGATGGACGCGGTGTCGCGCCCGCGCTAGGCTGATTGCATGATCAGGCGTTGGCTTGCGATTCTTGCGCTGGCTTTGCTGGCGTCGGTTTCCCTCTCCGCCCCCTCTCCCGCGCAGCAACGCAGCCGGGATGGCGGTTCTCCCGCTTTCGATCCAAGCAAGCCGCAGGTAGACCTTGTTCTGCTGCTGGCGGTGGATATCTCCGGCAGCATAGACCCCGACGAAGCCCGTCTGCAGCGTGAGGGCTATGCCAAGGCGATCGTCGACCCCAAGGTGGTGAAGGCGATCCAGGGCGGCATCCATGGCCGCATCGCCATCGCCTATTTCGAATGGGCCGACAGCTATACCGACAATCAGATTCTCGACTGGACGCTGATTTCCGATCAGGCCAGCGCCGAGGCGGCGGCGCGCAAGCTG
>JAYSEE010000239.1:0-5578 GCA_041914045.1 Ferrovibrio sp. | reverse complement strand
CAGATCGGCTTGTTGGGAATCTCCATGGCCCATTTCACGCCAGGCGGATAGGATTTCTCCCAAAACGGAGCGGTCATAGTTTCTTCCTCCCTCGGCCCCCGCTGCGAGGGCGGGTTGCAGCAATTGCGTTCATTCTAAAATAGTGTGGGCTGGCTGTTCAACCAGGGGGATTTCCAGCTTTACCCGGCGGCAGGTACACGGGTTGCGCGACCGGCCCGTGCTCTGGCACACTCTGCCCAGGGTGGCGACTCCCCGCTTGGCCGAGCCAGCCGACCCGCCAAGCAGCCCCACTATGTTCGGATCGCCTGACCGCGAGACGAAGACACCGGGAAACCGGTGCGAAAGGTTTGGAAGCCAGGTATGAGCGACGGCGCGACCCAGGATATGCGCGCGGCGAAGGATATGCGGGCCGAGCGCGACCGCTTCGTCGCCTTTGCGTTTTCCGCCGCAGACGTGCTGCTTGAGCTTGGCGAAGACGGTTCCATCCTTTACGCCACGGGCGCCGCGCGCCAGCTTTTCGGGCTGGACCCGGAGCAATTGGCCGGCCGGCAATTCGGCCCCTTGATCGACAGCCAGGACCGGCAATTCCTGCTCAATCTGCTGGCTGGTTTGAATGTGGGCGCGCGGATCGAGCCGGTGACGATCCGGCTGGCCGCCGTGGAAACCCAGCCCGACCAATCCGGCGTTCTTTGCGTTCTGGGCGGCTGCTGCCTGCCGCGCAAGGAAGGGCGCTATTACTTGGCGCTTTCGGCTGCCCGGCTGCCGCAGGCCGAGCAGGCCTTGCAGAATAAACGCGATTACCAGACCGGGTTGCTCAGCGCCGAGGATTTCGAGCCCCGCGCCCAAGACCGGCTGCGTCTGGCGCGCGAGTTGGGGTCGGAGGTGAAGATCACCCTGCTGGAGATTGTCGGGCTGCAGCAATTGACGCAGGATTTGCCCTCCGATCAGCAAGCCTCGCTGATGGGCGATGTGGGTGCGCTGCTGCGGGCGAAATCCATCGGCGGCGATACGGCGGGCCGGATCGCGGAGGATAAATATTCCATTCTGCATAGCGGCGGCATCGACAAGAGCGGCATGGGCGAGCATCTGCGCGAATTGGCCGTGCGGGCCAAGCCGGAAGCTGCCAAGGTGCTGGATCTGCGCAGCACCACGCTGGATTTGCAGGCCAAGGGCATGAGCGACGAAGACGCCGCCAGCGCCATGGCCTTCGCCGTTCAGCGCTTCGCCAACCAGGGCACCGCCGGGCTCAGCTTCGGCAGCACCGAGGAAAGCCTGAAGCTGCTGCTGT
Organism: Ferrovibrio sp.; assembly: GCA_041914045.1. Lineage (GTDB taxonomy): Bacteria > Pseudomonadota > Alphaproteobacteria > Ferrovibrionales > Ferrovibrionaceae > Ferrovibrio. The sequence goes on along the minus strand of JAYSEE010000239.1, from coordinate 4,290 downwards.
CGGAAACCGTCAGCCGCGTACGTGTGCTGCGCAGCACGGTCAGCCAGCGCAAATTCGAGATGGTGTTTCAGCCCATCGTCGGCCTGACCGACCGTAAGCTGCATCACTATGAGGCGTTGGTGCGTTTCGAGGATGGCGGCTCGCCTTTCGAGACCATCCGGCTGGCCGAAGGCGTGCATATGATCGGCGAGTTCGATCTTGCCGTGGTGCAGCGGGTGATGGATGCCCTGGCCGAGGCGCGCAAGCACGGCGAGCGGCCGGAAATCGCCGTCAATCTCTCCGGCCACAGCATGGAAAGCACGGTTTTCATCGCCGCCTTGCGCGAATTGATCGGGCAGGACCGCGATCTCAGCCGGCAGATCATCTTCGAAGTGACGGAATCCACCCAGATCACCGATCTTGTGCATGCCGGCAATGCAGTGCGGCAATTGCGCGCGGATGGCCATTCGGTCTGTCTGGACGATTTCGGCGCCGGGGCTGCGTCGTTCCCCTACCTGCAGGCTTTGGAAGTGGATTTCGTGAAGATCGACGGCGCTTATGTGAAGGCGCTGCATAGCAGCGAAAAGCAGCGCGAACGCTCGATCCTGCGCGGCATGGTCTGGCTGTGCAAGGATCTTGGCGTGGGCACGGTGGCCGAGATGATCGAAACCGAGGAGCAGGCCAGGCTGTTGCAGGATTTCGGCATCGACTACGGCCAGGGCTGGCTGTTCGGCAAGCCGGAAGCGGCCATGCGGCTGAATGGCGGCGGCTTGGCAGCCGCAGCCGGCGGCGATCATGTCGATCCCAGCCAGATCAAGCTGGGCAAGCGCAAATAAGCGCTATCCGCGCAGGCGCACCAGGCCGTTATCCAGCACCTTCACGTCGCGTTCGGCCAGCCTGGCGCGGAAACTGACGGTCGCGCCATCCCGCCACACATCAGTGACGATGGTTTCGCCGGGAAAAACCGGGGCGGTGAAGCGCGCTTCGATATGCTCCACCAGCGCGGGATCATGGTTGCAGGCGGTTTTCACCACTGCGCGCACGGCATGGCCATAGGTGCAAAGCCCATGCAGGATCGGGCGCGGAAAGCCGGCGGCCTTGGCGAAATGCGGATCGGCATGCAGCGGATTGCGGTCGGCGCAAAGCCGGTAGAACAACGCCTGATTGGGCTGGGTCTTGGCGGCGAGCGAGAAATCCGGTGCGCGCTCGGGCATTTTATGCGGGGCTGGCGGCGCGGCGGGCGCGGCGCGCACGGGTTCGCCGAAGCCGCCATCGCCGCGGGCGAAGATGCTGGAGAGCAGCGTCACCAGCTTGTCGCCGCTGCCGGCTTCGCGGATCAGGGTTTCCACCAGCACGATGGCGCCCTTGCCGGCGCCCTTGTCGAAGGCATCGACGAAGCGGGATTTGACGATGATGCTGCCGCTGGGCGGCAGCGGTTTGTGCAGGGTGATGCGCTGCTCGCCATGCACCACCATCAGCATATCAATGCCAGAAGGCTCGATGAAGGAATCGTCGCGGGCGATCACGGTGGCGAGGCTGGGCAGGGTCTTCAGCCGGCCGGCGAAGCTGCCGTTCTCGACCACGAAGGCGAGGTCATCCTCATCCATCGGATCGGCCGCCATGCCCACGCCGAGGGCATAGAGCATGGTGTCGCGTTCGTCGTAGCTGACTTGCCGTTCCGGCAAGTCGACCTTCAGCAATCGATCATAGACAATCGCCATGTTTCCTCCGACATTATGGGCAAGTCTAAACGCAGGGCGGGAGGAACGCCATGGCCTACAGCACCTTCGATTTCAGCGTCGCCGATCATGTGGCGCATATCCGGTTCAATCGGCCGGATAAGGCGAATGCCATGATCATGGCGTTTTGGCAGGAAATGGTGGATGTCTTCGCCGAGATCGAGGACCGGCCCGAAGTGCGGGTCGTGGTGATTTCCTCCACCGGCAAAACCTTTACCGGCGGCCTCGACCTGGCCGCTTTTGCCGGCATTGCCGCCGACATGATGAGCGGCGATCGCGGCCGCGTGGGCGAACAGTTCCGCCGCACGGTGGCCGAAATGCAGGAAAGCTTCGCGGTGATCGACCGCTGCCGCGTGCCGGTGCTGGTGGCGGTGCAGGGCGGTTGCGTTGGCGGCGGCGTGGACCTGATCTCGGCCTGCGACATGCGTTATGCCACGGAAGACGCTTGGTTCTGCATCCAGGAGATCAATATCGGCATGACCGCCGATGTGGGCACCTTGCAGCGCCTGCCGCATCTGATGCCATCGGGCCTGGTGCGCGAATTGGCCTATACCGGCCGCCGCATGGCGGCGGAAGAGGCGTTTCGCTGCGGCCTGGTCAACCGCTTGTTCGGCAATCACGCGCTGATGATGGAAGAGGTGATGAGCATCGCCCGCAGCATCGCCGCCAAGTCGCCGCTGGCCATCCATGGCAGCAAGCAGATGCTGAATTACACCCGCGATCACAACACGGCGGATGCGCTGGATTACATGCAGGTCTGGCAGGCCGGCATGTTCCTGACGCAGGATTTGATGGAGCAGATGCAGGCCAACCAGCAAAAGCGCCCGGCGCAATTCGCCGATCTGCTGCCGGCCAAGAAACTGGTGCGGCGCCGGCGCTGAGCTGTTCTGCGCTGCGTCTATTCGGCCCCGAGCAATTTCCAGATGCCGTCGGCGCTGAGTATCTCGCCGTCATTCACGCTGAGGGTGCCCTGCATGAAGACCAGCGAACGGGTGCGGCGCACCACGCGGCCGCGCGCCACGATCCAGTCGCCCGGCTTGGCGGCGGCGATGAACTGATTGTTCAGCCCCACCGTGGCGCAGGGCTGGCGTCCGGCGGCCTCCCAGGCCAGCAGGCTGAGGGCCTGATCGGCGAAACTCATCAGCATGCCGCCATGGATCACGCCGCGGGTATTGGCATGGCGCGGTTCGGCGCGGAAGGCATAGGTCCAGCTGGCATTCTCGCGGCGGGCCCAGAATGGCCCGATCAGCGCCGTGAATTCCGGCTCGCCACCCGGCCGGATGAGCTTCCAGCCCAAGGTCGTCGGATCTTGGGGCGTTGGATTCTGGATCGAATCCTGGGGTTGTTCCTGAATATCCATAGCCATGACCAGGATTTACGACAGAGTGCGCTGATGCGATAGGTTTACGTTACGTCCCGCCCTTGTTTTGTCGCCGGCGGCTCAATAACCTGCCGGCAAAACCGGAGCGAAACGATGAATCTGGAGCTGAGCGCCGCTGATCTGGCCTTTCAGGCCGAGGTGCGGGATTTCGTGCGCAATGCCCTGCCGCCGGAAGTAGCCGAGCGCAACCGGCGTCTGGTGCATCTGCCGAAACAGGATTACATCGCCTGGCATCGCCTGCTGCATAAGCGCGGCTGGGGCGCGCCGAACTGGCCCAAGGAGCATGGCGGTCCGGGCTGGACGCCGGTGCAGCGCCATATTTTCGACGAGGAATGCGCGGCGGCCGATGCGCCGGCGCTGCTCCCCTTCGGCATCAGCATGGTCGGGCCGGTGATCTACACTTTCGGCACGCCCGAGCAGAAGGCGCATTACCTGCCGCGCATCCTGTCGATGGAAGACTGGTGGTGCCAGGGCTATTCCGAACCGGGTTCGGGCTCCGATCTGGCCAGCCTGCGCACGCGCGCCGAATCCGATGGCGACGACTACATCGTCAACGGCCATAAGATCTGGACCACCCTGGCGCATTTCGCCGATATGATGTTCTGCCTGGTGCGCACCGATGCGCAGGCCAAACCGCAGGAAGGCATCAGCTTCCTGCTGATCGACATGAAGACGCCGGGCATCACCGTGCGGCCGATCATCAGCATCGACGAAGGCCATGGCGTGAACGAGGTATTCCTCGATAACGTGCGGGTGCCCAAGGCCAACCGCATCGGCCAGGAAGGCAAGGGCTGGACCTACGCCAAATTCCTGCTCGGCAACGAGCGCACCACGATTGCCGAAGTCGCCACCTCTAAGCAGCGTCTGCGCCGCCTGAAGGCTATCGCCAAGGCGGAAGCCTTGCTGGACGAGCCCAGCTTTCGCGACAAAGTGGCGGCGGTCGAGATCGAATTGCTGGCGCTGGAATATACCAATCTGCGCGTGCTGGCGGCCGAAACCGCCGGCAAGGGCGTGGGGCCCGAAGCCAGCATGCTGAAAATCCGCGGCTCGGAAATCCAGCAGACCATCACCGAGCTGGCCTGCGAGGCGCTGGGCTATTACGCCGCGCCCTTCGAGCATGCGCCGGAAGGCTCCAATGCCATGCCGGTCGGCCCCGATTATGCCGAGGGCCGCATGGAAAGTTTTCTGTAT
>JAYSEE010000238.1:0-5592 GCA_041914045.1 Ferrovibrio sp. | reverse complement strand
GCATCACGCTATAGGCACGGTCGCGGGCATGCAGCAGCAGATCGAACAGCCCGGCATCCGACGCTTTGTGATCGCCCACCACTGGATTGCGCAGGAAGGCATTGCTGGCCGGCAGATCGGCCAGCAGCTTTTTCGCCAGCGCCACTTGCTCATCGACCGGCAGATCCTGCGGAATCAATTGCCGCATCGCCGCCTGCATGGGATAGACGCCCACGCGGCCATGCATGCCATAGAGCATCAGGCCCAACCCGCCATCGCCGGCAAGCTGCGCCGTCAGCGCTTGCAAGCCGGCGGCGGGATCATCCAGATGATGCAGCACGCCGCAGGCTTCGATGTAATCGTAAGGCCCCGGCGCGAGTGCTGCGATATCCAGCAGCGAGCCGGTGAGGAAACGGATATTCGTCAGCCCGCGCGCCTTGGCGCGGCCTTCCGCCACGCCGCGCGCCGCCGCCGACAGATCGAGATAGACCACTTCATGGCTGCCCGGCGTCTGCGCCAGCAAGGCGGCAAGCTGGATTGTGCCGTCGCCGGTGCCGCCGCCGGCCACCAGCGCGCGGAAGGGCTTGGAAAAATCCCGCCGCCCGCCGAAAACATAATGATTGAGTTCGGGCAGGAAGCTGGGGCTGCCGGTGATCAGCCGCTTGGCTTCGTCGGCCGGATCGCGCGGCGGGTAAGGCAGCGCCTCGTATTGCCCAGCTACCTGCGCATCAACCGACAATCACGCCACCTGGATGACCACCTTGCCGGTGGTCTTGCGGCTGAGCAAAGCCTGCATCGCCTGCGGCACCTGGGCCAGCGGGAAGCTGGCCGAGACATGCGGCTTGAGCTTGCCCTGTTCGAACAGGCTGAACAACGCGGCGAAATTGGCGCGGTTCTTCTGCGGCTCGCGCGCGGCGAAAGCGCCCCAGAATACGCCGATGATGGAGCAGCCCTTGATCAGCGCCAGATTGGCCGGCGCTTCCGGGATGCGGCCGGAGGCGAAGCCGATCACCAGCAGACGGCCATCCCAGTTGATGCAGCGCAGGGATTGATCGAAGGCATCGCCGCCCACCGGATCGTAGATCACGTCGGCGCCCTTGCCGTCGGTAAGCTCCTTCACCCGGTCCTTGATGCTTTCGCTGCTGTAATTGATCACATGCTTGGCGCCGTATTGCTTCACGATGGCGGCCTTGTCGTCGGAGCCGACTGTGCCGATCACCGTGGCGCCCATGGCGACGCCGAGCTCGACGGCATTGAGCCCCACGCCGCCGGCCGCGCCATGCACCAGCAGCACTTCGCCGGGCTTGAGCCGGCCGCGATCCTGCAAGGCATGGATCGTGGTGCCGTAGGTGATCGGGAAACCCGCCGCGATCTCGAAGCTCATGCTGGCGGGAATCTTGAACACGTTATGCGCCGGCGTGACCACGGCTTCGGCGAAAGCGCCATGGCCGGTGGTGGCCAGCACGCGGTCGCCGGGCTTGAGGTCGCGCACCTTCTCGCCCACGGCTTCCACCACGCCCGCGCATTCCATGCCGGGCGCGAAGGGAAAGGCCGGCTTGAACTGGTATTTGCCGGCGATCATCAACGTGTCGGGAAAATTCAGCCCGGCGGCATGGATGCGGATGCGCACATCGCGGTCGCCCAGGGCCGGCAGCGGCAAATCCTCCAGGCTCAGGCTTTCCGGTCCGCCCCAGGCCTTCGCCACCATCGCCTTCACGCTGTCGCTCATGCTTCCACTCCATCCCTGAACGTGACGGCCAGACTTGCTGCTCTATTGTCCGGCTTGAATTTCCGCGCTCTCAAAAGTCGTCACCACCGGACTTGTTCCGGTGGTCCATGTCTGACACGGCAAAGCGGCTGAACCATGGATGCGCGGAACAAGTCCGCGCATGACGCTATGTTTTTATCGGCGAACACAAAAACATCAGATGCGGCGATCCACGCCGAAGTTACTTCGGCGAAATCACCATGGTCATCTGGCGGCCTTCCATCTTCGGCGTCTGTTCGACCTTGGCTTTTTCGAGCAGATCGTCGCGCACGCGGTCCAGCACCTTCATGCCCAATTCCTGGTGCGCCATTTCGCGGCCGCGGAAGCGCAGGGTCACCTTCACCTTGTCGCCTTCCTCGAGGAAGCGCAGCATGGCCTTCATCTTCACGTCGTAATCATGCGTGTCGATGCCGGGGCGCATCTTGATCTCCTTGATCTCGATGACCTTCTGCTTCTTGCGCGCTTCGGCGGCCTTCTTCTGGGCTTCGTATTTATACTTGCCGTAATCGAGGATTTTGGCGACCGGCGGGTCCGCGTTGGGCGATATCTCGCACAGATCGAGGCCGGCTTCTTCGGCCAGGCGCAGCGCATCGCGGATGGAAACAACGCCCCGGTTCTCGCCGGCGGCGTCGATCAGACGGACATTGGGAACGTCGATCTCGAAATTCACCCGGGGGCCGTCGGTCTTGGGCGGCGGCGCGGGCTGGAAAGGTGGGCGGGCTATGGCGAACTCCTGTCGATGTTGACGATGTAATAGCGAATGGCCGGATTATGCCCGGCTGGGCATCTTTGCCTCAGCGGCCAATCTAGCGAGTGCATCGGCCAGCGCAAGCGTCTCCTGGGCTTCCACGCCCAGGCGGCGCAAGGTGATGCTGCCTTGTTCAGCCTCTTTTTTGCCCACGATGGCCAGCACCGGCACCTTGGCCAGACTGTGTTCGCGGATCTTGTAATTGATCTTTTCGTTGCGCAGATCGGTGATCACGCGCAGGCCGGCGGCCTCCAGCCGGGCGGCCACGGTTTCGGCATAGCCATCGGCATCCGACACGATGGGGGCCACCACCACCTGCAACGGCGCCATCCAGAGCGGCAGCCGGCCGGCATAATGCTCCAGCAGAATGCCGATGAAGCGCTCGAAACTGCCCAGGATGGCGCGATGCAGCATCACCGGGCGGTGGCGCGCGCCATCGGCGCCGACATATTCCGCGCCCAACCGCTCGGGCAGCACGAAATCCACCTGCAAGGTGCCGCATTGCCAGTCGCGGCCGATCGTGTCGCGCAGCACGAATTCCAGCTTCGGGCCGTAGAAAGCGCCTTCGCCGGGATTGAGGGTGTATTCCAGGCCCACGGCATCGCAAGCTTCCTTCAGCGCGCCTTCCGCCTTGTCCCAGATTTCATCCGTTCCGGCGCGGGTGGCCGGGCGGTCGGAGAATTTCACCCGCACATCGGTGAAGCCCAAATCCTTGTAGATGCTTTGCAGCAGCGAGCAGAAGGCCTGGCTTTCCGAGATGATCTGATCTTCCGTGCAGAAGATATGCGCATCGTCCTGGGTGAAATTGCGCACCCGCATGATGCCATGCAGCGCGCCGCCCGGCTCGAAGCGGTGGCAGGAGCCGAACTCGGCCATGCGCAGCGGCAGGTCGCGATAGCTTTTGAGGCCCTGATTGAAAATCTGCACATGGCAGGGGCAGTTCATCGGCTTCAGCGCGAAGATGCGCTCGCTATCGTCGGCGGCGTAATCGCGGATGCCGTCCTCATTCTCCGCGATATACATGTTCTGGCGGAATTTCTCCCAATGGCCGGACGCTTCCCAGAGCTTGCGGTCCACCAGCTGCGGCGTTTTCACTTCCACATAACGCGCGGCTTCCAGCCGGTCGCGCATGAAGCGTTCCAGGGTGCGATACAAGGTCCAGCCCAGCGGATGCCAGAACACCATGCCTGCCGCTTCTTCCTGCTGATGGAACAGGCCCATCTCGCGGCCCAGGCGGCGATGATCGCGCTTCTCGGCTTCTTCCAGGCGCTGCAAATGCGCGGCCAGTTCCTTCGGGTCGCGCCAGGCGGTGGCGTAAACGCGCTGCAATTGGCGGTTCTTGGCGTCGCCGCGCCAATAAGCGCCCGACACTTTCATGATCTTGAAGGCGACCGGCAGCTTGCCGGTGGAGGGCATATGCGGACCCATGCAGAGATCCAGCCAGCCATCGCCCTGGCGATAGACCGAGATCGCCTCGCCGCGCTTGGCGATTTCCGCCACCCATTCCGCCTTGTAGGTCTCGCCGATGGATTTGAAATAATCCACGGCTTTATCGGCCGGCCATTCCTCGCGGGTGATCGGCAGGTCGCGCTTCACGATCTCGGCCATGCGCTGCTCGATGGCGGCGAAGTCTTCCGGCGTGAAGGGCTGATCGCGCACGAAATCGTAATAGAAGCCGTCGTCGGTGGCCGGGCCGAAGGTGATCTGCGTGCCGGGGAACAGCTCCTGCACCGCCTGGGCCATCACATGCGCGCCGTCATGGCGGATCAGTTCCAGCAGCTCGGCTTCGTTCCTGTCCTTCAGGGTGACGATCTCGAAGCGGGCGTCACCCATCAGCTTGGTGGAGAGATCGCGCAGCTTGCCGTCCAGCCGGATCGCCAGCGCGGCTTTCGCCAGGCCGGGGCCGATACTGGCCGCCACATCGGCGCCCGTGCTGCCGGCCGCGCAGGTTCGCTGGCTGCCATCGGGCAGCGTCAGGCGAATCTCGGCGGGGGCGGCGGCGGACATGGCATAACCTTTTGGATTTCAAATCGGATAGACGGGCGAAACAGGTGGCAGAGACTAGCCCTAGACCGGCCCCTGTCAAGGCAGTGGGGCATGCTTTACGCACGCGCATCCAGCCGCGGCACCTCACCGGACCATGCCAGCAGCCGTTCATCGGCGGTCATCAGCGGCGCGCCTTGCACCAGCGCGGTGGCCAGGATGAAACGGTCGGCCGGATCGGGATGCAGCTCCAGCCCTGCGGCCCGCAGCGCCGCTTCGCCATCCAGGGGAATCTCGCGGATACCCACCCGCTCCGCCGTGTTGCGGAAATCTTCCGGCGTTTTGCTGATCTGCAGGCGGTTCTTGCGCACCAGCAGGCCGATTTCCCAATAACTGATGGCGGAAACCGCGACGCCATCCTGCCCGAAGGCGCGCCTCAGCTCGGCCTGAGCCTGCCGGCCAATGCTGGCGCTTTTTTCCAGAAACCAGATCAGCACATGGGTATCGAGCAGTATCAATCCTGCAAAACCTCCCAATCCTCGGGATCGGAGGCCGGCGCGATAATGTCGCCCAGAATCTTGATCTGGCCTTGCATGGCGCCGAAGGCATCCTCGAAACGCGGACGCTCCATCGGCACCAACCGGGCCACCGGCTTGCCGTGCTTGGTGATGATCACGGCCTCGCCACCGCTGGCTACGTCTTCCACCAGCCCTAAGCATTTCGCCTTGAATTCACTGACTTTCATCATCCGGCCCATGAGAGCCTCCAAATATGACTATGGTCATGACTATAGTCATATTTGGATTATTTTGCAAATTTCCTGGTTTTTAGAATCGAATTCCTAAAGATCCCGCAGCAGGGCCAGGCCGGCCAGCACTTCTTCCACGCTCACATCCTCCAGCCGGGAGGAGCGGATCACCCGCACCTGCTCGCCGCGCGGGGCGCAGAGCACCGGGTCGGAGGCGGCGGAAAACAGCACCAGGCAGGGCGCGCCGGCCACCGCGAACAGATGCATCGGCCCGGTATCGTTGCCCACCGCCACCTTGGCATGGCGGGCCAGCGCCGCCAGGTCGAAAAACCCGGTGCGGCCGCCCAGATTCAGCGCCTTGGGGGC
>JAYSEE010000237.1:0-5602 GCA_041914045.1 Ferrovibrio sp. | reverse complement strand
GATTGGTGTATTTCTTGGCGATGGAGATGACGAGGCGCAGGTTGGCCTCCACCATCTCCTTCTTCGCCATGCTGGCTTCGCGCTCGCCCTCGCGCACCTGCTTGTAGAGGCGCTTGAACTCGGTCACCGGCAGGCCGAACTGGGTGGCCAGCACGGCGATCTCGTCGCGGATCGGCTTCACGCTGGTGGCGGCATTCTCGGCCAGCTTGGGCCAGCCCTTATGGGTCTTCAGCTTGCCGACGCGGGCCAGCCATTTCGGGTCCAGCTCGTTGCCGTCATACTGCTTGATGAATTCCTCGCGCGGAATCTTGTAGCCTTCGGCCAGGCGCAGCAGGCGGCCTTCCAGCATCATCAGCTTCTTGTTCAGCGAGTAGAGATTCTCCACCAGCGATTCGATGCGCGCATTGGAGAGATGCACCGATTCCATCAGGCGCACCATCTCATGCTTCAGCTTGGCGTGAGACTTGTCCTTCTTGGCATCCATGTCGGCATGCACAAGGGCGGCCTGCAAGCGCTCTTCCTGCGTCTTTTGCAGCTTCTTGTAATGCTTGGCGATGGCGTCGAAGGCTTCCAGAACGCGCGGCTTGAGCTGCGCTTCCATGGCGGCCAGCGAAAGATTGGCCTCGTCGTCCTCATCCAGCTCTTCCGGCGCGGGCGCGCCGTCTGCTGCCGGCGCATCGCCAGGCTTGGCGCCGGCTTTGGCCGGCTTGGCGGCTTCCGCCTTCGGATCGGATTTCTTGGTTTCCTTGGCAAGCAGTTCCTTGGCGGCGGCTGCAATGGCGGCGGCCCCGGGATCCTTGAGCGCGGCTTCCTTCTCGGCGGCTTCCTCGGCCTTGACGAGTTCTTCTTCCTCGTCCAGCGCGTTGTTATCCGGTCCGCCGCCGCCCATGGTGGCTTCCAGATCCACCACATCGCGCAGCAGCAGCTTGCCTTCCACCAGTTCGTCGCGCCAGTTCACGATGGCCTGGATGGTCAGCGGGCTTTCGCAGATTGCGCCGATCATCTTCTCGCGGCCGGCTTCGATGCGCTTGGCGATGGCGATTTCGCCCTCGCGGGAGAGCAGCTCCACCGAGCCCATCTCGCGCAGATACATGCGCACCGGATCGTCGGTGCGGTCGGCCTCGGCCTTCGGGCCGGCGGTCTCGCCGGCTTCGCTCTCGGTTTCGGCCTCGGCCTCTTCCTTCTCGGCCGGGGCGTCTTCCTGCTCCTCGGATTCCACGATGGTGATGCCCATTTCGGACAGCATCGCCATGGTGTCTTCGATCTGCTCGGACGACACCTGCTCAGGCGGCAGGACGGCGTTTATCTCGTCGTAAGTGACATAGCCGCGCTCCTTGGCGCGCGACAGCATGCGCTTGATCGCGGCAACGGATGCATCGATCAGGGGAGTGTCGGCGGCATCTTCCTTCTCGGGGGCTTCGGAAGTTTCGGATGCTGCTGCTTGCTTGGCCATGCCGGTTCCTGACTCAGCAGCCCATCGGGACATACCCGCGCGGGCCTGGAAAAACACACAAAGCCATACAGGTTGGGCCGTCCCGGGTGGAACGGCCCCCAACCTGAATGCTCAAAGCTCATCGGAGGCCGATACCTGGCTCCGCACGCTGCCCAACTCGGCTTGCAGGGCGGAAAACCGCCCCCAAGCTTCCGGGCTCATATTGTCGGCCAAGTCAGCCTGGGCCACCGCCAGCTCCTGTTCCAGTTCCGCCAACCGGTAACGCTGCACGGCTTGCATCCAGCCTCTCTCGACCTTGTCCCTCGGGCTGTCGGCGCGCGTGAAGGGCTCCACCAACCGTCCCGCCTCGCCATCCAGAAGCTCGAGCTGGGCTTGTAGACCCTGCTCCCTCAAATGGGCAGCCAGGGCCTCGCCGTCAAGACCCGGATGGCGGGAGGTTTCTTCTAGAATCCGGCTCTTGAGGCTGTCAAGCGCAGCATTGGGAAATGTCAACCCGGCGAACGAATCGCCATGGTCTTCGGCCAGCCAGGGATGCCGCAACAGGCCCACCAGCAGGGCTTTTTCCCGCCGATCGCCGGTTTCCGGCGGCGGCAGGGGGCCGGTATCGCCCAAAGGACGGCCGAATTTACCGCCGGGAGCCCAAGGATTGCGGAAACTATTGGCGGAAAAGCCCCCGAAACGGGGAGAGCCCGGCTTAAAGCCCGCGCGACCAGGGTTGAACAAGCCGCGCAAACGCTCGCGCAGGTGGTCGCGATAATGTTGCTGCACGGTAGGGTTTTTAATCCGGCCGGCCTGGTCCAGAATCTGGGTTTGCAGCGCAGCCCGGCGCTCGGGCGTGTCGATGGGCTGGCCCTCGGTTTCCTTGCGCCACAGCATTTCCGCCATCGGCAAAGCGGCGGCCAGCACGGTTTCCATCGCGCCGCGGCCCTGGGCCTTGATCAGATCGTCCGGGTCTTGCCCGCCCGGCAGCAGGGCGAAGCGCAGCGACTTGCCGGGTTCCAGCAGCGGCAGGGCGCGGTCCACGGCGCGCAAGGCGGCCTTCATGCCGGCCTTGTCGCCGTCGAAACACAGCACCGGCTCGGCGGCCATGCGCCAGAGCAGGGCGATCTGCTCCTCGGTGAGCGCGGTGCCCAGCGGCGCCACGGCATGCTCGAAACCGGCCTGGGCGAGCGCGATCACATCCATATAGCCTTCCACCACCAGCACCGTGCCGGCGCTATGCGCGGCCTCGCGCGCCATGGCGATGTTGTAGAGCGTGTGGCCTTTATGGAATACGGCGGTTTCCGGCGAGTTGAGATATTTCGCCGGCGCGTTCGGGTCCATCGCCCGGCCGCCGAAGGCGATCACCCGGCCGCGCCGGTCGGCGATGGGAAACATCACGCGATTGCGGAAGCGGTCGAACAGCTCGCCATCGTCGGATTTGATCACTAGGCCGGCTTCCACCAGCAGGGCATCGGGAATCTTGCGCGCCCGCATGGCTTCCAGCAGGCCGGTGCGGCTGTTGGGCGCGAAGCCCAAGCGGAAACGCTCGATGGTTTCCGGCTTCAGGCCGCGCCGCTCCAGATAGGCTTTGCCTTCGCGGCCGGCCTGGGCGTTGAGCTGCGCGCGATACCATTCGGCGGCGGCTTCCAGCGCGCTGCCCAGCGAGGCTGCCTGTTCGGCGCGTTCGCGATCCTGCGGGCTGGATTGCGGCACTTGCAGCCCGGCCTCGCCGGCCAGCTGCTCCACCGCATCGGGGAAGGGCAGGCCGCTTTGCCGCATCACGAAGCCGATCACGTCGCCATGCGCGCCGCAGCCGAAGCAATGGAAAAAGCCCTTGTCGTCGTTGACTGTGAAGGAGGGCGATTTTTCGTTATGGAACGGGCAGAGGCCGGAGAATTCCCGTCCGCGCCGAGTCAGGCGCACGGAGCGGCCCACCACGCCCGATAACGGCACGCGGTTGCGCAATTCCTCCAGGAATGAATCCGGAAACGCCATGTCAGACTACTCCGGATGCCGGTCGATGGACGGGCAGCTTCAGCTCAGCAGGGCCTTCAGGATAGCCGAGGCTTTGCCGAAATCCATCTTGCCGGCGTATTTGCCTTTCAGCGCGCCCATCACCTTGCCCATATCTTTGATCCCCTGGGCGCCGATCTCGGCCACGGCGGCCTCGGCGGCGGCCTTGATCTCGGCTTCGTCCATCTGCTTGGGCAGGAAGCTCTCGATGATGACGATTTCTTCCTTTTCCTGCTCCACCAGGTCGGCGCGGCCGCCCTGCTCGTACATCGAGATGGATTCCCGGCGCTGGCGCACCATGGTTTGCAGCATGGACAGGATCTGGTCGTCCGGAATGCCGGTGCGGTCGGCGCCGTCGGTGCGGGCAGCGATGTCGCGGTCCTTCAGGGCGGCCAGGATCAGCCGCAGGGTGGCGGTGCGCCGCGCTTCCTTGGCTTTCATGGCCTCTTTCAAAGCCTGGTTGAGGCTGTCGCGCAGCATCGCGGTACTCCGGGAATCGTTTTGCGGAAAGCGCGCAGCATAACCGAAGCATGGATTTCGTGCAAAAAGTTTAACCCATTGATCCAAAAAAGAATTTCATAAAAATACTAGGCTTGACTGGCAGGCCGGATTTGTTATGGTCCGGCCCCGGTCGCCAGGCTTGTTCGCTGCCCTGGCCGCTCACGCACACCCAAGGTCCGCCCACGCAGGTGGGAATGCTTGCCTCGGAGCCGCCCATCGGCCCCATCGCTAAGCTGCGGCCCGAAGCCTGGAGTACCGGATCATGTCCGCATCGAAGCCCCAACCCGCAGCCCACGGGCCAACGGGAATCGTCGTGCTGGCCGATGGCAGCGTTTTCCGAGGCCAGGGTCTGGGCGCCGAAGGCGACGCGGTGGGCGAAATTTGCTTCAACACTTCGATGACCGGCTATCAGGAAATCCTCACCGATCCCTCCTATGCCGGCCAGATCATCACCTTCACCTTTCCTCATATCGGCAATGTGGGTGCCAATGCCGAGGATATCGAGACGACCGGCATCGCCGCGCGCGGCCTGATCCTGCGCGCGCCGATCACCGATCCGTCGAATTTCCGCTCCGAGCATCATCTGGATGGCTGGCTGAAGGCGCGCAATCTGGTGGGGCTGTCGGGCATCGACACCCGGGCGCTGACCCGGCGCATCCGCGACCTGGGCGCGCCCAACGGCGTGATCGCCCATAGCGCCGACGGCAAGTTCGATATCGACGCGCTGATCGCCAAGGCCAAGGCCTGGCCGGGCCTGGAAGGCATGGACCTCGCCATCGAGGTGAGCTGCCGCCAGACCTATCAATGGGACCAGACGCGCTGGGCGCTGGGGCAAGGTTACGGCGTGCAGAAGGATGCGCGCTTCCATGTGGTGGCGCTGGATTTCGGCATCAAGCGCAACATCCTGCGCTGCCTGGCATCAGTCGGCTGCAAGGTGACCGTGCTGCCCGGCAACGCCACCGCCGAGGATGTGCTGCGCCACAAGCCGGACGGCGTGTTTCTGTCCAACGGCCCCGGCGATCCGGCGGCCACCGGCGCATATGCCGTGCCCACCATCAAGGCGCTGGTGGAGAGCGGCAAGCCGGTTTTCGGCATCTGCCTGGGCCATCAGATGCTGGCGCTGGCGCTGGGCGGCAAGACCGCCAAGATGGAGCGCGGCCATCGCGGCGCCAATCAGCCGGTGAAGGATCTGGAAACCGGCAAGGTGGAGATCACCAGCCAGAACCACGGCTTCTGCGTGGTCGAGGAAAGCCTGCCGGCGAATGTGGTGCGCACCCACGTATCCTTGTTCGACGGCTCCAACGAGGGCCTCAAGCTCACCGACAAGCCGGTCTTTTCCGTGCAATATCACCCCGAGGCCTCACCCGGCCCGCAGGACAGCCATTACCTCTTCGAGCGCTTCGTGGGCTTGATGGAAAAGGCGAAATAAGGTCTGCCATGCCCAAGCGCACTGACATAAAGAGCATCCTCATCATCGGCGCCGGTCCCATCGTGATCGGCCAGGCCTGCGAGTTCGATTATTCCGGCACCCAGGCCTGCAAGGCTTTGCGGGAAGAGGGCTATCGCGTCATCCTGATCAACTCCAACCCAGCCACGATCATGACCGATCCGGGCCTGGCGGACGCCACCTATATCGAGCCGATCACGCCGGAG
>JAYSEE010000236.1:0-5628 GCA_041914045.1 Ferrovibrio sp. | reverse complement strand
AACATCTCCCTGTTTGCCGCTCTATGCTGGGCTTGCCGCTCTATACTGGGCTTGCCGCGCTATGCTGGCCGCTGCGGCGGCAATTCTTCCATCGCGGCCGATATCGGGCAAGCGTGGGACTGCTATAATAGGCGATCATGGCAACAAAGCGGCCCCAGCCAGACCTGATTACGGAAATCCGCCTGTTTGAACAGACCGGCGGCCCCGTTTGCGGCGTGGACGAAGCCGGGCGCGGGCCCTGGGCCGGCCCGGTGGTGGCCGCCGCCGCCATTCTCGACCCCGCGCGCCTGCCGCCCGGCATCGACGATTCGAAGGCCCTGAGCGAAGCCAAGCGCGAAGCTTTGTTCGACGCCATCCGCGCTTCGGCCCTGGTGGGCGTGGGGGCCGCCAGCGTGGCGGAGATTGCGCGCTTCAACATCCTGCAAGCCAGCCTGCTGGCGATGCGACGCGCCGTGCTGGCGCTGCCCATGCGGCCCAGCCATGCGCTGATCGACGGCAAGCATTGCCCGCGCGATCTGCCTTGCGCCGCGACATCCGTGGTGGATGGCGATGCCAAATGCCTGTCGATCGCCGCCGCTTCGATCATCGCCAAGGTGATCCGCGACCGGCTGATGCTGCGGCTGGATCGCCGCTATCCCGGCTATGGCTGGTGCAGCAATAAGGGTTATGGCACCGCCACGCATCGCGACGGATTGGAGCGGCTGGGCGCCACGCGGCATCACAGGCTAGATTTCGCGCCGCTGCGGCGATTTGCACACCAAATCTAGGATTTGCCGAAAGTGAATCGGCATTAACCATTCATTATTCCAATGAATCTAATGGTTTAGGGTCTTTTTTCCACAAGAGGCCCGCATGCCGCCGATCCGCACCGAAAGCCCCGCCAAGCCCCATCGCAAAGGCCATCTGCGCCTGGTGGGACAGCCCGGCCCCGATGCCGCGCGGCGCGCCAGCCGCGCCAAGCCGGCTCTCGCCCAAGGCCACAGCCCGGCCATCGAGCCGGCCAAGCCGCATCCCGATCTGCCGCTGGACCGCATCCTGCGCGGCGATTGCATCGCGCTGATGAACAGCCTGCCGGAAGCCTCGGTGGACTGCATCTTCGCCGATCCGCCCTACAATCTTCAGCTCAATGGCGAATTGCGCCGACCCAACGACAGCCTGGTCGATGCCGTCGACGACGCCTGGGACAAGTTCGACAGCTTCGCCAGCTATGACGCTTTTTCGGAAGCCTGGCTGCGCGCCGCCCATCGCCTGTTGAAGCCGAATGGCGCGCTCTGGGTGATCGGCAGCTATCACAACATCTTCCGCGTCGGCGCCAAGCTGCAGGATATCGGCTTCTGGATGCTGAACGACGTGATCTGGCGCAAATCCAACCCGATGCCGAATTTCAAGGGCCGCCGCTTCACCAACGCCCATGAAACCCTGATCTGGTGCTCGAAGGGCAAGGACGCCAAATACACCTTCAACTACGAAGCCATGAAGGCGCTGAACGACGATTTGCAGATGCGCTCCGACTGGCTGATCCCGATCTGCGCCGGCGGCGAACGCCTGCGCGGCGACGATGGCGGCAAAACGCATCCGACGCAGAAGCCGGAAGCCCTGCTGCATCGCGTGCTGCTGTCTTCCACCAAGCCCGGCGATGTGGTGCTGGACCCGTTTTTCGGTTCGGGCACCACCGGCGCGGTGGCGAAAAGGCTGGGCCGGCATTGGATCGGCCTGGAACGCGACGAAACCTATGCCAAGGCCGCCGAGCGCCGCATCCGCACCGTGCAGCCGATGGCGCCGGACGACCTGGACATCACCCGCTCGAAGAAGGAAGAGCCGCGCGTGCCGTTCGGCGCCGTGGTGGAGCGCGGCCTGCTCAATCCCGGCACCGTGCTGACCGACCAGAGCCGCCGCTATACGGCGAAGGTGCGCGCCGATGGCAGTCTGGCCTGCGCCGATGCGGTGGGTTCGATCCACAAGATCGGCGCTCATGTGCAAGGCGCGACGGCCTGCAACGGCTGGGCTTTCTGGCATTTCATCGTGGAGGGCGAATTGCGCTCCATCGACCTGCTGCGCCAGAAAATCCGCTCCGAAATGCCCGAGCACCAATAGCCCAATAACGGCGCTTGTAACCGAACGCGCGGCAAGCCAGACTGATGGCGAAAAAGCCATCGGAGGAAACCGCGTATGTCCGACAAGCGTAAAGTCGCCCTGATTACCGGCGCCACCGCCGGCATCGGCAAGGCCGCGGCCATCGCGCTCGCCAAGGCGGGATTCGATCTCGCCCTGACCGGCCGCCGCATGGCCGAACTGGATGCCGCCGTGCGCGCCTGCCAGGAAGCCGGGGCCGATGCCATCGGCGTGGCGGCCGATGTGGGTGATGCGGTGGCCGTGCGCAATCTTTTCGCGGCGACCGAAAAACGCTTCGGCCGGCTGGATGTGTTGTTCAACAATGCCGGCATCGGCGCGCCCGCCGTGCCGATGGACGAACTCAGCGTGGAGCAATGGCTGGCGGTGGTGAACACCAACCTGACCGGCGCTTTCCTCTGCACGCGGGAAGCCTTCGGCCTGATGCGCCGGCAGCAGCCGGGCGGCGGCCGCATCATCAATAACGGCTCGATCTCGGCCCATGCGCCGCGCCCCTTCTCGGCGCCCTACACATCCACCAAGCACGCCATCACCGGCCTCACCAAATCCACCGCGCTGGATGGCCGCAAATTCGGCATCTCATGCAGCCAGATCGACATCGGCAACGCCGCCACCGAAATGACCGAACGCATGGCCAAGGGCATCCTTCAGGCCAATGGCGAAATGATGGTCGAGCCGCGCATGGATGTGAACCATGTGGCCCAGGCCGTGGTGCAGATCGCCACCCTGCCGCCGGAATCCAACATCCTGTTCATGACCATCATGGCCACCGCCATGCCTTTTGTCGGGCGCGGCTAGGCTGTTGGCAGCCGATTCAAGCGAGTGCCAATCTTTGCAACTGCGTGAAAATTCTGTTGCATCGCATCCAGAATATTCGGCAGGCTTTTACACGCTGAGTATGCGATTCATGGAGGCGACATGCAGTCCGATGCCGGTTCCTCTTCACGGGCTTCCACCGAAGCCGAGCAGCTTGAAAGAATGCTGCGCTACCGCCTGACCACGGCGGAAATCCTCTACCACATGCCTGACCATCCCGCCCTGCTGCAAACCTATCTGTGGCAAGAATACGATCTGGCGCCGAAATTCCCCAGCTTGC
Source organism: Ferrovibrio sp. (assembly GCA_041914045.1). GTDB lineage: Bacteria > Pseudomonadota > Alphaproteobacteria > Ferrovibrionales > Ferrovibrionaceae > Ferrovibrio. The sequence goes on along the minus strand of JAYSEE010000236.1, from coordinate 2,402 downwards.
AGAAATTCCTGGCCTTCTGGGAAACCAGGCTGGACGGCAAGCTGCATTCGGTGCGGGTGGTTTCGGCGCAACTGGTGCAGCCGGCGCAATTCCGCTCGGCCTGCGCGGAATTGCGGCTGCATTAGCGCCTAAAGCAGCGCGCGCAGCAGCTTGGCGATGGCCGGATTCTCGGCCTGGCTTTTCGCGGCCTGGGCGTTGATGTCGTCCAGCCATTGCATGGCCAGCTTCTGCGCCCAGGGCTTGCTCACCTCCACGCGCTCGGCCACCAGGCGATCCGCGTCGTTGCGATAATGCAGCACCAGACGCACCGGCTCGGCTTCGCCTTCCAGCCGCAGCAAAGCCGTGATGCGCTTGCTCGGCGGATCGACTTCCAGATGTTCGATCTTCACCCAATCCATGCCGGCTTTCTCCAATCTGCGATGCAGCAGCCAGCGCGCCAGCCAGGCGAGGAGTTTCATTCCTGCAATATCATGCTTGGCTGGGCAGGGTTTCGACGAAGCGCACCGGCTCGCCCACCGGCGCGCCGAGTTCGCCATCGCGCATGGCGAAATGGCCGCGCACGATGGTGGCCATCGGCCAGCCGGTAACCTGCATGCCCTCGAAGGGCGACCAGCCGCATCTCGAAGCCAGCCAGTCTTTCTCGATCACCCGCTTGGCTTTCAGATCGACGATGGTGAAATCGGCATCGTAGCCCAGCGCGATGCGGCCCTTGCCGGCGATGCCGTAGATGCGCTGCGGCCCAGCGGATGTAAGGTCGATCACGCGCTGCAAGGTGAGGCGGCCCTGATTCATATGATCGAGCAGCAGCGGCAGCAAAGTCTGCACGCCGGGCATGCCGCTGGGGCTGGCCGGATAGGGCTGCGCCTTTTCCTCCAGCGTATGCGGCGCATGGTCGGAACCGATCACGTCGATCACGCCGTCGCGCACCGCCTGCCACAGCGCATCGCGATGCTCCTTGCTGCGGATCGGCGGATTCATCTGCGCCAGAGTGCCCAAGCGGTCGTAGCAATCAGGCGCGAACAAAGTCAGATGCTGCGGCGTGGTCTCCACCGTGGCGATATCGCGATTCTGCGCCAGCAGCGGCAATTCGATGCCGGTGGTGATATGCAGCACATGCACGCGGCGGCCGGCGCGGCGCGCCAGCCGCAGCAGACGCTCGGTGGCCAGACGCGCGGATTCGGCATCGCGCCATTCCGGATGGGCATGGGCGGTGACCCCCTTGGCCTCGGCGATCGGCCGACGCGCGCGCATGCGGTCTTCATCCTCGGCATGGATCGCCACGCGGCGATTGCCGCTGCGCAGCACCTTTTCCAAGGTGGCATCGTCCTGCACCAGCAGATCGCCGGTGGAGGCGCCCATGAACACCTTCACGCCCGAGCAGCCGGGCAAGCGCTCCAGCTTGGGCAATTCAGCGATATTGTCGCCGGTGGCGCCGATGAAGAAAGCATGATCGGTGTAAGTGCGCCCCTTGGCGCGGCGCAGCTTTTCGTTCAGCGCCTCGGCCGTTGCCGTATTCGGCTTGGTGTTGGGCATTTCGAAAACCGCCGTCACGCCGCCCAAAGCCGCCGCCGCCGTGCCGCTTTGCAGATCTTCCTTATGCTCCAGCCCCGGCTCGCGGAAATGCACCTGGGTGTCGATCACGCCGGGCAGTATGGTTAGCCCCTTGGCATCGAAAACCTGCGCGGCTTCAGCGCGGCCGAGATCGCCAATGGCGGCGATGCGGCCATTCAGCACGCCGATATCCGTTGTCTCGATGCCATTCGGCGTCGCCACCATGCCATGACGCAGCAGCAGATCGTAAGCCATGATGCTCTCCTATGCGGCCAGCAGAGCGAAGGCATCGCCTTCCGCTTGCTTGCCTAAAACATGATGTTGGTGCCAAAGCGCGTAGAACAAGACCGACCAGGCGGCGGCGGCGTGTTTTTCCGCGCCGGATGCAAACAGCGCCCGCACTGCCTCGGGCCGGAAGCATTCCACCACGCCGAGCTGGGCGGCCACCAGCGGTGCCAGCTTGCCGCCCTGGCGCGCCATCCATTGCCCCACCGGCACGGTGAAGCCGCGTTTGCGCGAAAACGGCTCGGCCTCGGGCAGATGCCGGGCCAGCCATTGCCGCAGCAGATATTTTCCGCGCCCATCGATCAGCTTCAACTTGCCGGCCAGGCCGAAGCCGAAAGCCGATAATCCGGCGCTGCTGGGCTCGCCGCAATCCAGAAACGGCGTGCGGCCTTCCAGCGCATGGCGCATCAGGCAGCGATCCGCCTTGAGCAGCAGATCGTTGGGCAGCCAATCGGCCATATCCAGGCGCTGCGCCGCTTGCAGGCGATCCTCGCCGGGCTGCGCCGCGCTGACTTCGGCGCGGGCATAGCCGGCGCGCCAGGCGGCGGGGTCCCGCCGATACAGGC
>JAYSEE010000235.1:0-5647 GCA_041914045.1 Ferrovibrio sp. | reverse complement strand
AAGGAATTCGTCGAGCAGGAGCTGACCCCCTATCTGCGCCATACCGGCCCGGCGCTCAGCCCGTTCAACGCCTGGGTGATGCTCAAGGGTCTGGAAACCCTGGAATTGCGGGTGGCCCGCCATGTGGAGAACGCGGCCAAGGTGGCCGAAGGGCTGAAGGATCATCCCGGCATCGCTAAACTTCTATATCCTGGGTTGAAGTCTCACCCGCAATACGAGTTGGCGCAGCGGCAGATGCGCGGCCCCGGCAACATGATCGCGTTCGAAGTGAAGGGCGGCAAAGCGGCCGCCTTCAAGCTGCTGAATGCCCTGAAACTGGTCGATATCAGCAATAATCTCGGCGATTCCAAAAGCCTGATCACCCATCCGGCCACCACCACGCATCAGCGGTTGCCGGCCGAGGAGCGCGCCCGGCTGGGGATTTCCGATGCCATGTTGCGCATGAGCGTCGGTCTGGAGGACCCGCTGGACGTGACCGAGGATTTCCGCCAGGCCCTGGCAACCATAGGGTGAGGGCGGGTCCCTGCCGCGGCGCGGGGTTTGTTGCGCTTCGGCCACCGGGTGGAAATATAAGCAGACTATCGGCTTTTGGCTTTTCCAAGGGCCCGGTCTTTCTGCTAGTGTGGTAACGGAATTGGAGTCCCGGTCGGGCTGCGGCGTTTTTTTGCCCGCTGCCATCGGGTCGGGCGAAGCTCTTTGTAGTGTGAAGGAGAGGATTATGACGATGCGTGTTGCCCTGTTTGCCGGTGCTGCGCTGCTTGCGCTGGCTGCTCAGCCGGCCGCTGCTCAGACCAACGGTTGGTATGCCGGTTTGGCCGGCGGCGCGAATTGGGTCGCCGACGGCGACGTGAACGGCGTTGCCGCCACCAGCAATTTCGATGTCGACACCGGCTGGGCCGCTCTCGGCAAGGTCGGCTATGGCTTCGGCGATGTCCGCGTGGAAGGCGAACTCTCGCACCGCCAGAACGACATCGGCGGCACCGCCAGCTCCGGCGACCTGAAGTCTTGGGGCGCCATGGCCAACGTGCTGTATGATTTCGCCGGCATGGGCCGCTTCGTGCCTTATGTTGGTTTCGGCGTCGGCGCGATGAACTTCGCCGCGGATGGCCGCTTCGGCAACGTGAATGTCGACGACAATGCCTGGGTGCCGGCCGTGCAGGGCATTCTCGGCGCCAATTTCGAGATCACCGACAACATCCTGATCGGCGCGGATTATCGCTATATCACCGGCGGCAACCCGAAGTTCGACAGCAACGTGCCCGGCAGCTATGCCAAGGCCGACAATTCCCAGCATACCGTGATGGTGGGCATGACCTACCGCTTCGGCGCTCCGGCTCCGAAGCCGGCTCCGGTGGCCGCCGTGGCCCCGCCGCCCCCGCCGCCGCCCCCGCCGCCGCCGGCTCCGGCCGTGCAGGCTCCGCCGCCCCCGCCGCCGGCCCGTCTGCCGGAGACCTACGTGGTGTTCTTCGCGTTCGACAAGTCGGACATCAGCCCGGTGGCCTCGCAGGTGCTTGATCGCGCCATCGCCGACTACCGCTCCACGGGCATGACCCGCATCGTGGTTGAAGGCCATACCGACCGTTCGGGCAAGGATGTCTATAACCAGCGTCTGTCCGAGCGCCGTTCCAAGTCGGTGGCGGATTACCTGGTTGCCAAGGGCATTGCCGGCAGCGCGATCCAGACCGCCGGCTTCGGCGAAAGCCGTCCGCGCGTGCCGACCGCCGATGGCGAGCGCAACGACGAAAACCGCCGCGCCGAAATCTTCCTGCGCAAGTAATACGCGCAGAAGCATCGCTTAAGCAAAACGGCCGTTCCGGGCAACCGGAGCGGCCGTTGGTTTTTTGGGACATTGGCTTTTTGGGGGGGCCGCGATTTTTCGCGAGCGGGCTTGCGCCGACCGAGCGTGGCATGCCCGGGGTGGACATTCCCGGTCATGCTCCTAATATTCTCCCCATGTATTCCGAAACCACACATGGCATCGCCATCACGGTGCGGCCGATCTTTCTGGAGGAGCAATCCTCGCCGGACGAAAACTATTTCGTCTGGGCCTATAACGTGCGCATCGAAAATCGCGGCGAAATGACGCTGAAGCTGGAAAGCCGCTATTGGCGCATCACCGATGCGCGCGGCCGGATTCAGGAAGTGCGCGGCCCCGGCGTGGTGGGCGAACATCCGGTGCTCGAGCCCGGCGACAGTTTCGAATATACCAGCGGTACTCCGCTGCCCACCCCGTCTGGCTTCATGGTCGGCAGCTATCTGATGGTCGATAAATCCGGCGCCATGTTCGATGTGGCGATTCCGGCTTTTTCGCTCGACAGCCCGCATGAAGCGCGCCGGCTGAATTGATTGGAAATTGATCCAGGGCCGCCGGAACAGCGTATCAAGCGCAATTCCTCTGGCGGCGGAGAGCAACGGTGAACGATATGTCTCGTACAGTGACCGGTAAGGTAGAGAAGTTCAGCAAGGCTGGCGATGTCGTGAAGGTGAAGCGTCCCAGCCGCGACGAGGCGGAAGCCGCGATCAAGCTGCTGATTCGTTGGGCCGGCGACGATCCCGAGCGCGAAGGCCTGCTCGGCACGCCCGAACGCGTGGCCCGCGCCTATGAGGAATTCTTCGCCGGCTATACCGAAGATCCGGTGCAGATGCTGGAGCGCACCTTCGAGGAGACCGACGGCTACGACGAGATGGTGGTGTTGCGCGATATCCGGCTGGAAAGCCATTGCGAGCATCACATGGTGCCGATCATCGGCAAGGCCCATGTCGCCTATCTGCCGGGCAAGCGCGTGGTGGGCATTTCCAAGCTGGCCCGCGTGGTGGAGGTTTATGCCAAGCGCCTGCAGATTCAGGAAAAGCTGACGGCGCAGATCGCCAATACGATCCAGACCGTGCTGCAGCCCCGCGGCGTGGCCGTGGTGATCGAGGCGGCGCATCAATGCATGACCACGCGCGGCATCCACAAGCCGGGCGTCACCATGGTCACCAGCCGCATGCTCGGCATGTTCCGCGAGGATCCGCGCACCCGGCAGGAATTCATGACCATGATCGGCGGCGGCGCCAATGCCCGCCAGGTCGAGGGCTGAGCTTGGCGGCATCGCAGAATCCGCGTCCGGGCCCACGTATCGTCATCGTTTACTGCACGCAATGCCAATGGCTGCTGCGCGCCGGCTGGATGGCGCAGGAACTGCTCTCTACTTTCGGCGAGGATTTGGCCGAGGTTGCCTTGCAGCCCGGCACCGGCGGCGTATTCCGCATCGAGTATGACGGCGAGCCGATCTGGGAGCGCAAGCGCGATGGCGGCTTCCCCGATGCGAAAACCCTGAAGCAATTGGTGCGCGACCGCATGGATCCGGGCCGCGACCTCGGCCATATCGACCGCTAACCGGTAAAACCGCCCCGGCAGATTCTGCCGCAGGGCAGCCCTAGCAGGTCGGCCGGCTTGCTATATTCCGCATCATTCCAGGATTTTTCCGGCTGGCATGGAGGTTGCTCCAAGCCATGCAGCAGGCCGCGCAGCGCGGCCGCATGCATTGGAGATGCAGCATGTCGATATTGGGCGTCAGCGTCGCGGCCTCGGGCATAGCCAGCCTGGCGCAGAGTTTCCTGAGCGCAGTCAAACCGGCGGCGGAACAGCCGGCGCAATCCGGCGCGACTGGGCAATCCGGCGCGACCGGGCAATCCGCCGGCGCGTCCTCCAGCGAAGAGCAGTTTCTCGACTATGCCCGCATGTCGGTGGCCGAGCGGTTGCGCGAGCAGATTCTCAAGAGCAAGGGCATGTCGGAAGACGATCTGAATGCCATGGAGCCCGAGAAGCGGGCGGCGCTGGAAAAAGAGATCGCCGAGGATATCCGCGACCAGATCGTGAAGCAGACCGGCAAGCAGACCGGCGGCATCGCCAACTTGCTGGTTTAGGCTTATCGAGGCCCTAGGGTTCGGACCTTGGAGCCTTTTGGCTGTTTCATTCCGGCCTGCCTTGCCCCTATGATGGGGCAATGAGCAACCCGATCTCCCAAGCCTGGATCGAACGCCTCTGCGGCTTCGATACCACCAGCCGTGATTCCAATCTCGCCCTGATCGACGACGTGGCCGAATATCTCGCCGGCCATGGCGTTGCGTCGCAGAAAATCTACGATGCCACGGGCGGCAAGGCCAATCTCTACGCCACGATCGGGCCGCGCGAGGTCGGCGGCGTCATCCTGTCGGGCCATACCGATGTGGTGCCGGTGGATGGCCAGGATTGGTCCTCCGATCCGTTCAAGGTGGTCGAACGCAACGGCCGGCTCTATGGCCGCGGCACATCCGATATGAAAAGCTTCATCGCCATTGCGCTGGCGCTGCTGCCCGAAATGCTGGCGCGGCCTTTGCGCGTGCCGCTGCATTTCGCGTTTTCCTACGATGAGGAAATCGGCTGTCTGGGCGTGCATGGCATCGTCGATTTCATCAAGCATGGCGGGCCGCGTCCGGCGCTTGCCATCGTGGGCGAACCCACCGAGATGCAGGTGGTCAATGCGCATAAAAGCGTCTGCGCCTGCAACACCTCGGTGCATGGCCTGGAGGCGCATTCCAGCGCCACCCATCAGGGCGTGAACGCCATCCAATATGCCGCCGAAATGGTGGTCGAGCTGAACCGCCTGCAGCGCGAATACCGCCGGCCCGAACATGCCGAGCCGCGTTTCGAGCCGCCGCACACCACCATCACGGTGGGCCAGATCCATGGCGGCACGGCGCGCAATATCCTGGCCAAGGAATGCCATTTCCAATGGGATGTGCGCGCGGTGCGGCCCGAGCATGATCTTGCCGTGGTGGATGCCTTCAACCGCTTCGTGGCGGAAAGCGTTCTGCCGGAGATGCGGCGCATCCATCCGGGCGCGGCGGTGGATACCAGGATCGTGGCGCATGTGCCGCCCTTCCTGCCCAAGGCCGCCAGCCTCGCCGAACAGCTGGTGCTCAAGCTCGCCGGCCAGAACGATACCCATGCGGTAGCCTACGGCACGGAAGCCGGCATTTTCGATCTGGCGGATATACCCACCGTGGTCTGCGGCCCCGGCAATATCCGCGAGGCGCATAAGCCCGATGAATATATCGAACTTTCGCAAGTGGCCGAGGGCGAAGCCTTCATGCGCCGGCTGATAGCTTTCTGCGCCGGCGATGGCGCGTTGGATTTTTTGCAGGCTAAATAAGAGCAGCCAGCCCTTTCAAGGCCGCGCGGTAGCTGCGGGCGATTTCGTCGGCGCGGATATGGCGGCCTTCGCTCACCATGCGGCGGCCGCGCATATAAACCTCGCGCACCGGATTGTCGCCGCCGCCGAAAATCCAGCCATCCAACAGCGCATCGCCGCGCCGGCCGAACAGGCTGGGCGCATCGGCATCCAGCACCACGAAATCGGCGCGATAGCCTGGGGCCAGCAGCCCCATCTTCTGGCCCAGCGCCTGCGCGCCGCCCTTGCGCGCGGCATCGAACAGGCGTTGTCCGGTCGAGCCGCCAGGGCCGCCCGCCAGCACATTGCGCTGCCGTGTGGTCAGCCGCTGGCCGTATTCCAGCAGGCGCAATTCCTCGGCCGGATCGCTGCTCACATGGCTGTCGGAGCCGATGCCGAAAGCGCCGCCTTGACCGAGATATTCGGCCGCAGGAAACAAGCCATCGCCCAGA
>JAYSEE010000234.1:0-5706 GCA_041914045.1 Ferrovibrio sp. | reverse complement strand
TGCGGATCACCCGGATCGCCGCAGCCCCGCGATTGGCAACCAGAAGCTTCGATAATGTGCGGACGCTCATATTCTTTCCTTCCCTATCGCAACGATAGAATGGCCAAAAGGCTGCAGACCAGCACCACGCCGGAGCCCACATAAATCAGGTTTCGGCCATACACCAACCGATGCTTCGCTACATCGAAGGTAACCGCCGCAATAGATGGCAGCAGGCCGGAATAGGAGCTGACCGAACCGAACGACCAAGCCACCAGGATCACCATAGCGGCCAGCAGATCGGATACCTGCCCCGAAACCGTGTGCGTAATTTGAAGCGCCAAAGTGGCGCAGAGAATTGGATGCAGCCCAGCCACTTCCAAGCAAACCATGACGAGAAAAGCCGCGGCTAGAACCGCCATCGGCGGCAAACCCATCTGGCTCACCCAATCGCCGGCGGCGCCCGCAAAAGCCGATTGCTGCAATGTTGCACTGAACAGGATCGCCAAAACGATCACCCCGATATCCTCGACCATGCCGCCCAGCCAGCGCGGCGCCTGTCGAAAAATACTGAGCAGATGCGTCGGCCGACGCAGCCAAGCCGCCAGCAAGGCCAGAGGCGGAATCGACAACACCATGGCTTGTATATTGCCGTAGCCGCCGAAACGATTGAGCAGGACGATAGTCGCGATGGCGAATACCAGCGGCAGCAGCAAAGTGCCCAATGCCGGCATCACAGTCGCCAATGCGCTTTTTACATCGTGCAAGCGGTTGATGATGCTGGCAATAATCAGACCGATCAAAGAAACGCAGAACCCAGCCAGTGCGATTTGCCAAATAGCCAGGGACGGATAGCCATGCGCCACGAAGGCTTGCGCCACGAAGAATGGCGACCATAAGACCGAAAGGCCGCCTCCCATCAGCGCAATCTGGGCCAGACGCTGCTTCTGTTCAGGATCGTTGCGCGGAAACAGCGGGGCCAATACGGCGAAAGCGCCGATCGACAACACCGCGCTCAGAGCGTTTGCCGCATACAGCACCCAACTCGCCCGTGTTTGCACGCTCATCCGGCGGAAATTGCGCCGGATGCGAATAATGGCCGGATCATGGTAGGCCGCCGCACGCATCAGCCGTGCGGTGGGAATGAAGGCGGCGAATACGATTGCCTGCAACAGGCTGATCTTCAATGCCTGCAAGCCGGTCTGCCACAGCAGCAGGATCGTTCCTGCAATAAGGCCTGTTATCAGCAGCCGCGCCGCGCTGCTTATATGGCGTGCGCCCAATATCAGGCAAAGCGCCAGGATAAAGCCGCCGATATAGGCAGCCCATTGCCACTGCCCGAATGCCGCCAGCGAGGCAAACCCCCAGCATAACAGCATGAGTCGCCAGAGCATGATGCGCGCTGCCGTTTATCTCAGGCCTTGGCCGCCACCGGCAAACGATGCCATCCCCATACGCCCAGCAACGCGGCGATGGCGACGATATCGGTCAGCCAGCCGGGATCCACCGTGCTGAGGGCTATTGCCCCGAGCAGAAGCCTGATGGGCATGGATATTGGCCGGCGATGAAAGCCGCCGGTCGCGATAGCAAATAATATCGAAGCCACGACGCCGACGACCAGAACGCGAGCGATCTCGAAGCTGCTGCCGTTGAGCAATATTTCCGGCCTGAAGATGAAATAGAACGGCAGCACGAACTTCATAATGGCCAACTTCATGCTCTCCACTGCAATCGGCCACCATGGCGTACGGGTGATAACCGCCGCCGTATAAACCGCCGTGCATACCGGCGGCGTAAGCGCCGACAGCAAAGCGCCGTAAAACACGAAGAAATGCGCCTAGAGCGGCTGCAATCCCAGGGATATCATGGGCGGAATGCATACTGCCGCAGCCAGCAGATAGGCTGCTGTCGTCGGCATGCCCATGCCAAGGATCAGCGCCACCATCATCACCAGCCCGACCGTGACGGCCATGCCTTGAGTGCCGCCGACGCTGAGGATCAATTCGCTGAGCTTGATGCCGACGCCGGTAAAACCGATCAGCGACAAAATGATCTGCGCGCAAACCAGCAGCGACACCAGACTGACGACATTGCGCGCGCCCATCTTCGCGCCTTCCAAGACGCGGCGGAGGCGATCTTTCAGCGACGGCCAATCCATCGGTCCCAAAACCAGATAGAGCGACACGTTGGTGACAATGGCCAGGAAAGCCGCCAGGCTGGCGGATCGGCCGCTATACATGGCGCCGGCCATCACCAATATCGTCGCTGCCAACGGGAAGGCTTCGCGGAAATTGAGCACATCCCGCCATTTCGGAATATCCGCCTTATCGACCGGCTTCATGTTTTCCCGGCGCGCCTCCACATCAATGGACGCCCAGATGCAAACATAAAACAAAAAGGAGGGGATTACGGCTGCCGCGGCGATTGCCAGATACGGCAACCGCAGCAATTCCGCCATAATGAAGGCGCCCGCGCCCATCACCGGCGGCGTAATCTGGCCGCCAGACGATGCCGTGGCTTCCACGGCGCCGGCAAAAGCCGGGCGATAGCCAAGACGACGCATCATCGGGATGGTGAAATTGCCCACCGTCGCCACATTGGCAACGGCCGCGCCATTGATCATGCCGAACATCGCACTGGCAATGTTGGCCACTTTCGCAGCGCCGCCCGGCGAGCGGCCGGATACGATCAAGGCAATCTTCATAAAAGTTTCGGAAGCGCCAGTCGCCAGCAGGAAGCAGCCGAAAATAATGAAAATGGCGATAAGGCTGGCGGAAAGCCCGGTTACCGTGCCCCAAATGCCTTCCGTGCTGAGATAAAGCTGCTCCAGCATGAAATCGAGCGCAAAACCCGGATGCCCCCAGTCGCCCGCGAGACGGTCGCCGAACAATGTGTAGCCCAGCATGGCCAAGACCATGATAGGCAGAATCCAACCGGTGGAACGGCGCGCGCTATCGAGGATCAGCACGAGGAGGATCAGGCTGAGAACGATCTCCTCCGGCCTAATCTCCACAGCGATTTCATTAGTTATGCGCTCGTCATGCACAACAAGATAGCCGCAGACAATCAGCACCAATGCCGCCAAAACAGCCATAAGCCAGCGGCGCGAAAGCAGCTCGGCTTCACCGGCAACCCCTAAATATACAACGCCGATGGCAAGGCCGACATGCACGCTTCGCTGAATCAGCGGAGGAAACTGACCGAAGCCTGCCGTATAAATCTGAAATGCAACAAAGGTGAGAGCCAGTATCGTCAGAAGCCAGCCTATCGCCGCACTTTTGGCAGCAGGCGGCGGGGCTTCGGCGAAGGCGTCTTTCTCGATCACTGGCTCTCTCCCTATTCTTGAACCGCGCTACTTGCGGTTCTTTATGCCGAGGTTTGTCGACTTTATTTTGCTTCCGGCGGAATCAGGTTGTCCGGAACCGACACGCCCATCTTCTTGTAGAATTTCACCGCGCCCTTATGCAGCGGCACCAAAGTGCCCTTCATTGTGCTTTCGGCGATATTCATAGTCTTGACTTCCGGGAATGCCGCGCCCTGGATCGCCTGGCCCTTGATGATGCCATCAAGAATGGTCTCCACCTGCGCATCCGTCAGCGTGTCGCTGTAGGCGAATTCGCCGATCGACTGAATAGGCATCGTCACCGCGCCCACGCCTTCGATATCGCCCGGCTTGGTGGTGACGAAAGTCACGAAGGGGAACCGGCTCTGCACGGTCTTGACCTGCTCCGGCGAGAAGCTCAGCACATTGATCGGCGTGAGCGTTTTCAACTCGAGCGTGGTGCCATCCAGGCCCAACCCGCTGCCGGCCTTCACATAGCCGATGGAGCGATTGTTGCGCACCGCCTCCACGGCATCCGACAGAGTCGCCACGAAATAATCCGGCTTGACATCAATTGCCGCGAGAATCTGCTGCACCATATTTTCTGTAGCAGAGCCGCGCTGGCCTGCTGTGAACTTCTTGCCCGACAAACCGGCCAGATCCTTCACGCCGGAATCCGTGCGAACGATATAGGATTGAATCGCCAAGGAATGCACCCAAAGACTGCGCAGCTTGGGCTGGGCCTTGCCTTCGAATTTGTCGATGCCGCGATAGGCCTGATACACGGTTTCGAAAGTACCCAGGCCCATCTGAATCTGCCCGCGAGCAAGACGGGCGAGATTATCGACGGCGCCGCCGGTGGCAATAACGGTGACATTCATCTTGCTGCCGGCGGTTTCGTTGATCGCCTTTGCCGCAGACACCGCATAAGTATAGTGAACCGATTCAATCGCGGTCGATCCATAAGCGATGCGATCCTGCGCGAATGCGCCGCCCGCAGAGATCAGCCCCATACCCACGGCCAAAGCGGCCAAGTTCGTCTTGATATGCATCGTCATCCCGTTTCTCCCATTGCGTTGTATTTTAGGTTGATTTTGTAAACACATGCACTGAAACGCCAAACAATCAGGGCCCCACGCCGCTGCGCAGCTTCGGGCCGAGCGTGGTGGAAAGCCGTTCGCGGCTCAATCGGATGAAGTCGATCAGAATCGGCCGCGTGTCGCGGGGATCAATCACCTCCTCGACAGCGAATGCTTCGGCGGTACGGAACGGAGACGCCAACTGGCGCAACTCGGCTTCCAGTTCCTGCTCGCGTTGCTTCGGATTGGCAGCAGCTTCGATGTCCCGCCGGAATGCCGCGGCAACGCCGCCTTCCACAGGAAGCGAGCCCCACTCGCCCGAAGGCCAAGCCAGTTTCAAATCGAACCCGTTTTTATTGCAGGTGGCCATGCCTGCCATGCCGTAGCATTTGCGGATCACCAAGGTGATCGTGGGAACCGTAAGCTGGCCTGCCACATAAACGGCCCGCATGCCTTCGCGCAGCGTGGCCGCTTTCTCAGCTTCTAAGCCAACCATGAAGCCTGGAACATCAACCAGGAAGATCAAGGGAATGTGGAACGTGTCGCACAATTCCATGAAATGTATCTGCTTGCGCGCGGATTTCACATCCATCGCGCCGCCTAGATGCATCGGGTTGTTGGCAACGATGCCAACCACATTGCCTTCCAAACGGGCAAGCGAGGTGATGACGGACTTTCCATAGGTCGGCTGCAACTCGAAAATCGAGCCCTTGTCCACAACCATCTCGATCAAGCGACGCATATTGTAAGCCTGCGTGCGCTTGCGCGGCACAATCGAGAGCAAGCCTTCATCCCGCCGATCGGCAGGATCGCCGCATTCCGTTTGCGGCGGCAATTGCCACACATTGCTCGGCATGAAAGACAGAAAGCGATGAATCTGCTCGAATGCTTCCTGCTCGTTGGCGGCGGCATTATGGATGGTTCCTGCCGTATCCACCGTTACCCCGGCGCCGCCGAGGTCTTCCTTATCTATATCCTGGCCAAGCGACCGCTTCACCACCGGGGGGCCAGCGGCAAAAATCTGGCTGGTGCCGCGTATCATCACCGAAAAATGCGAGAGGATCGCGCGCCCAGCCGGGCCGCCGGCCGCGGTTCCCAACACGGCCGAAACCACCGGCACCTCGCCCAGCAACTGCACAGAACGCTCGAAACCATCGACCCCAGGGAAAACCGAATAGCCGCGACGGCGCATTGATGTGACGGTGCCGCCGGCTCCGTCGATCAGATTGACCAGCGGAATGCGGAATTCATGGGCGAGATCTTCGACAAAGCCGCCCTGCCCGCCTTTGCGCCGCGCGCCGCCCCAGGAAGTGCCGCCGCGTACCG
>JAYSEE010000233.1:0-5718 GCA_041914045.1 Ferrovibrio sp. | reverse complement strand
ATGTGCGCAGTCATTTCGATGCTTACGAGATCGGCGTGACCGACGGCCCCAAGGCCGACGAGATCGTCTACATCCTCGCCATGAGTTCCGGCGGCCGCCCGCATTATCGGGTCGGCGGATTGCTCGCCTCCGAAATCAAAGGCGAGGACGGTTTGCGTTGAAGATTTAATTGCTGATTGTCGTCCATCCACACCAAACAGGAGGTTTCACGATGAAACGGGGTATCAAGGCAGTATTCGGCGTCGCCCTGGCGGCTGCGTTGACCGGCGGCGCCGGCACGGCCTCGGCGCAGGACACCATCAAGATCGGCGAAATGAATTCCTACAAGAATTTCGCCGCCTTCCTCGAGCCCTACAAGAAGGGCTGGGAGTTGGCCGTAGAGCAGATCAATGCCTCCGGCGGCCTGCTCGGCAAGAAGCTGGAAATCGTCAGCCGCGACGATAACGGCCAGCCGGGCGATGCCGTGCGTGTGGCGGAAGAATTGGTGAATCGCGAGAAGGTGAGCTTCCTGATCGGCACTTTCCCCTCCAATGTGGGCCTGGCGGTCGCCAGCTTCGCCAAGGAGAAGAAGGTTCTGTTCATCGCCGCCGAGCCGCTGACCGACAAGATCGTCTGGGATCAGGGCAACCGCTACACCTTCCGCCTGCGCGCTTCAACCTACATGCAGACCGCGATGCTGGTGCCCGATGCGGTGAAGCTGAACAAGAAGCGCTGGGCCATCGTGTATCCGAATTACGAATACGGCCAGGCCGCCACTGCCGCTTTCAAGAAGCTGATGCAGGAAAAGCAGCCCGGCGTGGAATTCGTGATCGAGCAGGCCCCGCCGCTCGGCAAGATCGAAGCCGGCGCGGTGGTGGATGCCATCGCGGCCGCCAAGCCGGATGCGATCTTCTCGTCGCTGTTCGGCGCCGATCTGGCCAAGTTCGTGCGCGAGGGCAACACCCGCGATCTGTTCAAGGGCAAGCCGGTCTTCAACCTGCTGGCGGGCGAGCCGGAATATCTTGATCCGCTGAAGGATGAAACGCCGGCAGGCTGGTATGTCACCGGCTATCCCTGGCAGGACATCAAGACCCCGGAGCATACCGCCTTCCTGAATGCCTATCAGGCCAAGTTCAAGGATTATCCGCGCCTGGGCTCCATCGTCGGCTATTCCACCGTGCAGAGCGCGGCGGCCGTGATCAAGAAGGCCGGTACGCTCGATACTGAAAAACTGGTCGACGCCATGAAGGGCCTGGAGCACATGACCCCGGTCGGCAAGGTCGTTTATCGCCCGCAGGACAATCAGTCCACCATGGGCGCCTATGTGGGCAAGCTCGCCCTCAAGGACGGCAAGGGCGTTATGGTCGATTGGTATTACGCCGACGGCGCCAAGTTCCTGCCTTCGGATGACGACGTGAAGAAGATGCGTCCCGCCAACTGATTTTACCGATATCGCCCGCCGGTCCAAACCGGCGGGCGATTGCTCCGCCTCTTAAAGAAACGGATACCGCCCCTGATGCTAGCCAACATCGTCATTCAATTCCTGAACGGCCTTGCCGGCGCATCCTCGCTGTTTCTGGTGGCGGCCGGGCTGTCGATCATCTTCGGCGTCAGCCGGATCGTGAACTTCGCTCATGGTTCGCTTTTCATGCTGGGCATCTACCTGGCTTACACATTCGTCGGCCTGTTCGGGCGGGGCAGCATCATCGGTTTCTGGAGCGCGGTTCTGCTGGGCGCCATAGCCGTCGGCCTGATCGGCGCCTTGATCGAGATTCTGGTTTTACGGCGCATTTACCGCGCGCCTGAATTGTTCCAACTGCTGGGTACATTCGCGCTGGTGCTGATCATCAAGGATGCGGCGCTTTATATCTGGGGCGCGGAAGATCTGCTGGGGCCGCGCGCGCCCGGCCTGCGCGGCGCGGTGGAAATCCTCGGCAAGCGCTTTCCGCAATATGATTTGCTGCTAATCGTGATCGGTCCTGTCGTCTTGGGCCTGCTTTGGCTGCTGCTCAACCGCACCCGCTGGGGCACGCTGGTGCGCGCCGCAACCCAGGACCGCGAGATGGTGGGCGCTTTGGGCGTGAATCAGGCTTGGCTGTTCACCAGCGTCTTCTTTCTCGGCGCTTTCCTGGCCGGCCTGGGCGGCGCGGTGCAATTGCCGCGCGAGCCGGCGCAGTTGATGCTGGATGTCACCACGATTTCCGATGCTTTCGTGATCGTGGTGGTGGGCGGCATGGGCTCGATCGGCGGCGCTTTCGTGGCCGCTTTGCTGATCGCGCAGATCAAGGCCTTCTGCATCGGCATCGGCGACGTGACGGTGTTCGACACGGTGTTCAGCTTCAGCAAGCTGACCTTGGTGGTGGAATTCATCGTGATGGCTATCGTGCTGGTGGTGCGGCCCTGGGGCTTGCTGGGCAAACCGCAAGGCAATCAACGCGGCGCGGCCACGGTGGAGCCGCTGATGCATCCGCTGAACAAGGCCTTCTGGGCGGTCACGGTCGGCCTCGTGCTGCTGCTTGCCGCTTTTCCGCTGGCGGGAGACGATTACCTGCTGGTGCTGTTCGTCGATATCGCCATCTTCGCGGTTTTCGCCGCCGCGCTGCATTTCCTGATGGGGCCGGCTGGCATGGTGAGCTTCGGCCATGCTGCTTATTTCGGCCTCGGCTGCTACGGCGCGGCGCTGCTGTTCCTGAAACTGAAATGGCCGATGGAACTGGCGCTGATCGGTTCGCCCGTTGTGGCGGGATTGGGCGCGCTGCTGTTCGGCTGGTTCTGCGTGCGGTTGTCGGGCGTGTATCTGGCCATGCTCACCCTGGCTTTCGCGCAGATCGCCTGGTCGGTGGTGTTCCAGTGGGATGCTTTCACCGGCGGCTCCAACGGATTGATCGGCATCTGGCCCAGCGGTTGGGCGAAGGATAAAACCGTGTTCTATCTGCTGGCGCTCGCCATCTGCGCCGGCTGCGTGATCCTGCTCTGGCGGATCGTGCATGCGCCGTTCGGTTATGTGCTGCGCGCCGGCCGCGATTCTCCGCTGCGCGTGGATGCCATCGGCATAGATCTGCGCCGCTTCCAATGGTACGGTTTCGCGCTGGCCGGCGCGGTCACGGGCCTGGCCGGCGGGCTCTATGCTTTCTCGAAGGGCAGTATTTCGCCGGAAACCCTGGCGATCTCGCGCTCCGTCGATGGCTTGGTGATGGTGCTGCTGGGCGGTGTGCAGACCTTGACCGGGCCGGTCGTCGGTTCGGCGTTGTTCACCTGGCTGCAGGATGAAATCGCGCGCAACACCGAATACTGGCGAGCCATACTCGGCATCACGGTTTTGGTGATGGTGTTGGCCTTCCCGGCCGGCGTGGCCGGCTTCGCCAAGATCGCCTATGGGCGGCTGCGGGCTTCATCCAAGGCCGATGAGGTGGCGGCATGAGCGTGTTGACGGTTTCCGGCCTGAGCAAATCCTTCGGCGGCGTGCAGGCGGTGCAGGATGTTTCCTTCTCGGTCGCCGCCGGCGAATTGCTGGCGCTGATCGGCCCCAATGGCGCCGGCAAGAGCACTTGCTTCAACATGCTGAACGGGCAGTTGCGCCCCGATGCCGGCAGCGTCTTCCTGGGCGAGCGTTCGCTGGTGGGCATGGCGCCGCGCGATATCTGGCGGCTGGGCGTCGGCCGCACGTTCCAGATCACCGCCACCTTCAATTCCATGACGGTGCGCGAAAATGTGCAGATGGCCTTGCTGTCGCATCATCATGGCCTGATGCGGTTCTGGAAGCCGGCCAATATGCAGTATCGCGACGAAGCGATGGCGTTGCTGGCACGCGTCGGCATGGCGGATCAGGCCGAGCGCGCCTGCGGCATTCTGGCCTATGGCGATCTCAAGCGGGTGGAGCTGGCCGTGGCGCTTGCCAATAATCCGCGCCTGCTGCTGATGGACGAACCCACCGCCGGCATGGCCCCAGGCGAACGCCTGGCCCTGATGGAGCTGACCGCCAAGCTAGCGCGGGCGGGCAATATCGCCGTGCTGTTCACCGAGCATGACATGGATGTGGTTTTCGCCCATGCCGACCGCATCATCGTGCTCAATCGCGGGCGGCTGATCGCCGAAGGCGAGCCCAGCGCGGTGCGCGCCGACCCGGAAGTGCAGAAAGTCTATCTCGGCTCCGGTGCCGTATTCGCGGAGGCGCATTGATGTTGAAAATATCGGGCCTCAACAGCTTTTACGGCCGCGCGCATATCCTGTTCGATTTGGAGCTGGAGGCCAATAACGGCGAGGTGGTTGTGCTGCTCGGCCGCAATGGCGCTGGCAAATCCACCACGATGAAATCCATCATCGGTCTGGTGCAGCCGGCCGCCGGCAAGATCGAATTCGAGGGCAAGGCCATCGAGCGCATGTCGCCGCATCGCATCGCCCGCGCGGGCCTCGGCTATGTGCCGGAAGAGCGCCGCATCTTCACGGATTTGACGGTGATGGAGAATCTGGAAGTCGGTCGTCAACCGTCGCGCGAAGGCGCACCGACCTGGACGCCGGAACGCCTGTTCGAGTTGTTTCCCAATCTCGGCCGCATGAAGGATCGCCCGGGCGGCCGCATGTCCGGCGGCGAACAGCAGATGCTGACCATCGCCCGCACCTTGATGGGCAATCCGCGCCTGATCCTGCTCGACGAGCCTTCGGAAGGCTTGGCGCCGGTGATCGTGGAGCAGATGGCGAATACCATTCGCGAGTTGAAGCGCGAGGGTTTGGCGGTGCTGCTGTCCGAACAGAATCTGCATTTTTCCGAGATGGTGGCAGATCGCGCCTATATCGTGGAGAAGGGCCGCATCCGTTATTCCGGGGCGATGGCCGATTTGATGCGCGACACCGAAGTGCGCGCCGCTTTCCTGCAAGTGTGAGGGTGCCATGGCGTCTGGCTGGATCGTCGGCATTGATGTTGGCGGCACCTTTACCGATCTGATCGGCATCGAACCGCAATCGGGCAAAGTCGCCTTGTCGAAGGTGCCCACCACGCTGGATAACCAAGCCTTCGGCGTGCTCTCCGCCCTGGAGAAAGCCGGCATCGCGCTGGCCGATACGGCCACCATCGTGCATGGCACCACCACGACCACCAATGCGCTGCTGGAGCGTAAAGTGGCGCGCGTCGGCTTGATCACCACCAAGGGTTTCCGCGACAGTCTGGAGCTTGGCCGCCGCACGCGGCCGAGCCCTTATGGCCTGACCGGCGGTTTCGAGCCGCTGGTGCCTAGGCAATGGCGGCTGGAAGTGCCGGAGCGCCTGGATGCCGAAGGCGGCGTGGTAACGCCGCTGGATGAAGGCGCCGTGCGCCAGGCCGTGCTGCAATTGAAGGAAGCCGGCTGCGAGGCTTTGGTCATCCACTTCCTGCACAGCTATATCAATCCGACGCATGAAAACCGCGCCC
Source organism: Ferrovibrio sp. (assembly GCA_041914045.1). GTDB lineage: Bacteria > Pseudomonadota > Alphaproteobacteria > Ferrovibrionales > Ferrovibrionaceae > Ferrovibrio. The sequence continues at coordinate 335 of JAYSEE010000233.1, read as the reverse complement.
TGGAAATCGCTGCCGAGCTTTGGCCGAATGGCTATATCACCGCCGGCCATAGCCTGCTCAGCGAATATCGCGAGTATGAGCGCGGCACCACGGCTTGCGTGAATGCCTCGGTGCAGCCGGTGCTGCATCGCTATATCGAACGGCTCGATGGCGAATTGAAGCGCCGCGGTTTCGGCCGCGATCTGCTGGTGATGCAGGGCAATGGCGGCACCATCGCCGCCGGCATCGTGGCCGAAGCGGCGGTGAACACCGTGATGTCCGGTCCGGCTTCCGGCGTGATGGCGGCGGCCTATACGGCGCGCGAAGCCGGATTGCCCAATGTGATTACCTACGAT
>JAYSEE010000232.1:0-5719 GCA_041914045.1 Ferrovibrio sp. | reverse complement strand
CAGATAGGAGAAGATATCCATCATTCCTTCTCCCCGAACAGGCCCTGGGGGCGGAACATCAACACCAGAATCACCGCCAGGAAGGAAACCGCCTGGCGATATTCGGCGGAGAAATACTTCACCGTGATGCTTTCGGCGATGCCGATCAGCACAGCGCCCAGGATGGCGCCGTAGATATTGGTCATGCCGCCGACGATCAAGGCGGCGAACATCGGCAGCAGCAATTCGAAGCCGAAGAAAGGCTGCATGCCGACCGCGACGCCGAACAATACACCGCCGATGGCGGCCAAACCCGCACCGATCAGCCAGGTCCAGCGGATCACGGCATCCACATCAATGCCGTTCACCCGCGCCAGCGAGGGATTCTCGGCCACCGCGCGCATCGACTTGCCCAACCTGGTGCGACTGAGAAACAGATGCAGCCAGATCACCAGCACGATGGTGACGCCCAACACCACCAGTTCGTTCGGCGTGATGCGGATGCCCCAGAAGCGCAAAGCCGGCTGGATAGCGAAACTGTAATAGACCGGGTCCGGCCCGAAAAACATCACCACCACATGGCGCAGCATCAGCGCCACGCCGAAGGAGGCGATGATCAGCGTGATGCGCGACGAGCCCTTGCGCCGCAACTGGCCATAGATCGCGCGATCCAGTATCTGCGCCACCAGGCCGGTGAGGATCGCCGCCAGGAAAGCCGCCAGAATCACCGGCCAGCCGAAGGTAAGCACGCCGATGCTGCCGGCGGTGCCGATGGCCAGCACCACCACCAGCGCGAAATACGCGCCGATGGTAAGATGGTCGCCATGGGCGAAGCTCGGGAAATTGAGGATATTGTAAACCAGCGACAGGCCGATCACGCCCAGCGCGATGAAAGACGCGGCCACCAGGCCATCCACCAGCACCTGGATCATGACGCCAGCCTCGTACCGGCGCCGAGATAGAGCGCGCCCACTTCCGGGCTGTTCAGCAGATCGCGCGCCGGCCCAGCGAAGCGCGGCTGGCCCTCCGCCAGCACATAGCCGCGATCGGAAATCGCCAGCGCCGCCTTGGCATTCTGCTCCACCATCAATATGCCGATGCCTTGATCGCGGATTTCGATCAGCTTGGCGAACAGCGTTTCGGTCATCTTCGGCGACAGGCCGGCCGAGGGTTCGTCCAGCATCAGCACCTGCGGCCCCGCCATCAGCGCGCGGCCCACGGCCACCATCTGGCGCTGGCCGCCGGAAAGCTTGCCGGCCGCCAACTTGCGGAAGCGCGCCAGATCGGGAAACAACGCGAAAATCTGCTCCATCCGCTCGGGCGGCAGGCGCTCGGCCGCGAAGCCGCCAAGCTCCAGATTTTCCTGCACGGAAAGCCGCACGAACACATTGCCGGTCTGCGGCACATAGGCCAAGCCATCGCGCACCAGCAGATGGGTTTTGCGGCCGGTGATCTCGCGGCCCTGCAGCAGCACCCTGCCCGACTGGATCGGCACCAGGCCGGCAATCGCCTTGATCATGGTGGATTTGCCCGCGCCATTCGGGCCCAGTACGGTGACTATTTCGTTGGGCCGCAATTCCACGGAAACGCCGCGCAGGATCGGCATGCCCGGCACGTAGCCGGCCACTAGGTCTTGAATGCTCAATGGCAAGGCTTCGCTCATGCCGGCACGCCGCCCAAATAGGCATCCAGCACGCGCGGATCGCGCTGCACTTCGGATGGATCGCCCTGCATCAGCAATTTGCCCGAAGCCAGCACCACCACCGGCCGGCAGAGATTCATCACCAGATCCATATTATGTTCGATAATCAGGAAAGTGATGCCGCGCTGATTGAGCGCCACGATGCGTTCAGCGATTTCGCCCAGCAAGGTAGGATTGACGCCAGCGCCCGGTTCATCCAGCAGCAGCATCTTGGGGTCCGACATCAGCGCACGGCCGATTTCAAGCAGCTTCTGCTGGCCGCCGGAAAGCACCCGGGCCGGCTCGTTGGCCAACCGCGTGAGTCCCACGAAATCCAGGATATCCCGAGCCTTGTCGCGGTTGCGGCGCTCCTCGGCGCGCACCGCGCCGGGCCGCAGCCAGGTATTCCAGAAGCGTTCGCCCAACTGGTTTTTGGGCACCAGCATCATATTTTCCAGTACCGACATTTCGCCGAAAGGGCGCGGAATCTGGAAGGTGCGCACCAAGCCGCGCGCGAAAATCCGGTAATGCGGCAGATGGTCGATGCGCTCGCCATCGAAGCGGATTTCGCCCGCCGTGGGCCGATAGGCGCCGGCCAGCAGATTGAACAGAGTGGTTTTGCCCGCGCCGTTCGGGCCGATCAGGCCGGTGATGGTGCCGCGCGCAATGGAGAAGGATACGTCGTCGACGGCACGCAGACCGCCGAATTCCTTCACCACGCCGTGGAGTTCGAGCATCGCGCCGCGCCGCCCTGCTGTTGCCGTTATATATCCGCCGTCCGGCTGCATCCGCCGTTCGGTTGCCGGCCAAATACCCCCTGGCCAAGCCTTCTAGTCTTTGGTAGGATATCTTTGATCAAAGATCATCGCAAGATGAAAAACCAGGCGGTGAAGCATGGCCCTATTGTCCGGTCTTTCGGGTGTGTCCAGCCTTTCTTATGCCGATCTAGGCGTAACGCCGATCCAGCGCGAAACCGTGCAGGACCGCATTCACCGGCAATTGCGTGATCTGCTGATGCGCGGCCGCTTCCAGCCCGGCCAGCCCTTGAAGATCCAGGAAGTGGCCGATCTGTTCGGCACCAGCACCCAGCCGGTGCGCGAGGCGATCCGGCAATTGGTGGCCGAAAATGCCTTGGAGGCCCTGCCCAACCGCTCGGCCAGAGTGCCGATCTTCGACCGCGAAAGGCTGGAAGATTTGCGGCGCGCCCGCATCGCCATCGAAGGTCTGGCTGCCGAATTGGCCACCGCCCGCGTCACCAAAGCCGATATCAAGCTGCTGGAAACCCTGGTGGATGAAGAATCCGCCGCCGACGATGCCGATCAGGCTGAATTGAGCGTGGCGCAGAACCAGCGCTTCCACTTCACCTTCTATCGCTTCTCCGGCTCTACCGTGCTGTTGCCGATCATCGAAGGCCTGTGGCTGCAGATCGGCCCGTTCATCCGCAAATCGGCGGAATATTTCGATGCCAGCGGCGGCCGCGGCGCGGAATTCCATGTCGCCCTGCTCTCCGGCCTGAAGCGCCGCGATGCCGCCCGCGTGCGCCGGGCGCTGGAAGCCGATATCAATCGCTCCTGCGATCTGGCGCGGGATGCGATGTTTCCCAATACCGATGAACGCGCAGCCTGAGGCAATGGCATGAGCTACGGCGAGATCAAAGGCGAGATTGCGGACGGCTTCGAGCTTTACGACCTGCGGGTGGAAGTGGTCGCGCCGCCGGGCGTCAAGCTGATGTGCAACAGCGAGGTGGGCGATTATTTCGAGGTGCGCGGCGAATTGCTGCATTTCCCGCAGGGCAAGGGATTCAGCATGTATAACCTGGCCGCAATCATTCCGATGCTGCCAGCCAAGCAGCGCCCGACCGACAAGAACGACTGGATGACCAGCGACGCTGAAGTGGCCTGCCCGGACCCGAATTGCCCCAGCCGCTTTCGCATCACGCGCCTGGGCAAGCGCCGCTTCAGCCATGCCGAAACCACCATCGTGCCTTTGCCGAAAGACTGACGCCGCTTCGGAGGATTGAGATTTGTCCCAGGTTGAACGCATCGAACTGACGCCGGGCTACAGCATATCGCGCCTGCTTAAAGGCGGCTGGCATCTGGCCGGCGGCCATGGCCAGGTGGACCGGCCGCAGGCGATCAAGGATATGGCCGCTTTCGTGGAAGCCGGCATCACCAGTTTCGATTGCGCCGACCATTATATCGGCGTGGAAGAATTGATCGGCGATTTCCGCCGCGATCACCCGAGTCTGGCCCCGTTGGTTCAGGTACATACCAAATTCGTACCCGATCTCGGCGCGCTCGCCAGCATGAACCGCCAAGCCGTGGTCAGCATCATCGACCGCTCGCTCAAGCGCCTGCGCGTGGAGCAACTCGATCTGGTGCAATATTTCTGGTGGGATTGGAGCGTGAAAGGCGCGGTGGACACTGCCTTGGTGCTGAAGGATTTGCAGCAGCAAGGCAAAATCGCCCGCATCGGCGTCACCAACTTCAACACGGCGTATCTAGCCGAGTTGGTGGATGCCGGCGTGCCGGTGGTCGCCAATCAGATTCAATATTCGCTGGTGGACCGTCGCCCGGATTGGAAGATGAATGCTTATTGCCAGGCCAATGGCATTAAAATCCTCACCTATGGCCATCTGCTGGGCGGCTTCTTCTCGGAAGACTGGCTGGGCAAGCCCGAACCGCAAGGTCCGTTCGAAAACCGCTCCTGGACCAAATACAAATTGATCATCGACGAATTCGGCGAATGGTCGCTGTTCCAGGAATTGCTTGCGGCCTTGCAACGCGTGGGCAAGCGCCATGGCGTCGGCATCGGCGAAGTGGCGGTGCGCTGGGTGCTGGATCGGCCCAACGTGGCCGGCTGCATCATCGGCGCCACCTCCACGCGGCATCTGGCGCGCAACCTGAAGATTTTCGATTTCGCGCTCAGCCGCGAGGACCGCGCCGAACTGGCGCTGGTCACCGATAATCGTCGCGGCCCGCCCGGCGATTGCTATCAGCTTGAAAACGACCGTAACGGCCCGCATGGCCGCATCATGCGATACAACCAGAATGAAATTAATCAGAAGCCGGCGGCGTAAGAGCCTGCCTGCATATCGGGAAAACACTGAACCAGTCGGAAAAACAACGGAGGCATGAAATGATCACCAAGCAACACATGATGCTGGCGGCCATCGCCGCGGCAGGATTGAGCATCAGCGCGCCCGCTTTGGCCTGCCCGGCCAAGATCGGCGCCACCCTGTCGATGACCGGCAGCTATTCCACCTTCGGCATTCCGATCAACAATGCCGCCCAATTGGCCGTGGAACGCCTGGCAGAAGCCGGCTGGAAAGTGGGCGATTGCGCCAAGCTGGAATATGTGGTGCGCGACGATCAGACCCAGCCTTCCGTGGGCGTGGATGCCGCCCGCCGCCTGGTGGATCTGGATGGCGTCAGCGCCATTGTCGGCCCGATCAGCTCGGGCGTGACCGGCCCGATCCTCTCCTCGGTTACGGTGGAGAAGAACGTGCTGATGATTCCGGCCGCCTCCTCCTCGCCCACCTTCACCGAGATGGCGCGTCAGGGCAAGCTGAACGGCTTGTTCTTCCGCGTGCAGCCCTCCGATGCGCTGCAAGCCGTGGCCGCCGCCAAGGCTGCCATCGAAGCCGGCCACAAGAAGATGGCCGTGGTGAATCTCAACAACGATTGGGGCAACAATCTCTCCAAGCAGTTCATCGCCACCTACAAGGCGCTGGGCGGCACGATCACCGGCCAGGTGACCTACAATGCCGAACAGCCGAGCTATCGCGCCGAAGTGAACAAGTCGATGGATGGCGCGCCTGACAGCCTGTATCTCGCCGCCTCGGTGATCGACGGCAGCAAGATCATGCGCGATTGGCTAGCGCTCGGCGGGCCGCAGAAATTCGTTTTCCCGCTCGGCCTGAACGACCAGAAATTCATAGATCAGATCGGCGAGCAGTATCTGAAAAACGCGCTGTTCATGACCCCCGGCTCGCCCTCGCCCAACTCGGCGACGATCTACCGCGAGGTTTATGAAAAGCGCTGGAATTCCTCGGGCGTC
>JAYSEE010000231.1:0-5794 GCA_041914045.1 Ferrovibrio sp. | reverse complement strand
CTGCACGTCGCTGGTGCCCTCGTAGATCTGGCACACGCGCACGTCGCGGTAGATGCGTTCGACCGGGAAATCGGCCAAATAGCCGTAGCCGCCGTGAATCTGGATCGCATCCGAGCATACCTGCTCGGCCATTTCCGACGCAAACAATTTGGCCATGCTGGCTTCTTTTAGGCAGGGCTGGCCGGCATCCTTCAATTTCGCCGCATTCTGCACCATAAGCCGCGCTGCCTCGATGCGGGTGGCCATATCGGCCAGGCGGAAGCTCACGGCTTGGTGATTGATAATGGCGGTGCCGAAGGCCTGACGCTGGCCGGCATAGGCGAGCGCCGCCTCGAAAGCCGCCCGGGCCATGCCCACAGATTGGGCGGCAATGCCGATGCGGCCCGATTCCAGATTGGCCAGCGCGATCCGGTAGCCCTCGCCCTCGCCGCCCAGCAGGCCGACGTCGCCCACCGTCAGCCCATCGAATACGATCTGGCAGGTATCCGAGCATTTCTGGCCCAGCTTGCGCTCCACGCTGGCCACCTTGTAGCCGGGCGTATCGGTGCGCACCAGGAAGCAGGAAATGCCGCGCTTGCCCTGGGCCGGATCGGTCACCGCGAAGATCAGCGCCGTCTTGGCGATGCTGCCCGAAGTGATGAATTGCTTCACGCCGTCTATTACCCATTTGCCGCCCTCGCGGCGGGCGCGGGTTTTCAGCGCCGCGGCGTCCGAGCCGGCCTGCGGCTCGGTGAGGCAGAAAGCGCCGATCCATTCGCCGCGCGCCAGCGGCTTCAAGAAAGCTTCTTTCTGGGCGTCGCTGCCATAGCGCAGGATCGCAGCGCAGACCGGGCTGTTGTTGACCGACATGATCGTGCTGACCGCGCCATCGGCCGCCGCTATTTCCTCCAGCGCCAGCACATAGGACTGGAAATCCGCGCCCGCGCCGTCCCATTCCTCCGGCACGCCCATGCCGAGCAAGCCGAGCCCGCCCATCTCGCGCAGCAGATCCAGCGGCGGCTCGCCCTGCCGGTCGCGTTCGGCGGCGCCAGGCGCCAGCCGGTCGCGGGCGAAATCGCGCGCCATGTCGCGGATCATGCTCTGGTCCTGGCTCAGCATCGGTTGTCTCCTTCAAAACCTGGCGTCATTCCCGCGCAAGCGGGAATCCATCCCCGGAACATCCTTGCCGCTCGCCGATGGATGCCCGCCTGCGCGGGCATGACTCGATAAAGCAAATCATTCGGTGATGTTCGGGGCCACCGGCGGCGGTTCCACCACCGGAGGCGGGGGCGGCATCCGCGCCGTCACCTCGATTTCCAGCTTCATGCGCGGATCTATCAGGCCGATGATCAGCGCCGTAGCCGCCGGCAGCGCCTTGGCGAAATGCCTGCCGCAGATCGGCGCGATGCGTTCGAAATCGGCCGCATCGGTGAGGTAGTAATGCACCCGCACCACATCATCCAGGCTGCAGCCCGCCTGCTTCAGCGCCATGGCGAGATTGCGAAAAATCTGCTCGGTCTGCGCCACCACGTCGTCGGCGATGGTCATGGTCGCGTAATCGAAGCCGGTGGTGCCGGAGACGAAGACATAATCGCCATCCACTACGGCGCGCGAATAGCCCATCAGCTTCTCGAAGGTGGAGCCGGAGGAGATATGCCAGACCATGTTTATTTGCTTTCCTCGAAGAGTTCGCGGCCGATCAGCATGCGCCGGATTTCCGACGTGCCGGCGCCGATCTCGTAGAGCTTGGCATCGCGCAGCAAGCGGCCGGTGGGGTTGTCGTTGATATAGCCGTTGCCGCCGAGAATCTGGATCGCATCCAGCGCCAGCTTGGTGGCCTTCTCGGCCGAGAACAGGATCGCGCCGGCGGCATCCTTGCGCGCGGTCTTGCCCTTGTCGCAGGCTTTCGCCACGGCATAGACATAGGCGCGCGACGCGTTCATCTCGGTATACATATCGGCGATCTTGCCCTGAATGAGCTGGAAAGTGCCGATCGGCTGGCCGAATTGCTGGCGCTCATGCACATAGGGGATCACGATATCCATCGCCGCCTGCATGATGCCGAGCGGACCGCCCGAGAGCACCGCGCGCTCGTAATCCAGGCCGCTCATCAGCACGTTCACGCCGCGCCCGACCTGGCCCAGCACATTCTCCTCCGGCACTTCGCAATCCTGGAATACCAGTTCGCCGGTCTCGGAGCCGCGCATGCCCAGCTTGTCCAGCTTCTGCGCAATCGAAAAGCCCTTGAAGCCCTTCTCGATCAGAAACGCCGTGATGCCGCGCGGCCCGGCGGCCGGATCGGTCTTGGCATAGACCACCAGCACATCGGCGCTGGGGCCGTTGGTGATCCACATCTTGCTGCCGTTGAGGATATAGCGGTCGCCCTTCTTGTCGGCGCGCAGCCGCATCGACACGACATCGGAGCCGGCATTCGGCTCGCTCATCGCCAAGGCGCCGAGATGCTGGCCGGAAATCAGCTTGGGCAGATAGCGCCGCTTCTGCGCCTCGTTGCCGTTGCGGTTGATCTGGTTGACGCAGAGATTGGAATGCGCGCCATAGGACAGGCCCACCGAGGCCGAGCCGCGGCTGACCTCCTCCATCGCCACCACATGTTCGAGATAGCCCAGGCCCGAGCCGCCGTATTCCTCTTCCACCGTGATGCCATGCAGGCCGAGATCGCCGAACTTGGTCCACAGGTCGCGGGGGAATTCATCCTTGCGGTCGATCTCGTCGGCGCGCGGCGCCAGTTCGTCTTGAACGAAGCCGCGCACGCTCTGGCGCAGCATGTCGGCGGTTTCGCCGAGATCGAAATCCAGCGTCGGATAGGTGTTGCTGATCATGGTCGAACGTCTCCTCGGACTTTTACGCAGTGTAGCGGATATGGGGGTTCAGCGGCCAGTATCGGGCCGGCCAGTATCGGGGCGTCCCTGGATGCAGATCATGGTGGCCAGCCCGGTGGCGCAATGCACCTCGCGCCCAGGCTCGTAGCCGGCTTTGCGGCCCACCACATCCATCGCCACGATGGTGAGGGTGCGGCCCGAGCGCGTCACCTGGCCCCGGGCGAAGAGTTCGTCCGCATCGGCGGGCGCCATCAGGTTCAGCTTGTATTCCACCGTCAGCACCGTGCTGTCGGCCGGGAACAGGCTGTAGGCGGCATAGCCCGCCGCGCTGTCGGCGATCATGCCCAGCACGCCGCCATGCACGAAGCCATGCTGCTGGGTCACATCATGGCGGCGCGGCAGATGCACCTCGCAGAAGCCGGGCCGCAGCGCGCTGATCGTCGCGCCGATCAGATGCATCGCCGGCTGGCGGTTGAAGCTGTCGCGGCAGCGCGCCGCGAATTCAGGATCCTGCGGGGTAAAATCCGGTTCCGCGGCAAGGGCCATGCTGCGCCTCCCTCCGTGCTGAGCTGTTTCCTCGCGCCGAAGCTTAGCCGCCCGATGCCGAATAGAGGAAATCAATTGTTTTAATTCGCAAAATAGTATTTCTCTATCGCCATGAATATCTCGCAGATTAGATACTTCATGGCCGTGGTGGAAACCGGCAGCTTCACCAAGGCGGCCGAGCGTGCCAATGTGAGCCAGCCGACGCTGTCCGCCGGCATCAAGCGGCTGGAGGAAGACCTCGGCGCATCCCTGCTGGATCGCGGCGGACGCGGCGCGCTGCTCACGCCGGCCGGCGCCCGTTTCCTGCCGCGCGCCCGCACCATGATGAGCGAATGGACCGCCGCCCGGCGCGAATTGCGCCTGCCCAAGCCGGCGCGCCAGCGGCTGCGGCTGGGCCATATGACCGGGCTGCCGCCGCACGGCCTGGGCGGTCTGCTCGGCGGCTTCATGGCGGCGCATCCGGATGTGGCGCTGGAAACCCTGGAAGCGCCCGCCCCCGCCCTGCAACGACGGCTGGAACTCGGCCGCATCGACGCCGCCCTGACTCTACTGACCGGCGATCAGGCGGATCATCATTCGCTGCCCCTGCTGCGCCAGCGCTATCGCCTGGCCCTGCCGCTGCGGCATCCGCTGGCCAACCGCGCCAGCGTGAAGCTGCTCGATCTGCATGACCAGCCCTTCGTGATCCGCCCGCATGCCGAGGTGATGCCCACCGCCGAAAAGCTGTTCGACGGCAACGGCATGCGGCCGCGCATCGTCGGCCGGGCGGAAAGCGATGCCGCTTTGCTGGCGCTGGTGGAAGTGGGGCTGGGCCTGGCCGTGCTGCCGAACTGGCTGCTGAACGGCGCGCGCGACCGCGTGGCCAGCCTGCCGCTGACCGAATTGCGCGTCACCCATTCCATCGGACTGGCCTGGCGCGGCGAAGCCTCAGGCGCGCTGCAACTGCTTTGCGCCCACGCCGAAGGCTATAGCTGGGACAAGCCGGGGCCCGTTATCGGGCATTGATCGAAATCCGACATTGAAGCAAATCAGGCGGAGCGGGGCGCCGTTCAGCGCCCCATCACGCCGTCGGCATTGTCCTGCGCATCCACCACGGCCACGGCGGTCATATTGACCAGGCCGCGCACGGTGACATTGCGCGAAACGATATGCGCCGATTTCGCCATGCCCATCAGGATCGGGCCGACATAGAAGCCCTGCTCCATCTGGCGCACCAGATTGGCGGCGATGTTGGCGGCATCCAGGTTGGGCATGATCAGCACATTGGCGCTGCCGGTCAGTTTGCTGCCCGGCATCATCTTCTGGCGGATCGCCTCCGAGATGGCGGCATCGGCCTTCATCTCGCCTTCGATTTCCAGATCGGGGAATTCCGCCTGCAGGTCGCTCACCGCTTCGCGCATCTTGCGCGCCGCGGGCGTGCTGGAGGAACCGAAATTCGAACTGGAAAGCAGCGCGATCTTCGGCGTAATGCCGAAGCGGCGCACTTCCTCGGCGGCCAGCCGCGCGATGCCGACGATCTCCTGGGCGGTGGGATCGTTGTTCACATTGCTGTCGGCGATGAACAGAATGCCCTGCGGCACCACCAGCAACTGCATGGCGGCGGCGCGCTCCACGCCGGTGCGCAGCCCCAGCACATCCAGCAGATGCGGCAAATGGTGGTCATACTGCCCCACCGCGCCGCAGATCATCGCATCGGCCTCGCCGCGCAGCACGCTCATGGCGGCGATCACGGTGGTGTTGGTGCGGATGATGGTGCGGGCATCGTCGGGCGCCACGCCGCGCCGCGCCATCATGCCGTGATACTGGGTCCAGAATTCGTTGTAGCGATCGTCGCGCTCGGGATCGACCAGTTCCACATTCTCGCCCAGACGCAGGCGCAGGCCCAAACGCTCGATGCGTTTTTCCACCACGGCGCGGCGGCCGATCAGAATCGGCTGAGCGATCTTGTCGTCCAGCACGATCTGCACGGCGCGCAGCACGCGTTCATCCTCGCCCTCGGCATAGATCACCCGCATCGAGCGGCGCTTGGCGCGCTCGAAAAGCGGCCGCATGATGAAGCCGGTGCGATAGACGAACCGCTCCAGGCTTTCGCGATAGGCGTCCAGATCGGCGATCGGCCGGGTCGCCACGCCGCTTTCCATCGCCGCCTTCGCCACCGCCGGCGCGATCTGCAGGATCAGGCGCGGATCGAACGGCTTGGGGATGATGTATTCCGGCCCGAAGGCGATTTCCTCGTCGGCGCCATAGGCGCGCGACACGATCTCGCTCATCTCGGCCATCGCCAGATCGGCAATGGCGCGCACGGCGGCCAGTTCCATCGCGGTGTTGATGGTGGTGGCGCCCACATCCAGCGCGCCGCGGAACAGGAACGGGAAGCAAAGGACGTTGTTCACCTGGTTCGTATAATCCGAACGGCCGGTGGCGATCAC
>JAYSEE010000230.1:0-5833 GCA_041914045.1 Ferrovibrio sp. | reverse complement strand
CCGATCATGGGGCAGGCTCCCGAGTTTGGCGTTTATGGACAGATATATGAGGCCGAAAGCGCCGCATTACAAGCGGATGATGTGAACCTCGATCAGCGGTTTGCGGCCGGTCAGCGGCTTGAGGTTGCGGCGCAGCGCCTTGATGGCCGCCTCCTCCAGCGCCGCGTCGTCGCGCTGGCGGCCGGGTTTCAGGCGGTCGATGGCAACGGCGATTTCGGCGGCGATCTCGGCCTCGGTCAACTCGATATCGCCATTCACCACGCCGGGCAGCGACAGCTTCGGCGCCGCCTGCAGAATGCCGGCCTCGTCCACCGCCAGCGAGATCAGCGCCGCGCCGTTGAAGGAGAGCTTGCGGCGGCTTTGCAGGCTGCCGCCCTGCAACGGGATCAGATCGTCGCCATCCACCGCCAACCGGCCGGCCGGCACCTGCTGCACCACTTCGGGCAGGCCCGGCGCCAGCCGCACCATGTCGCCGTTGGACGGCACCAGGCCATGCGGCACCTGCAGGCTCTGGGCGAAGCGCGCATGCTCCACCAGATGGCGCGGCTCGCCATGCACCGGAATGGCGATGCCGGGCCGCGCCAAGCCATACATCTCGGCCAGTTCATCGCGCGAGGGATGGCCGGAAACATGCACGAAGGCATCCTTCTCGGTAATCACCTCGATGCCGCGCCGCACCAGTTCGTTATGCATGGCATAGAGGCCGCGCTCGTTGCCCGGAATGATCTTGGAGGAAAACAGCGCCAGGTCGCCGGGGCTGAGCACTACATGAGGATGCTGGTCGAAAGCGATGCGCGCCATGGCGCCGCGCGGCTCGCCCTGGCAGCCGGTGCAGACATACATCACGCTTTCGCGCGGCAGATAGCCGGCTTCGCGCTCGTCCACCAGCATCGGCACATCGCGCAGATAGCCGTTCTCGCGCGCGGCCTCGGTGAAGCGATGCAGCGAACGGCCGATCAGGCAGACATGGCGGCCCAGCGCCTGCGCTACGCTGAACAGGCTTTCCAGCCGCGCCAGATTGGAGGCGAAGGTGGTGACCGCGATGCGGCCCGGCCGATCCTTCAGCAAGTCGATCAAGCTGTCGCGCACCGCGCCTTCCGAGCCGGAGCGGCCGCGATTGAACACATTGGTGCTGTCGCAGACCATGGCCAGCACGCCGGCATCGCCCAGGCAGCGCAGCGTATCGGTTTCGGTGGCCGGCCCCAGCACCGGATCGGGATCGAGCTTCCAATCGCCGGTATGCAGCACCACGCCATGCGGCGTTTCGATGGCCAGCGCCTGGCTTTCCGGCGTCGAATGCGTGATGCCGATGGCGGTGATCCTGAACGGACCGAGGTCTATCGTGTCGCCGGGCTTGTAGACATGCACCGGCACTTCGCCTTCCAGCCCCTTCTCGGCCAGCTTGCGGCGCAGCACCGAGGCGGCGAAGCCCGTCGCCCAGACGGGGCATTCCAGATCCTCCCAGCAATGCGCCACCGCGCCGAGATGATCTTCATGGGCATGGGTGAGCACCAGGCCGAGCAGATCCTCGCGCCGATCTGAAATCCAGCTGGTATCGGGCACCACCAGATCCACGCCGGGCTGCGCCTCGTCGGCGAAGCTGGTGCCGAGATCGACCATCAGCCATTGATCGCGATAGCCGTAGAGATTGAGATTCATCCCGATCTCGTTGGCGCCGCCGAGCGGCAGGAAATACAGGCTGTTGTCGTCCTTGCGCATGAATGCCTATCTGCCCCGGCTGCGGCGATAGATTTCGCGCAGGCCCCGGCCGGTGATATCCGGCACCACGGTTTCGATCACATCGGTGGCGCCCTCGAAAACCGGGGCCAGCCCGCCGGTGGAAATCACCTTCATCGGCCGGCCGAACTCGGTCTTGATGCGCGCCACGATGCCTTCGATCAGGCCGACATAGCCCCAGAACACGCCGCTATGCATGCAGGAAATCGTGTTGGTGCCGATCACCTGCTTGGGCTTTTCCACCACGATGCGCGGCAGCAAAGCCGTGGCATTCACCAGTGCCTCGATGGACAGATTGATGCCCGGCGCGATCACGCCGCCGCAATAGCTGCCCTCCTCGTCCACCACATCGAAAGTGGTGGCGGTGCCGAAATCCACAACGATCATCGGGGTGTTGGGGAACATGATGCTGGCGCCCACGGTATTGCAGATGCGGTCGGCGCCGGCCCCCTGCCCCTTGATCTGCACGCCATAGACCGCGTCCGGCTCGCCCAGCACCAGCGGCTGGCAATCGAAATAGCGCGTGCAAAGCCGGCGCAGATTGAACAAAGCCTGTGGCACCACGCTGCCGATCACCGCATCGGTGATGCTTTTGGGGTCGATGCCTTCCATCGCCATCAACTGGAACAGCCAGACCGCATGCTCGTCGGCGGTACGCATGGCGGAGGTATGCTGCCGCCATTCGCCGACGATCTCGTCGCCGTCGAAAATGCCGAATTTGACATTCGTGTTATTCGCGTTGATCGCCAGCAGCATATTCCGCACTCCCTATGCGGCCGGAAATACGTCTCCGGCGGTAATCAGCCGGGCGCCGCCATCGGCGGTTTCCAGCACCAGCGCGCCGCTATCGTCGAGCGCGACGAAACGGCCATGCATTTCGCTATCCTGCAGCCGCACGATCACCGGCTTGCCGATGCCCTGGGCGCGCTTGAGCCAGGCATCGCGCACCGGGGCGAAGCCTTCGCGGCTCCAGCGCTCGTACCAGATGCCGATCCGCTCCAGCAAAGCCGCACAGAATGCGTCTTGCGTCACCTGCACGCCCTCGGCGGCCAGATTGGTGGCCGGATAAGGCGTATCGGGCGGATCATAAACCAGATTCACCCCGATGCCGATGATCAGGTAATCCACGCCGCCGCCCGCCGCATCGCTGGCGGGCCGGTTGCGCGATTCCAGCAGGATGCCGCAAAGCTTCGCGCCGTTCAGCAGCAGGTCGTTGGGCCATTTGCAGGTCAGGCCGGAGCCGAGCTGCGGCGCCACCTGCTCCACGGCTTCGGCCATCGCAAGGCTGGAGAGAAACGACAAGGTGGCGGCCTCGGCCGGCGGGCGGCTGGGACGCAGCAGCATGGAAACGAACAGATTGCCTTCCGGGCTCTGCCAGGCCCGACCGCGCCGACCGCGCCCCGCCGTCTGGCGCAACGCGGTGACGGCAAGGCCCTCGGCCTCGCCGGCCTCGGCACGGCGCTTGGCTTCCTCGTTGGTGCTGTCCACCGCCTCGAGGGCGACGCGGCGCCAGAGCATGGCGCGGCTTACGGGAACAGCGCCTTTGCCGCCGCCTGCGCGGCCGCCAGCAGCGGCGCCGGATAGACGAAGAACAGCATGGTGAACAGGCCGGTGATGCCCATCACCGCGCTCAGTTCGGTGCGCAGCGGCTTGGCCAGCGGCTCATCCGCCTCGTCGAAATACATGATCTTGACGATGCGCAGATAATAATAGGCGCTGACCACGCTGCTCAGCATGCCAAGGATCGCCAGGGCATAGAGCTTGGCATTGATGGCGGCCATGAAGATGTAGAACTTGCCGAAAAAGCCGGCCAAGGGCGGCACGCCGGCCAGCGAGAACATGAAGCCCGCCAGCAGGAAAGCCATCATCGGATGCGTTTTGGCCAGACCGGCGAGATCGGACACGCCTTCCACCAGGGTTTCGCGATGGCGCATCGACAGGATGCAGGCGAAGGTGCCGACATTCATCGCCAGATAGATCGCCAGATAAACCAGGATGCCGCGTACGCCTTCCTCGGTGCCGGTGGCAAGGCCCACCAGGGCATAGCCGACATGGCCGATGGAGGAATAAGCCATCAGTCGCTTGATGTTGTTCTGCGCGATGGCGGCGAAAGCGCCCAGCAGCATGCTGAGCGCGCTGATCACAATGATGATCTGCTGCCAATCGGCCGCGATATCGCCGAACGGGCTGAGCAGCGCGCGGCAGAACAGCGCCATGGCGGCGATCTTCGGACCCACCGCGAAGAAGGCGGTGACCGGCGTGGGCGCGCCTTCATAAACATCGGGCGTCCACATATGGAACGGCACCGCCGATACCTTGAAGGCCAGGCCAGCCGAGAGGAACACGATGCCGACCACCAGCCCCATGGAGGAATGGCCGCCGCCGGCCTTGAGCACGGCCGCGATCTGCTCGAAGCCGGTGGAGCCGGTGAAGCCGTAGATCAGCGACGCGCCATACAGCAACATGCCGGAAGACAGCGAGCCGAGCACGAAATACTTCAGGCCGGATTCCGTGGCGCGCTCGGAATCGCGCTTGAAGGCAGCCAGCACATAGAGCGACAGACTCTGCAATTCCAGGCCGAGATAGAGCGCGATCAGGTCGTTGGCCGAGACCATCATCATCATGCCGACGCTGGCCAGCAGGATCAGCACCGGATATTCGAAACGATCCATCCGATTGTATTTGATGTAGCCCAGCGACTGCACGATGGCGAAGCCGGAGCCGATCAGGATCAGCAGCTTGGAGAAACGCGCGAAGCCATCAGCCACGAACATGCCGGCGAAGGCAATCTGGCTTTCGCCCGACTGCGCGCGCACCAGCACCAGGGTGACGACCAGAGCCGCCACGCCGAGCCAGGAAACCAGCCGCGTGCCGCCCTCGCCGCGATAGACGCCGACCAGCAGCAGGGCCATGGCGGCCACGGCCAGGAAGAGTTCGGGATAGATGGGTGCCAGCGAAGCGAAGGTCATCGCCGATACTCCTACTTGGCCGCCACGGCCGCCTTGAGGGCGGCTACGGCGGTTTGATGCTGATCGAGCAGGTTGTTGACCGACACCGCCATCACATCGAGGAACGGCGCCGGATAGATGCCCATGAACAAGGTGAGGATCACCAGCGGCGCGATGATCGCGATTTCGCGCGGGGTGAGATCCACCATCGCCTTGAGGTCATCCTTGGTGAGGTCGCCGAAAATCACCCGGCGATACAGCCAGAGCGCATAGGCGGCCGAGAGGATCACGCCGGTGGTGGCGAGCAAGGCCACCCAGGTATTGGCCTTGAAGGCGCCGACCAGGGTGAGCATTTCGCCGACGAAGCCCGAGGTGCCCGGCAGGCCCACATTGGCCATGGTGAACAGCATGAATACCAGGGCGTATTTCGGCATGTTGTTGACCAGACCGCCATAGCGCGCGATTTCGCGGGTATGCAGGCGGTCGTAAACCACGCCGACGCAGAGGAACAGCGCGCCCGACACGATGCCATGGCTGAGCATCTGGAAAATCGCGCCCTGCACGCCCTGCAAGGTGAGGCTGAAGGTGCCCATGGTGACGAAGCCCATATGCGCCACCGAGGAATAGGCGATCAGCTTCTTCATATCCTCCTGCACCAGCGCCACCAGCGAGGTGTAGATGATCGCCACCACGCTGAGGGTGAAGATCAGCGGCGCGAAATACAGGCTGGCATCCGGGAACATCGGGATGGAGAAACGGATGAAGCCATAGCCGCCCATCTTCAGCATCACGCCGGCCAGGATCACCGAGCCTGCCGTGGGCGCCTCGACATGGGCATCGGGCAGCCAGGTATGCACCGGCCACATCGGCACCTTCACCGCGAAGGAAGCGAAGAAGGCCAGCCACAGCCATTTCTGCACGCCCGGATCGAAGGCATGCTTCATCAGGGTGGGAATGTCGGTGGTGCCGGCCTGGAAATACATGTACAGCAGCGCCAGCAGCAGCAGCACCGAGCCGAGCAAGGTGTAGAGGAAGAACTTGAAGCTGGCATAGATGCGGCGCTTGCCGCCCCAGATGCCGATGATCAGGAACATCGGGATCAGGCCGGCCTCGAAGAACAGGTAGAACAGCACCAGATCGAGCGCACA
>JAYSEE010000229.1:0-5922 GCA_041914045.1 Ferrovibrio sp. | reverse complement strand
CCCGTCTGAACCTGAACGGTCAGGGCATCTCGGTGGCCAAGGCGCATGCCGATATGGGCGTGACCAAGGATGCCAAGGCGCTGGCGGCCGCCTTCAAGAAGGGCAAGGCCGCAGGCAAGGAATTGAAGGCCGCGATGACCTTCCCGGGCGGCACCCACGATCTGTGGATCCGCTATTGGCTGTCCGCCGCCGGCATCGACCCCGACAAGGATATCGCCACCATCGTTGTGCCGCCGCCGCAAATGGTGGCGAACATGAAGGTGAATGCGATGGAAGCCTTCTGCGTGTGCGAGCCGTGGAACCTGCAGCTCATTCACCAGAATATCGGCTTCACCGCGCTGATGACCGGCGAATTGTGGGCCGACCATCCGGAAAAGTCGCTCGGCCTGCGCGCCGATTGGGTGGACAAGAATCCGAAGGCGGCCAAGGCCATCCTGATGGCCACCCAAGAAGCCCAGATGTGGTGCGACAAGATGGAGAACAAGGAAGAGATGTGCACCATCATCGGCGGCCGCGACTGGTTCAAGGTGCCGGTGAAGGACATTCTCGACCGCGCCAAGGGCATAATTGATTACGGCGATGGCGGCCGCACCGCCAAGGTGGGCGTGGAAAGCCCGCTGATGATGAAATTCTGGCGCGACCATGCCTCCTATCCGTTCCAGAGCCATGAACTCTGGTTCCTCACCGAGGATATGCGCTGGGGCTATCTGCCCACGGATTTCGACGCCAAGGGACTGATCAAGCAGGTGAACCGCGAAGATCTCTGGCGCGATGCGGCCAAGTCCCTCGGCGTTGCCGATGCCGACCTGCCGAAATCCACCTCGCGCGGCAAGGAAACCTTCTTCGACGGCAAGGTGTTCGATCCGGCGGATCCCATGGGCTATCTCAAGTCCCTGGCGATTGCCCGCGTTTAAGCAAACCGAGCCTCACCAACAAGGAAAGCGGCGGAGACATGGCGATGAAAATGGAAACCATCGACAAGACGGCACTCACTCTGGGCGCGGCGCGGACATCCGCGCCGTTGCTGCCGAAAGTGAAAAAAGCCGCCCTGGCGGTCGCCTCGCGCGTGTTGCCGCCGCTGCTTTTCCTTGCCCTGCTGATCGGCATCTGGGAATTGGCCTGTTCGCAGCCCAATGCCTCGCTGCCGCCGCCTTCCACGGTGATCCAGGATACCTGGATGCTGATCAGCGATCCTTTCTTCGATAAGGGCAATCTCGACAAGGGCCTGTTCTGGCATCTCGCCTCCAGCCTGAAGCGCGTTGCCATCGGCTTCTCGCTGGCCGCCGTGGTCGGCATCGCGCTCGGCGTGCTGATCGGGCAATCCACCCTGGCCTTCCGCGGCCTGGATCCGATCTTCCAGGTTTTGCGCACGGTGCCGCCGCTGGCCTGGCTGCCGCTGTCGCTGGCGGCTTTCCGCGCCGCCGATCCTTCGGCGATCTTCGTCATCACCATCACCGCGATCTGGCCGATCATCCTCAACACCGCCGTGGGCATCCGCAATATCCCCGCCGATTACCGCAACGTGGCGCGCGTATTGCAGCTCAACGGCTTCGAATATTTCTTCAAGATCATGCTGCCGGCCACCGTGCCCTTCATGTTCACCGGCCTGAAGATCGGCATCGGCCTGAGCTGGCTGGCCATCGTGGCGGCCGAAATGCTGATCGGAGGCGTGGGCATCGGCTTCTTCATCTGGGATGCCTGGAACAGCTCGCTGATCAGCGAAATCATCCTGGCGCTGATCTATGTGGGCCTGGTGGGCTTCATGCTGGATCGGCTGATCAGCTTCATCGGCGCCCGCGTGGGCGGCGTATCCTCGCAATAGGAGCCGCCGCCATGCCGCGTCGTCCAGGCAAACCCCGCGCGCAGCGCCCCGCCAAGGCGATTTCCGCCAGCGTGAAGATCGGCTTCATTCCGTTGACCGATTGCGTGGTGCTGCTCGCCGCCAAGGAAAAGGGCTTTTTCAGCCGCCACGGATTGGATGTGGAATTGTCGCGCGAGCCCTCCTGGGCCAATGTGCGCGACAAGGTGGCGCTGGGCGCGCTGGATGCGGCGCATATGCTGGCGCCGATGCCGCTGGCGGCCACTTTGGGCGCCGGCGGCTGGCGCAAGCAGCAGATCGTCAGCTTCGTGCTGGCGCTGAACGGCAACGCCATCACGATCTCCACCGCTTTGTGGCAGCGCCTGCTGGAATTCGAGCCCAATCTCGCCAATAAGCGCGCCGACGGCGCCAGCATCCTGCGCAAGCTGATCGCCAAGGACCGCAAGGACGGCAAGCCGAAGCTGACGCTTGCCACCGTGTTCAATTATTCATCGCATCAGATTCAGCTGCGCTATTGGCTGGCCGCCGCCGGCATTGATCCCGACCATGACGTGACTCTCGTGGTGGTGCCGCCGCCGCAGATGACCGACCGGCTGGCCGCCGGCGAAATCGACGGCTTCTGCGTGGGCGATCCGTGGAATTCGCTGGCCGTGCTGCGCGGCGTGGGCCGCATCCTGATTTCCGGCCAGGAAATCTGGAACAACCGGATGGAAAAGGTGATCGGCGTCAATCGCGATTGGGCCGAACGCAATCCGCTGGTGCTGAAAGCCATGACCATGGCGCTGATCGAAGCCGCCGAATGGCTGGACAAGCCGGAGAACCGCCTGGAGGGCGTGGAGATTCTGGCCAAGCCCGATTATATCGGCGCCTATGCCGCCGATGCGATCCGGCTGGGCATGCTGGGCGTGGTGCGCTACGGGCTGGATGAACCGCCCGAGCATATGCCGGACTTCCATGTATTCAATCGCTACACCGCCAATTTCCCCTGGCGCAGCCAGGCGGAATGGTATCTCGGCGAAATGCGGCGCTGGCATCTGATTGATCCCGCCACCGATATTTCGGCGCTGGCCGACGCGGTCTATCGCCCGGATATCTATCGCGAGGCCGCCGCCGCGCTGGACAAACCCTTCCCGCTGATCGACCGCAAGCCGGAAGGCCTGCATGCCGGGCATTGGATATTGGGCCAGGCCACCGCGCCGATCGAAATGGGGCCCGACCTGTTCTTCGACGGCTCGTATTTCTCCTCGGCCCGCATGGGCGCGCAGCCCGCGCGCAATGCCGCCGCCGACACCGCCATCACCACGGCCATGCGCCGCAATTCCGCCAACCGATAGGAGCCCCTCCCTATGAACGCGTATCTCAGCATCGACGACGTGGGCATGACCTTCGCCTCGGCCCAAGGCGGCAGCTTCGTGGCCCTGCGCGACATCGACCTGAAGATCGAGAGCGGCGAATTCGTGGCGCTGATCGGCCATTCCGGCTGCGGCAAGTCCACCCTGCTCAACATCATCGCCGGCCTGCAGCGCGCCAGCAAAGGCGGCGTGCTGCTGCAAGGCAAGGAAGTGAACGATCCCGGCCCGGATCGCGCCGTGGTGTTTCAGAATCATTCGCTGCTGCCCTGGTTGAGCGTTTACGACAATGTGAAGCTGGCGGTGGACAAGGTGCACAGCAAGACCAAGTCGGCCAAGGAACGCGACGAGTGGACGCGCCATAATCTGGCCCTGGTGGGCATGGATCAGGCGCTGAGCAAGCGGCCCAACGAAATCTCCGGCGGCATGAAGCAGCGCGTGGGCATTGCGCGCGCGCTGGCCATGGAACCCAAGGTGCTGCTGCTGGACGAACCCTTCGGCGCGCTGGATGCGCTGACCCGCGCCACGCTTCAAGACACGGTGATGGAACTGCACGCCAAACTGAAGAACACCGTGATCATGATCACCCATGACGTGGACGAAGCCGTGCTGCTGTCCGACCGCGTGGTGATGATGACCAACGGCCCGGCCGCCACTATCGGCGAAATCCTGGATGTGAATCTGCCGCGCCCGCGTAATCGCCTGGAACTGGTGACCGATGCGGAATACGGCCGCTGCCGCCAGGCCATCCTGGAATTCCTGTATGCGCGCCATCGCGCGCCGGCCCATGCCGCGTAAGCAGCCGGAACAAGGCTGAGGAGGATGCGAGCCATGAAGAAAAAATTGGTGGTTGTCGGCAACGGCATGGCTGCCGGCCGCGTGTTGGAGGAAATGCTCGAGAAGGCGCCCGATGCCTATGATATAACCATTTTGGGCGCCGAACCGCGGGTGAATTACAACCGCATCATGCTTTCGCCGGTATTGTCCGGCGAAAAAACCTATGAAGACATCCTGATCCACGATCGGGCCTGGTATGCGCGTCATGGCATCAGTCTGCTGCCCAAATGCAAGGCGGTGAAGATCGACCGCGACGCGCGCCAGGTGCATGCGGAAGACGGCAGCGCGCTGCCTTACGACAAATTGCTGATCGCCACCGGCTCGAATCCCATCGTGCTGCCGGTGCCCGGCGCCGATCTGCCCGGCGTGCTGGGTTATCGCGATCTGGACGATGTGAACGCCATGCTGGCGGCCGCCGAAGCCGGCGGTTCCGCCGTGGTGATCGGCGGCGGCCTGCTGGGCCTGGAAGCGGCGGCGGGCCTGAAAGCGCGCGGCATGGACGTGACCGTGCTGCATCTGATGCCCACGCTGATGGAGCGCCAGCTCGACACGGCCGCCGGCTATCTGCTGCAAAAAGCCATCGAGGCGCGCGGCATCCGCGTGATCACCCGGGCGAACACCCATGCCATCATCGGCGACGGCAAAGTGCGCGCCGTGAAGCTGGACGACGGCAGCGAATTGCCCGCCGATATCGTGGTGATGGCCGTGGGCATCCGGCCCAATGCCCAGCTTGCCAAGGAAGCCGGGCTGGATGTGGGCCGCGGCGTGAAGGTGGACGACACCACCCGCACCAGCGACCCCGACATTTTCGCGGTGGGCGAATGCGTGGAGCATCGCGGCATCTGCTACGGCCTAGTGGCGCCGCTTTATGAGATGGCCAAGGTGACGGCCGCGCATCTGATCGCTCCCTGCGACGATGCCTATACCGGCTCGGTCACTTCCACCAAGCTGAAAGTGACCGGCATCGACCTGTTCTCGGCCGGCGATTTCGCGGAGGCCAAGGATCGCGAGGAGATCGTGCTGCGCGACGCTTCGCGCGGCGTCTATAAGCGGCTGGTGATCAAGGACGACCGCATCATCGGCTGCGTGCTTTACGGCGATACGGAAGACGGCAACTGGTTTTTCCAGTTGCTGCGCGAAGGCACGCCGATCAACGATTTGCGCGAAACCCTGATATTCGGCCGAGGCTTCGCGGGAGGGGCCCCGCTGGACCCTATGGCGGCCGTTGCAGCCTTGCCGGATGATGCGGAAATCTGCGGCTGCAACGGCGTATGCAAGGGCAAGATCGTCTCGGCCATCGCCGAGAAGGGGCTGACCGAACTGGATCAGGTGCGCGCCCATACCAAGGCTTCGGCATCCTGCGGCTCCTGCACCGGGCTGGTGGAAAAGCTGCTCACGCTCAGCCTGGGCGACAGCTACAAGCCGGCAGCCGTGAAGGCGGTCTGCGGCTGCACCGATCTGGGGCATGACGATGTGCGCCGGCTGATCGTGGCGAAAAATCTGCGCAGCATTCCCGCCGTGATGCAGGAATTGGAATGGAAGACCTCCTGCGGCTGTTCGAAATGCCGGCCGGCCTTGAATTATTATCTGATCGCCGCCTGGCCGGGCGAATATGCCGACGACATGCAGTCGCGTTTCATCAATGAGCGCGTGCATGCCAATATCCAGAAGGACGGCACCTATTCGGTGGTGCCGCGCATGTGGGGCGGCGTCACCACGCCGGCCGAATTGCGCGCCATCGCGGATGTGGCCGATAAATTCAAAATCCCCACCGTGAAGGTGACGGGCGGCCAGCGCATCGACCTGCTGGGCGTGAAGAAGGAAGACCTGCAGGCCGTGTGGCGCGACATCGGCATGCCCAGCGGCCACGCCTACGCCAAGGCGCTGCGCACGGTGAAGACCTGCGTGGGCAGCGAG
>JAYSEE010000228.1:0-5924 GCA_041914045.1 Ferrovibrio sp. | reverse complement strand
ATATCCTGAACTGGCCAAGATTCTGGCCGCCGATCCGCATTTCGACGCCGCCGATTTCATGCAGGGCGCCAAGGCGGCCTATGAAATGATCGTGACGGCCTTTGCCGCCAGCGACAAGCAGGCGCTGAAATCCATGCTCTCGCGCGAGGTCTTCGCCGATTTCGAGCAGGTGATCGACGACCGCGCCCGGAAGGGCGAATTGCAGGAAACCACCTTTGTCGGCCTGAAGAATGCCAGCTTCGCCGACAGCCAGGTGAATGGCCGCATCGGCGAAGTGACGGTGAAATTCGAAAGCGAGCTGATCTCGGTGACCCGCGACCGCAATGGCGTGGTGGTGGCCGGCGATCCCAGCCGGGTGGACAGCGTTACCGATATCTGGACCTTCGCCCGCGATCTGCGCTCGCGCGATCCGAACTGGACGCTGGTCGCCACCGCCAGCCCGAATTGAGCATGCGCCGGCCCAAGCTGTGGGCCCGGCTGCTGCTGCCTGGGCTGCTGCCCGGTCTGCTGCTTGTTCTGGCCGCCTGCGCCGCCAAGCCTCCCGAAGCGCCGAAACCGCCCGCCTTCGCGCTGAAGCCGGCGCAATTCGCCGATCTGCCCGATTGGCAGCGGGATCGCATGGCCGAGGCGCTGCCGGCTTTGCGCGCCTCTTGCCCGCGCCTGCTGGCGCAAACCGCGCGGCCCGGCCCGGATGGCTTCGCGATTTTCGGGCCCGTCGCCGCCTGGCAGCCGTTTTGCAACGGGCTAGCCGCGCTTTCGGCCGACGACCATGCCGGGCTGCGCCGGCTGATCGAGGCGGAAATGCAGCCGGTGCAGGTGATCGGCGACGGCAAGCCCGATGGTCTGTTCACCGGCTATTACGAGCCTTCGCTGCGCGGCAGCCGGCAGCGCCGGCCGGGCTATGACGTGCCGGTTTATGGTCTGCCGCCCGATCTGGTGCAGGTCGATCTCGGCCAGTTCCGCAGCGATTGGCGCGGCCAGCGCACCGCCGGCCGGGTGCAGAACGGTTTCCTGCGGCCCTATGACGACCGCGCCGCCATCGAAGCCGGCAAGCTGGCCGGCAAAGCCCCGGTGCTGGCCTGGGCGGCCGATCCGGTGGATGCGTTCTTTCTGCAAATCCAGGGTTCGGGCCGGATCGAACTGGCCGATGGCAGCCTGATGCGGGTGGGCTTCGCCGGGCAGAACGGCCATCCCTATACCGCCATCGGCCGGGTATTGATCGAGCGCGGCGCGCTGGCACGAGAAGACGTGACCATGCCGCGCCTCAAGCAATGGCTGGCGGAGAATCCCGCCGAGGCGCCGGCTGTGCTGCGCGAGAATAAATCCTTCGTGTTTTTCCGCGAGCTGCCGCCGCCGGCAGCCATCGGACCGGATGGTCCATTAGGGGCGCAGGGCCTGCCGCTCAGCCCGGGGCGTTCGCTGGCGGTGGATCGCAGCCATCTCGCCATGGGCTTGCCGCTCTGGCTGGCCGCCAGCCGACCGGATGCGCAGGCCGGCGCAGCGCCGCTCAATCGCTTGATGCTGGCGCAGGATACCGGCGGCGCGATCCGCGGCGCTGTGCGCGGCGATGTCTTCTGGGGCCATGGCAACGAGGCCGAGGCGATTGCCGGCGCGATGAAGCATCCCGGCCGCTATTGGCTGCTGCTGCCGAAACCTGTTGCGGCCGCGTTGCGGCCAGCGAGTTAAGCCGCCGGCCCCTTAAACAGCCGACAGGAAATCCCGCACCGCCTGGGCGAATTCCGCCGGCGCGTCGTCGTGGATGATATGGCCGGCATCGGCGAAGCGCAGCAACTGCGTGCGCGGATTGAGCGCCGCCAAACGCTCGGCTTCCGCCGTGCCCAAGGCCCAGCTTTTGCCGCCTTGCAGCAGCAGGATCGGGCAAGCGATCGCCGCCCATTGCGCGCTGAAATCGCCCTGCAAGTTTTCGCGGATGCGCTCATACCAGGCATCCTCGAAGCGGAAGCCCCAGCCATCCTCATGCTCCACGATGCTGTCCAGCAGCAGCGGCGCCAAGCCGAAGGGGCTGGCCTGCATGAAGGCGAGCATTTCATTCAGGCTGTCCCAGCGCAAAGGCCAGGGCTCCACGGCGGGCGGCGCGCCGAGCAGCCTCGCGCCGATATCCTCCACCACCAGCGCCTTGATGCGCGCGGGATGCTTGGCCGCCAGGTGATAGGCGTTGATGCCGCCCATGGAATGGCCGAGCAGCGCCACCGGCTTGCCGGGCGAAAGCTGGTCGAGCAAAGCCAGCGCATCGGCGACGAAGGCGTCGCGGCTGCCGCCGCCTTGATCCGGGTCGGGCTGATCGCTCCAGCCATGGCCGCGCTGGTCCAGCGCGAAGACGCGCCAATCCGGCGCCAGCGCTTTCGCCAGCGTCGCGAAATTGCGCGCCGAACCGGACCGGCCATGCAGGCAGAGCAGAATCTCGCCCTGGCTCTTGCCCGGATTGAAATCGACATAGGAGAGCTTCACCCGCCCGCCGGCGCTGTAGCGTTCGAGGAAATGCCGTTGGCTGGTCATCGCTGTCAAATCCGCATCGTTTTCAGAGTTCAGTGAAGCTGTCGCCGACCATGATGCGGCCGGGCTTGATTACCTTGGCATAGACGCCGCAATCGGTATGGCCGTAAAGCCGTTGCAGGCCGTCCAGGGTTTCGATATCGCGTTCGCCGCTATCGGGGTTGAGCGTGGTGTTGGCGCAGCGGCCGATGATCTCCACCACTTCCAATTCCGCGCCGCCAAGCCGGAAGCGGCGGCCCGGCCAGTGCATTTCATCCCAGGCCGGCGCGCCTTCCAGCAGCAGGTTGCCGCGCATGCGGCGCGGATCGACATACTGGCCCAGCTTGTCGGAGAAATCGTCCAGGCTGGCGCGGTTCTGGATCGAGAGATAATCCGGCTCCACATCGGAAAAGCTCACGCCCTTCGCCTGCGCCACCGTCAGCCTGCCGCGCGCCTCGCGTTCGAACAACGGCAACAGGCTGGCGGCCAAGGCCTCGCGGCCTTCGGGTTGCAGCAGATCGGCAGCTTCCAGCAAGGCTTCGCCGTTGCGCGCGAGGCTCAGCCGCGTGCCGGTCTCATCGAAGCTGGCCTGCAATTTCGCCAGCGCCGGATTGCGCGCGCCATTCAGGAAATGCGCTTTCTTCTGCCAGCCGGGCGCGGCGGCATCATAGGCGGATGCGCCATGCGCCAGGGCGAAGCGGCGGTCGCCGGGCAGCGGCGCATGCGGACTCAATTGCGCGCTGTCCAATTCCTGCGGGCCGAGGCCCTTCACGGGGAAGCGTTGGATGCCGGCGAGATGAATGCTCATGTCGGTAACCTTGGCAGGGTGGACAGTAAAATCAATCGAGCTGCAACAGCGGTATGCGCAAGGCCTGCGCGGCGGCGGCCAATTCAACATCCAATGTCGCCAGCAGCAAGCCATGGCGCTGGGCCAATTCAAGATAAGCGGCGTCATAGACAGTGAGGCGATGCTCGCGCGCCAGCCTGCGCAAAGTCGGCATCAAATCCGGCAATGGAAATTCATCCGTCTCGATATTCAGGCTTTGCTGCATGCGGTCGACGGCGTGCAATTCGTCTTCCGTCAGCTTGCCGCGCCGCAGCGCCATCGCCATCACATTGGCATGTTCGCAATGCCATAGCGGCGGAATCAGCGCGCCATGGCGATGCACATGCTCCAGCGCTGTATCCGCCAGCTGCATCGCCGTCGGCGAAGAAGAGCGCAAAGCCCATTCCGCCGTGATCGAGGTGTCTAGAATAAGCCGCGCATTTTCCGGCTGCATGCGATCAGGCGCGGCCTTCGTCGCGCATCTTGCGGATTTCCGCTTGATCGAGTTTCAGCGCGCTGTTGGCCGGGCGGAAATTGCGTAAGGCTTCCACGGCCGCGTCGATGCGCTTCTGGCGCTCAAGCTGCATGGCAGCCTGTGCGGCCTGATCCAGTTCGGGCGGGCCGATCTCGGCCACCGGCTTGCCATGCAGGGTGATGACGATGCGCTCGCCCTTCTGCACCCGGCGCAGCACTTCCGCGAATTTGGTCTTGGCCTCGAAAGAGCCGATTTCCGCCTTGCCCATGGCCGCTCTCTGCTTCGGATTAACGAATTTAAACTAGTCAACTAGACAACCAGTCGTCAAGAGGGCTTGTAATTTAAACCAGTTCAGACTAGTTTAAACTAGTTGTTTCACGTGAAACAGTATTGTTGGGCCGTCATGCCCGCGCAAGCGGGCATCCATGATTCAACAGCCGCGTCGTTTCAGGCATGGACCCCCGCTTTCGCGGGGGTGACGGTCAGAGGATCGGCTGTTTCACGTGAAACAATCCACAGCTAGCGCCAGAAAGCCCAAAATGTCCGAGCCGAAGCCTGCCTATATCTCGCCCCGCCATGCCCCGGTGCCCGAGGGTGAAATCCGCGTCGGTTCCTTCGAGGCCAAGACCCATTTCGCCCAGTTGATGGATCGCGTGGAGCAAGGCGAGGAAATCGTCATCACCCGCCATGGCCGCGCGGTGATGAAGCTGGTGCCCTCTAGCCCGCCCTCGCGGGTCTAGAGAGATGACTAAAGCCGTCCCCCTCGGGCTTGACCCGAGGGTCCATCCTTCAGCAATTCCGTAGCCTCCGGCATGGACCCCCGCTTTCGCGGGGGTGACGAGCGTTGAGAGGTTTGTTTCACGTGAAACACCGCCTGCCCGGCGATTCCTTTTGACGGCGGCGCGGCCTGGGGATAGAACCCCGCGCCATGACGCAAAGCGCAAATTCCTTCGATGTTATCGTGATCGGCGGCGGCCATGCCGGCTGCGAGGCAGCCGCTGCCTCGGCGCGGCTGGGCGCCCGCACCCTGCTGCTGACCCATAAGCTGGAAACCATCGGCGAGATGTCGTGCAATCCGGCCATCGGCGGTTTGGCCAAGGGCCATTTGGTGCGCGAGATAGATGCCTTGGACGGCGTGATGGGCCGGGCGGCCGATGCCGCCGGCATCCAGTTCCGCATGCTCAACAAATCCAAGGGCCCGGCCGTACGCGGCCCGCGCAGCCAGGCCGACCGCAAGCTCTATCGCCGGGCCATGCAGGCCATCCTGGCCGAACAGCCCAATCTGACCCTGATGGCCGGCGGCGCGGAAGACCTCCTAATCGAGGATGGCGTGCTGAAGGGCGTTTTCACGGGAAACGGCGATTTCATCGCCGCGCCCCGGGTGATCCTCACCACCGGCACGTTTTTGTCGGGCCTGATCCATATCGGCGAGGAGAAGATTCCGGCCGGCCGGGTCGGCGAAGCGCCGTCGCTGGGCTTGTCGAAAACCCTGGCCCGTATCGGTTTTCCGCTCGGCCGACTGAAAACCGGCACCCCGCCGCGCCTGGATGGCCGAACCATCGACTGGTCCGGCCTGGAAATGCAGTCGGCCGACGATCCGCCGGTGCCGTTCAGCTTCCTCACCGACAAAATCACCGTGCCGCAGATTCAATGCGGCATCACCTATACGTCCGAAGCCGGCCACGCCCTGATTCGCGATAATCTGCATCGCGCGCCGATGTATTCCGGCCAGATCGAGGGCACCGGGCCGCGCTATTGCCCCTCCATCGAGGACAAAGTGGTGCGGTTTCACGGGAAACAGCGCCATCAGATCTTCCTGGAGCCGGAAGGCCTGGACGACGACACCGTCTATCCCAACGGGATTTCCACCTCCCTGCCCCGGGATGTGCAGGTCGGCCTGCTGAAAACCATCCCCGGCCTGGAAAATGCCGTGATGCTGCGGCCCGGCTATGCCATCGAATACGATTTCGTCGATCCCCGCGCTTTGCTGCCCAGCCTGGAAACCAAGCTGCAAAAGGGCCTGTATTTCGCCGGCCAGATCAACGGCACCACCGGCTATGAGGAAGCCGCCGCGCAAGGCCTGATGGCCGGCATCAATGCCGCGCTCAGCCTGGGCGGAGCGGCCGAACC
>JAYSEE010000227.1:0-5951 GCA_041914045.1 Ferrovibrio sp. | reverse complement strand
GTTCAACGACGACTTCATCGACGCCTATATGGAACTGAAGTGGGAAGAGGTGTACGCGTTCGAGCACACCCCGCACCCGATCGAGTTCCAGATGTATTACAGCGTCTGATCCGGCTTCCCCTAACCGGGACCGAATACGGAAACCCCGCCGGGCAACCGGCGGGGTTTTTTGTCGCCTGCCCCCCTCTTGATTCCGGCGGCAAGCCCGACCACACTCCGCCGCCATGAGCATGCGCCGCGCCAATAGCAGCCAGGATCGGGCCCCAAGCGCGCCCGGCATCAACCTGGCGCCGATCCTGTATTTCATGGGCGTGGTCAGCTGCGTGCTGGGCGGCTTCATGCTGCTGCCGGTATTGATCGACCTGGTCGACCGGCATGAGGATTACCTGCCCTTCCTGGTCTGCGCCGGCGGCACCATCTTCGTGGGCAGCGGCGTGGCGATCGCCACCCATGGCCGCCATCTGCGCATCAGCCAGAACGAAACCCTGCTGCTGCTGCCCATCACATGGATGATGACCAGCCTGGTCTGCGCCCTGCCCTTCATGGTGGCGGAAAGCAAGCTCAGCCTGGTCGATGCCGTGTTCGAAAGCATATCGGGCCTGACCACCACCGGCTCCACCGTGATGGCCGGACTGGACAACGCGCCGCGCGGGCTGCTGATGTGGCGCTTCCTGATCCAGTGGATCGGCGGCTTCGGCGTGGTGACCATCGCCGTGCTGGCGCTGCCCTTTCTGCGCATCGGCGGCTTGCAGCTTTTCAGCCTGGACCTGTCGCCGAACTCGACCAAATTCGTGCCGCGCATGACCGAGGTGGTGGGCCAGATCGGCATGATCTATGTGCTGCTCACCATCCTCTGCGCGGTCTGCTATTGGATCGCCGGCATGAGCGTGTTCGATGCCGTGGGCCATGCCATGGCCGCGCTGGCCACCGGCGGCTATTCCTCGCACGATTCCTCCATCGGCTATTTCGACAGCCCCGCCATCGAATGGATCAGCGTGGTGTTCATGGCGCTGGGCGCCATGCCGTTCGGCCTCTATATCATGGTGCTTTATGGCCGCCCCGATGCATTGTATCGCGACCAGCAGGCGCGGCTTTTCATGCTCATCATCCTGACCGCAACTTTGCTGTTCGCGGCTTGGCGCATGGCAAAAGCCGATGTGGACTTGCTGGATGCCCTGCGCCAAGGCGCATTCGTGACGGTTTCCACGATCACCACCACCGGCTTCACCAGCCACGATTTCTCCTTCTGGGGCAGCTTCCCGGAAATGCTGGCCTTGCTGCTGATGCTGATCGGCGGCTGCACCGGCTCCACAGTGGGCGGCATCAAGGTATTCCGGCTGCACACCATGATGCAGTTGCTGCGCGCGCAGATCCATCGGCAGATTTATCCGCATGGCACCTTCCGCATCACCTTCAACGGCGAAACCATTCCCGATGCGGTGCGCGCCGGCGTGGCGACTTACATCTTCATCTACCTGATTACCCTGGCGGCCCTGGCGCTTGCCATCGCCGCCACCGGCCTGAATTTCACCGAAAGCCTGGCCGCCGCCGCCACGGCGCTGGGCAATAACGGCCCCGGCCTCGGATCGGTCTATGGCCCCTGCTGCACCTTCCGCGAAGCGCCCGATACGGCCAAATGGCTGATGAGCTTCGGCATGCTGGCCGGCCGTTTGGAAATCCTGATGCTTATCATTCCGCTCAGCCGCGCCTTCTGGCGTAGTTGATCACCTGTACCAGAGCGTGGGCAGATAGAGCGTCAACGCCGGGAAAGCTGAAATCAGAATCAGCACGATCAGCAGCGGAATCAGGAACGGCAGCACCGCCGCCACCGTACGCTCGAAGCTGATCTTCGCCACCCGGCTCAAGATGAACAGCACCATGCCTACCGGCGGCGTAAGCAGGCCGATCATCAGGTTGAGCACCATCATCACGCCGAACTGAACCGGGTCGATGCCCAGTTTCTCGATGGCCGGCATGAAGACCGGCACCAGGATCGAGATCGCGGCGATGGTCTCCATGAAGCAGCCGACGATCAGCAGGATGATGTTGATGATCAGCAGCAGCAGCAGCGGATCGGTGGTCAACGACAGCAGACCGCCGGTCAATTGCTCGGTGATCCTGGTGGTGGTCAGCACCCAGCCGAACAGCGAGGCCGCGCCCACGATGATCAGCACGCTGGCGGTGGTTTCGATGGTTTCCATCGAGATGCGGTAGAATTGCCGCAGGTTCAGCGAGCGATACAGAAACACGCCGAGGATCAGCGCCCAGATGCAGGCGGCGATCGCCGCCTCGGTGGGCGTGAAGGCGCCGGTGGACATGCCGCCGATCAGAATCACCGGAGTCAGCAGCGCCGGAATGGCGCGCAGAAAACTTGTCCCCAGCGCCTTCAGGCGGAAAGCCTGATCGCGGCCGATGCCATGGCGGTGGGCATACCAGGTGACATACAGCATCATCGCGCCGGCCATCACCAGACCCGGAATGATGCCGGCGACGAAAAGCTGGCCGATGGAAACATTGGCCATCACGCCGAAAATCACCATCGGCAGCGATGGCGGAATGATCGGCCCGATAGTGGAGGATGCGGCCGTGATGCCGACGGCGAATTCCGGGCTGTAGCCATGATCGCGCATCGCCTTGATCTCGATGGTGCCCAACCCGCCGGCATCGGCCACCGCCGTGCCGGACATGCCGGCGAAAATCACCGAGCCGACCACGTTCACATGGCCCAGGCCGCCGCGCAGCCAGCCGACGGCGGATACCGCGAAATCGTAGATGCGGTTGGTGATGCCCGCCGTGTTCATCAGATTGCCGGCCAGGATGAAGAACGGCACCGCGATCAGCGGGAAGGAGTCGACGCCGCCGGCCATGCGATGCAGCACCACGAAATCCGGAATCATCGACATGAAATGCGTATAGAACAGCGAAGCGCCGCCCAGCGAGACGAAGATCGGCACGCCAATCAAAAGCGAAACGAAGAAAACCAGCAACAAAGGAAGCATGCTTGAAACTCCGGCTGAAAGCTGCGGTCAGTCGATGATCAGGGTTGCCTTGTCTGGATCCGGTTGCCAGCGGCGGCGAAAATTCCCCCAAACCACGCGGATATAGCGGTAGAACATCAGGATGCAGCCGAGCAGCACGCCGCCATAGACGATGCTCATCGGCCATTCGATCACCGTCATGGTCTGGATCTGCATACGGTCGGCGATAGTGACGCCGAACCAGCACAGGCAGGCCAGAAAGCCCAGCGTCACGATATCAATCACGAAGCGGCTGGCGCGCGCCAGCAGATCCGGCAGGAAGGCCTGCAACGCTTCCACGCCGATATGCGTGCCGCGCCGTATCGCCGTCGCCGCGCCGATGAAGGTGATCCACATCAGCAGATAGCGCGATATCTCCTCGGTCCAGGCATAGGAATCGTTCAGCACATAACGCGAGAAGAATTGCAGGAACACCACGCCGGCTAATATCCAGAAGATGGCGAAGCCGAGGATGTCCTCCATGAAGGGCTCGATCCGCACCTCGGGATCGCTCACCTCGATGATATGCTCCTCACTCTGCCGGTTGTCTTGCGACATGCGCTTTACCTCCGCTTTCACTTCGGCCACCACGCGGCGATAACGAGCCGGCAGGGAGACGGACATGGCGATCATAGAACGGGTGGAAATCCTGCAAGTCGATCTGGCGCCGAAGGTGAAGCGCACCGATGCGATCCAAGCCTTCGTCACCCAGGAAACCCCGATGCTGCGCATCCATACGCGCGACGGAGCGGTGGGCACCGGCTACAGCTACACCATCGGCACCGGCGGCTCGTCGGTGATCGGCCTGCTGCGCGATCATCTGGCGCCGCGCCTGCTGGGCCGCGAGGCGGCGGAGATCGAATTGCTCTGGAAGGAATTGTTCTTCGCCACCCATGCCACGGCGGTAGGCGCGATCACCGCGTTGGCGCTGGCGACCATCGACACGGCCTTGTGGGATTTGCGCTGCCGCGCCGCCAATCGTCCGCTCTGGCTGGAAGCCGGCGGCGCGCAGCGCTCGGTGCCGCTCTACACCACCGAGGGCGGCTGGCTGCATATCGACAAAGCGGCATTGGTGGAGGATGCGCTGGCGGCGAAGGCGGCCGGCTTCGGCGGCGCGAAGATCAAGGTGGGACGGCCGCATGTTGCGGAGGATGTCGAACGCCTGGGCGCGGTGCGCGCGGCGGTCGGCCCTGCTTTCGAAGTAATGGTGGATGCCAATCAGGCTTTCACGGTGGCGGAGGCGATCCGTCGCGCAAGATTGTACGAGCCGTTCGATCTCGCTTGGTTCGAGGAACCCTTGCCGGCCGAGGATATCGACGGCCATGCGCGGCTCTGCGCCAGCACCAGCCTGCCGGTGGCGGTGGGCGAGTCGATCTATCACCCGAGCGTTTTCCGCGACTACGCCCAGCGCGGCGCCTGCTCCATCCTGCAGGCCGATGCGGCGCGCATCGGCGGCATAACGCCATGGCTGAAGGTGGCGCATCTGGCCGAAACCTTCAACATGGCGATCTGTCCGCATTTCCTGATGGAGCTGCATGTCTCGCTCTGCGCCGCCGTGCCGAACGCGGCCTGGGTGGAGTGGATTCCGCAGCTGGACGACATAACGGCCAGCCGCATGATCGTGCGCGATGGCAAGGCGATCCCGTCCGACCGGCCGGGATTGGGCATCGAATGGGATGCCGCCGCCATCGCCCGCCGCCAGGCCTTCACGCCCATCATCCTGAGGGCGTGAAGGCCGCAAGCGGCTGGACCTTACTTCAGGGCCAACAGAGCGTCGTATTCCGCCTTGCTCCAGCCCGCGCCGGCGGCGGGATCGTTATGCAGCGGCTTGGCGGCGGCGATGAACGGGCCGCGATCCACTTCCACCACGGTCTTGCCGAGCTTGCGGAATTCGTCGGCCAGCTTCTGCTCGGAAGCGCGGATCGCATCGGTGGCGCGGCTGGCCGCCATCTTCAGCACTTCATCGAAGGCCTTCTTCTCATCGGCGTTCAGTTTGTTCCAGACATGGCCGCCGACGATGCTGAGCAGGCTTTCGGTGATATGGCCCGACAGCATGATATGGCTCTGCACTTCGTAGAACTTCTTCGCCATGATGGTGGGCAGCGGATTCTCCTGGCCGTCCACGGTCTTCTGCTGCAAGGCGAGATAGACTTCGGCAAACGCGATCGGCGTGGCATTGGCACCCACCGATTTGGTGAACATCAGAAACAGCGGCGCCGGCGGCACGCGCAGCTTCATGCCCTTCATATCCTCGGGCTTGTTGATCGCCTTGTTGGCGGTGAGATGCCGCTGGCCGTAATAGGTCAGCGCCGTCACCTTATGCTTGGTCTTCTGCTCGTAGCCCGAGGCGATGTCGGTGAACAGCTTGGAATCGCGATAGGCCTTCCAGTGATTGAAATCGCGCAGGATGAACGGCGCGTTGGTGATGGCGATCGGCTTATGGATCGAACCGGCGAAGGCCACGCCGGTATAGATGATGTCCACGGTGCCGAGCGTCAGCGCCTCGTTGATCTGATTCTCGTTGCCGAGCTGCGAGGCCGGAAACACCTCGACCTGGTATTTGTTGTTGGTGCGCTTGGCGATTTCCTGCGCCGCCCAGAGCGCCTCGGTATGATAGGGCTCGGAGGTTTCGTAGACATGCGCCCATTTCAGCTTGGTCTGGGCGGCGGCGGGCAGGCCGGCGAAGGTGCCGGCGGCCAGGATGGCGGCTGCGAATACTGCGGTCTTATACATGTTTATGCTTCCTCCCTAATGCTTATGCCTTGTTTGCAAGGCTTGCGGTCATACTGATGCCCCTGGCACCCGGGGCGGGGTTACGCGCTTCCTCCCTCGCCGGCCCGGCTTTCGCCCGGCATGTCCATGGATGCGGTTTCGGGGATGAAGAAATCGGGATTCTGCTGGCGCAGGGTCGGCAAGCTGGCTTCCAGGCCGCCG
>JAYSEE010000226.1:0-5956 GCA_041914045.1 Ferrovibrio sp. | reverse complement strand
CAACTGCACGCCGGGCCGCACATATTGCCCAAGCTGGGCCGTGCGGTTGCCTACCACGCCGCCGATCGGCGCGCGCACCACGGTGTTTTGCAGATCGAGCCGGGCCATCGCCACTTCGGCTTCCGCCTGGGCGATCATCGCCTGGGCCTGTTCGCGGTTGGCCTGCAATACGGCGGTTTGGCTGCGCTGGGCAGACCGGCCGGCTTCGGCGCGATCCAGCGCCGCCTTGGCCTTGCGCTGATCGGTCTGCGCGGTTTCCAGCTTTTGCGTCGAGACATATTGCCCGCTGGCAAGCTGGTTATAGCGGCGCAGGTCGTCGTCGGTGCGAGTGAGGTCGGCGCGGCTGGAGCGCAGGCTTGCCTCCGCCTCGGCTATATTGGCCTGCTGGTTATTCAATTGCCGCTCGACGATATCCAGCGCGGCGCGGCGCGTGGCGAGCAATGCTTCGGCCTGCGCCAGCTTGGCGCGGAAATCCGCATCGTCGATGCGGAACAGCACATCGCCGGCCTTGACAGGGCGGTTCTCGACCGCTTCCAGGCTTTGCAGATAACCGCTGATCTTGGAGGAGATCACGCTCATATCGGCAGCCATATAGGCATTGTCGGTGGATTCGACGAAGCGGCCGTGGCTCCACCATTGCCAGCCGAAATGTCCGCCGGCGCCCAGGATAACCAGCGTGAAAAGGGCAAGAATCAGTTTCTTTTTCATGGCGCGATCTCTTTGCAGCGAGCGAACCCTATATTTATTGGACAGCATTGTCCATAAAATAGTGGCGGCCTGCGGACGCGCTTGTGACGGCGGACACAGGAGCCGGCGGCTGTCGAAACGAGAAACCGCAAGAGTCGGCCCGCGGTCGAAGACCGCAAGAGTCGGCCCGCGGTCGAAGACCGCAAGAGTCGGATAGCCAGGGCGCGCGCGGCTTGCTATGCAGGGCCATGACAAGTCTTGCCCTGCCGCCCGCCTTCAGTCGTCTGTGGATCGCCAATATGGCGGCGCATGGCGCCGATCAACTGAGCATCGCCGCGCTGCCGCTGATGGCGGCTTTGGCGTTGGGCGCCAGCCCGCAGGAAATGGGCATGCTGGGCGCGGCGCAGACCATGCCTTATCTGCTGCTGTCGCTGGTGGCCGGCCTGTGGGCGGATCGCTGGCCCCGGCATTGGCTGATGGCGGGATCGGAAGCGGGCAGGGCGTTGCTGCTGCTCAGTCTGCCGGTGCTGGTTTATGCCGGATGGCTTGGGCTGGGCGTGCTGAGCGTGATCGGCTTCTTGCTGGCGGCGGCCAGCGTGGTGTTCAACATCGCATCGCAAGCTTACTTGCCGGTGCTGGTGCCGCGCACGGCCTTGGCGGCGGCGAATGCCAAGCTGGAATTCACCCGCGCCACGGCAATCTTCCTGGGCCCGGGCCTGGCTGGCGTGGTGGCCGCCTGGGCATCGCCGGCGATTGCCTTGGCGGCGTCGGGATTGGGGTCGATCTGGGCTGCCTGGCTGCTGCGCGATCCATCCATGCGGCGCAATCTGCCGGCGATGCCGGAAGGCCAGGCGCGGCAAGCCATGCTGCCCGCGTTGGCCGAAGGCATGCGGCTGGTCTGGCGGCAGTCTTTGCTGCGCGCCATTGCCGGCTGCGCGATGGTGTGGAATCTCAGCTGGTTTCTGCTGATGGCGGTTTTCGTACTGTATGCCAATCAGGAACTCGGCCTTGGCGCAGCCGAAATCGGCGTGGCGATGGGCTTGCAGGGCGCTGGCATGCTGTTGGCGAGTTTAGCCGTGCCGTATCTGCAACGGACTTTGCCTTTCGGCTTGCTGATTATTATCGGGCCGGTGCTGTCGCTGCTCGGTGCGGCCTCGATTGCGCTGAGTTCGCTTTCGGCCGGCGGCGATATGCGGACCGGCATCCTGCTGGTCGGCGCGGGTT
Organism: Ferrovibrio sp.; assembly: GCA_041914045.1. Classification (GTDB taxonomy): domain Bacteria; phylum Pseudomonadota; class Alphaproteobacteria; order Ferrovibrionales; family Ferrovibrionaceae; genus Ferrovibrio. Next base: position 4,045 of record JAYSEE010000226.1, on the reverse strand, counting down.
TCCTGCTTTTCGGTCTTGGACCGATGCTGTGGACGATCAGCCAGAACAGCTTGCGCCAGGCCCTGGTGCCGGCGCAATTGATCGGCCGGGCCAGCGCGATACAGCAGGTGGTGTCGCTGGGCATGCGGCCGCTGGGCGCGCTTTTGGGCGGATGGGTCGGCGGCGTTTGGGGCTTGCCGGCGGCAATCTGGCTGGCCGCGCTTGGCTTCGTGGCGCAACTGCTGTTGGTGCTGATGTCGCAGCTGCCGCAGTTGAAGGCGCTGCCCGAGGCCGAGAGTTTTTCCTAGAGCTTGTAGCCCCCCTAGAGCTTGTAGCCCACCGCGCCGCGCAGATCGGCGCCATCCAGCTCGGCGCCGCGAAAATCCGCATTGGTCAGGTCGGCATCCAGGAAACAGGCGCCTTTCAAATTGGCCGAGCGGAAATCCGCCAGCGTGAGGATCGAGCGGTTGAAAACCGCGCCTTCCAGATCGGCGCCCTGGAATTTCGCCTGGGTGAGATTGCATTCCGCGAAGCTGGTCGGCTGTTTGCGGTGAAAAGCGCCCGATATCAGCACCGGAGACAGTTTGGCGGCGCGGAAATCCGCGTTGGTGAGGATGCCGCGATCGAATTTGCTGCCCTGCATGTTGGCCGTGGAGAAATTCGCATTCAGCATCATCGCGCCGCGCAAATCCGACAGCACGAAGCGGCAGCCGGAGAAATCGGTGTTGCGCAGGATGGCATAGGAGAAATCGCCGGCCGAGAAGTTGATGCCCGACAGCTTCTGGTCGGACAGATCGTAGCGGCTGAAGTCGATGCGCATGCCTTGCTTGCCCAAGGTCTCGATCCAGGCCAGATGTTCCTTGACGATGAATTGCAGCGAGCGGTCCAGGCTTTCCAGACTGCGCGGCATGATCGCCTTCGATATATCGGCGTCGCGCAGGTCGATGGGGCGGAAATAGCAGGCGGTCAGGTCGGCGCCGTCGAAATTGGTTTCGTTCAGCACCGCGCCGGCCAGCACCGCGCCATGCAGCACGCATTGGCTGAGATTGGCCTGGGTGAGATCGGCGCCGGCGAACAGGCAGCCGGTGAGATTGGAGCCGCTGAAATCGGCATAATTCAGCTTGGCGTTGGAGAAATTAACGTTGGTGAGGTCGGTGTTGCGGCCCACCACCTTGCCCAGCTTGGCCGATGAGAGATTGGCGCCGGCCATTTTCGCATTGTCGAAACTGGCCGAACGGTTCAGCACGGCGATCAGATTGCCGTCTTCATCGGGCCGCAGCAGCACGCCGTCGCGGATATCGGCGGCGGTGAGATTGGCGCCTTCCAGATTGGCGTTGCGCAGATTCACGCCGCGCAGATCGGCCTTGGTCAAATCGCAGCGCCGCATGTCGGCGCCTTGCAGGTCGGTGGCGAAGAAGGAAGCGCCGGTCAGGATGGCATGGCTGAAATCGGCATAGGTCATCCGGCTGCCGACGAAGTCGCCCGAGGCTAAATCCTTGCCGCTGAAATCCAGCCGTGAAGCATCGCGGAAATGCATCACCAGGCGCTTGCCGCCGCGGATGCCCTTCACGTAATTGGAATGCAGCTCGAACAACTCATCGAGTTCGAATTGCGGAATGACTTTGACGGTATTCTCCATCCGCCACCTTAATCGGTATCGAGGCCGATGGCCGAACGCAGATCGGCCCCATCCAGTTTCGCATTGCGCAAATCCGCGCCGGTCAGGTCGCAGCCGCTGAAATCCACGTTCGTCAGGTCGGCATCGCGCAGATCGGCATGCACCAGGATGGCGCGCGAGAAATTCGCGCCGCGCAGATCCGCGCCCGACAGCACCGCCTGGCTCAGATTGGCGCTTTCCAGATTGGCCGGCCAGCGTTTGCCTTGCAGGCTGGAAATCAGCATCGCGCCCAGTTTGCATTGCTTCATATTGGCGCCGATCATATTGGCGCCTGCGAATTTCGCGCCGCGCAGGTCGGCGCCCATCAGGTTCACGTTCAGCAGCATGGCATCGGTGAAATCCGCCATGGTCAGCACGGCTTGCTGCAATTCGGTTTCCACCAGAGTGCTCTGCACGAACAGAGCGGCCGAGAGGTCCAGCTTGTTCAGCTTGGCGCCGGAAATATCCACCCGGCTGAAATCCGCTCGCTTGCCCTTGGCGCCCATGCTTTCGGCCCAAAGCAGATGTTCGCGCAGAATGGCTTGCAGCGGTTTTTCCAGATTGTCGATGGCGCGGGAGAATTGCGTGCCCTGGGTGCTGCGCGCATCCTTCATTTCGTTGCGCCGGAAATACGCGCCGGCCAGATCGGCCTGGTCGAAATTCGCGCCGGTGAGCACGGCGCCGGCCAGCACCGCGCCCGACAGCTTGCAATTGCTCAGATTGGTATTGGTCAGGTCGGCGCCGACGAAAATCGTGCCGCGCAGGTCGCAGCCGGACAGATCGGCATCAATCAGCTTGGCATGGGCCAGGTTGGCATGGCTGAGATCGGCATTCTGGCTGGCCGCGCGGCCCAGCTTGGCGCCCACCAGCTTGGCGTGGCTCATATGCGCCTTTTCGGTCACCGCGCCGCCGGCCGCAACGGCCACCAGGTTGCCGTCGGCATCCGGCCGCACAAGCCGGCCATCGCGGATATCCGCACCGGTCAGGTCGGCGAATTCCAGGTTGGCCCCGCGCAGCTTGGCGCCGCGCAGGTCGGAGCGGGTGAGGTTGGTGTTGGAAAGGTCCGCGCCCTCCAGGTCGGCGCCGTAGAAATTGGCCGTGGAGAGGTCGGAAAACCGGAACAGCGCCCCGCGCATGCTGCAGCCGACCAGATTGGCCTGGCGCAGGTCGCGGTTGGCGAAATTCATGCCGGAGCAGTCATAGAACTGCAAATTCAAGCGGTTGCCATTGCGTTGACCCTTGGCGAAGCGTTCATGGGCCTGAACGAGGCTGGCCAAGGTCTCGGGCTTTATCTGCTGCAAATCCATCGCTGCAGTATGCCCGAGCCGCCGGGGAAAATCCCGGTTGTATTGCGGAAAATCGCTGCAAGTTGTGATGGCCGACGGCGGAAAAGGGCCGGCGCTTGCCAAACCGCTCTGATTCGGTTAAAAGCCCGGCGTTTCCAAACCCCACACGCAGGCTTGCGCATCCCTGGGGAGACATCCCAGGGCGGCGTTCCGGTGTTTCGGGCCAAGGTGGCACGAGACGGCGCTTGCGGCGGACCAACCGGAAAAGGACCTAAGACGATGACCGTACCCACGTTCACGATGCGTCAGCTTATCGAAGCCGGCGTGCATTTCGGACACCAGACCCACCGCTGGAACCCGAAGATGAAGTCGTATCTCTTCGGAGAGCGCAACAACATCCATATCATCGACCTGCAGCAGAGCGTGCCGTTGCTGCACCGTGCCCTGCATGCCGTGCGCGACATCGTCGCCGGCGGCGGCAAGGTGCTCTTCGTCGGCACCAAGCGCCAGGCTTCCGATGCCGTGGCCGAAGCTGCCCGCAAATGCGGCCAGTATTATGTGAATCATCGCTGGCTCGGCGGCATGCTGACCAACTGGAAGACCATCTCCCAGTCGATCAAGCGCCTCAAGGAGCTGGAAGAGCAGCTGTCGGGCGAGCATGGCGCCGTCGGCCTGACCAAGAAGGAATTGCTGAACCTGACCCGCGAGCGCGAGAAGCTCGACCGGGCGCTGGGCGGCATCAAGGATATGGGCGGCCTGCCCAGCGTGATGATCGTGATCGACACCGTGAAGGAAGACATCGCGATCGCCGAGGCCCGCAGCCTGAATATCCCGGTGGTGGCGATCCTCGACAGCAACTCCGATCCGTCGGGCATCACCTATCCGGTGCCGGGCAATGACGACGCGCTGCGCGCCATCAACCTGTATTGCGATCTGTTCTCGCTGTCCGTCCTGGGCGGCATCGAAGAGCAGTTGGCCGCCAGCGGCGCCGATCTGGGCGAAGCCGAAGATCTGCCGGCCGAAGCCGCGCCGGAAGCCGAGGCCGTCGCTGCCCAGGCCTGAATTGGGGCCTGAGTTCAGGCCTGATTTCGCCTGAGCGAACCGAATACCGGCGGCGCACCCC
>JAYSEE010000225.1:0-5985 GCA_041914045.1 Ferrovibrio sp. | reverse complement strand
CGTTGGCGGAGAAATAGCCCACGCCGCCGGCATAGAAGCTGCGCCGCACCGGCTCCAGTTCGTCGATGATCTCCATCGCCCGCACTTTCGGCGCGCCCGATACGGTGCCGGCGGGAAAGCCGGCGAACATCGCATCCAGCGCATCCAGCTCGGGCCGGATCTTGCCTTCCACGTTGGAGACGATGTGCATCACATGGCTGTAGCGCTCGATGGTGTTGCGCTGGGTGACGCGCACGCTGCCGATCTTCGACACGCGGCCCACATCGTTGCGGCCCAGATCCAGCAGCATCAGATGTTCGGCCAGTTCCTTCGGATCGGAGAGCAGGTCTTCCGCCAGGGCGGCATCTTCCTCCGGCGTGGCGCCGCGCTTGCGGGTGCCGGCGATCGGCCGGATGGTGACGGTGTCGTCGCGCAGCCGCACCAGGATTTCCGGGCTGGAGCCGACAAGGCAAGGCCCGCCGAGATCGACATAGAACATGAAGGGCGAGGGATTGGTGCGGCGCAGCGCGCGATACAGCGCGAATGGCGGCAGCCGGAAGGGCAGGCTGAACCGCTGCCCCACCACCACCTGGAAGACATCGCCGGCGGCAACGTATTCCTTCGCCTTGCGCACCATCGCCATGTAGTCGTCCGGCGTCATGTTCGATTGCGGCTCGGGCAGGGCGTCCAGATCGGCGATCTGGTCGCGCGCCCAGCCCAGCGGGCGGTCGAGATCGGCCACGATATCGGCCAGCCGTTCCGAAGCCAGATTATAGGCGGCGCGGGCATCCATGCCGGCTTGCGGCCGCACCGGCGTCACCAGCGTGATGGTATCCAGCACGGAATCGAAAATCGCCATCACGGTGGGCCGCATCAGCAGCGCATCGGGCAGGCCGATCGGATCGGGATTCTTGTCGGGCACGCGCGGCTCGATCAGCCGGATCATGTCGTAGCCGAGATAGCCCATGATGCCGGACGCCATCGGCGGCAGGCCGGCCGGCAGCTCGATATGGTTTTCCTTCAGCAGTTTTTTCAGCGCCGGCAAGGTCGGCTCGGGGCAGGGCTCGAAGGCTTCCGGATCGAAGCGGGCGCGGCGGTTGATCTCGGCCTTTTGGCCCCGGCAGCGCCAGAGCAGATCGGGCTTCAGCCCGATGATGGAATAGCGGCCGCGCGTCGTGCCGCCTTCCACGGATTCCAGCAGGCTGGAAAACGGCCGGCCGCTGGCGAGTTTGAGAAACGCCGAAACCGGCGTTTCCAGATCGGCCACCAGGCTGGTGGACAGCACCTGCGCCTCGCCCGCCATGTAGCGCTGGGCGAAGGCAGCGTAGTCGGGCGTGAGCTTCATGGTGCGCCCAGCCTATTGCGCCATCGCGCGGGCCCGCGCCGCGGCATTCACGCTTACGCCGATATCGGCTTGCAGCTTGGCGCGATAGCGTTCTTCCAGATCGGCCACCACGCCCTGGGTCAGCTGCTGGCGCGTGGCATCGCGCTGGGCGGCGACGGCGGCCAGATCGGCCGGCACGATGCGGCCCAACCGGGCCACGATCACGTCGCCCGGCGCGCTGCCCGGGCCGACCACGATTTCGCCCGGCTGCTTGGCCGCGAATAACTGGCTCACCAGGGCCGGCGACAGCGCACGGTCGGCCGGCTGGCCGGAACGCGCCAGCGGCGGCGTGGTCTGCACCAGCACGTTCATCGCGGTGGCTTCCTTGAGCAGCTCGCCGGAAACCCGCAGCCGTTCGGCCACCTGATTGGCGCGCTGCTGGGCGGCCTCGGCGCGGCGCTTGCCTTCGATGGCGCGCACCACATCCTGCATCACATCGGCCAGCGGGCGCAGGGCGGAAGGCTTCACCTCCATCACATCCAGCACATGGAAGCCGCCATCGTTGCTGTCCAGGATGATCGGATCGGCATCGGTGGAGAGCGCGAAGGCTTCTTGCAGCATGGCGGGCTGGGTGGCCGGCAGCTCGGCGCGCTTGCCGGCGGCATCGACGCCGCTGGCATCAATGCCCGCTACGTTCACCAACGCAGCGTTCTGCGCCTTGGCGATTTCGGCCAGCGAGCCGCCGCCGGCGATCAGATCGTCCACCTGCGGGCGCAGCTTGATCAGCGCATCCGAGGCTTTGCGCAGCGCGATTTCCTGCTTCAGCCTGGGCGCGGCTTCGGCCAGCGGCACGGTGTTGCCGGGCTGGATCGTCACCACGCGGGCGAGATGCCAGCCGAAGGCGCTTTTCACCGGCTCGGCCATGCCCGCCTGGGCCAGCGCGAAAACCGGGCCGGCCAGTTCGGTCGGCAATTGCCCCTGGGCCACGGTGCCCAGTTCGATATCGGCGGGCTTGAGCTGGCGGGTGCGCGCGGCCATGGCCACGAAATCCTCGCCCTTCAGCACGGCTTCGCGGGCCGCCTTGGCGTCGTCCTCGCTCTGGAACACCACCTGCTGCACATGGCGCAGTTCCGGCCGCACGAAATCGCCCTTATGGGCTTCGTAATCCTCGGCGATCTCGGCATCGCTCACCGGCATGCCGCCAGCCAGGCTTTGCGGCGTGAAGGACAGATAGGCGATGTCGCGCCGCTCGGGCGCGGTGTAGAGGCTCGGATTGGCCTTGTAGAATTCGTCGATCTCGGCATCGCTGGGCGCGGTCGGGGCCGGCAGCTTGGCGGCCTCGATGCGGATGTAATCGGCGATGCGGGTTTCCAGGCGATAGGTGAGGATGGCGTCCACCGCCGTGTTCGGCAGGCTGTCCACGCCGCTCAGCAGGCTGCCCAGCACCTGTTCGCGCATCAGGTCGCGGCGCACCATCTCCACCAGCATGGCTTCCGAATAGCCTTCGTTGCGCAGGAAGGTTTCGTAGCGCAGGCGGTCGAACTGGCCATTGGCGCCGCGGAAGACCTGGGCCTTCATGATGTAGTCGCGGATCACCGCCGGCGCGGCGCTGACGCCGATATTGCCGCCGTTGATCTCGTACAGCTTGGCGGCCACCAGGCTGTTCAGCACGGTCTCGTCCAGGCCGAATTGCAGCATCTGCTCGCGGGTCAGGGCCTGGCCCAGGCGGCGTTGCAGATTGGTGCTTTCGCGGCGGATGGCGTCGGAGAACTCGATGGCGGAAATCTCGGCCCCGCCCACCTTGGCCACCGGCGGGATGGCGTTGGAGCGGTTGATATAGTCGCCGATACCCCAGGCGCCGAAGCTGACCACCAGCAGCAGCATGAGAATCTTCGCGGCCCAGGAGCCGGCGCCTTTACGCATCTGTTCGAGCATTCAACCACCACCGATCACGGTAAAATCTGCGGAAATCGGTCTTTCGACCGGGGCCGGCGGATACTAAAGACGCAGGCCCGCCGGGGCAAGGCACCGGGCCATGGCGCCGGGCCGTGGCCGGAACTTTGCGTTTGCCGCTTTCGATGCTACAGAAGCGGCGATTTTTCGAGGAGAAACGTGCCGATGACCGACCGCCAAGCTCTGATCGCCGGTAACTGGAAGATGAACGGCCTGACCGCCAGCCTGGCCGAAGCCAAGGCGCTGGCCGGGAAACTGGCCGCCAGTCCCCATAAGGCGCAGGTGGCGATCTGCCCGCCGGCCACTTTGCTGGCGCCGCTGGCGGCAAGCCTGGCCGGCAGCGGCATTCTGCTGGGCGGCCAGGATTGCCATGCCAAGGCGTCGGGCGCGCATACCGGCGATATCGCCGCCGAGATGTTGAAGGATGCCGGCGCGGCCTGCGTGATCGTCGGCCATTCCGAGCGCCGCGCCGATCATGGCGAGAGCGACGCCGTTGTGCGCGCCAAGGCCGAGGCCGCCCATCGCGCCGGTCTGATCGCCATCGTCTGCCTGGGCGAAACCCTGGCGCAGCGCGATGGCGGCGAAACGCTGAAAATCGTGGCCGGCCAGTTGCGCGGTTCGCTGCCCGACGACGCCACCGCCGCCAATACCGTGATCGCCTATGAGCCGGTCTGGGCCATCGGCACCGGCCGCACGCCCACGCTGGAGCAGGTGGCCGAGGTGCATGCGCTGATCCGCCGGGAATTGCGCGCGCGCTTCGACGATGGCGCGGCTTTCCGCATCCTGTATGGCGGCTCGGTGAAGCCCGACAATGCGGTTCAGTTGATGGCGGTGGCCGATGTTGACGGCGCATTGGTGGGCGGGGCCAGCCTGAAGGCGGCCGATTTTCTGCCGATCATCGCCGCCAAGGGCTAAACGTATTGAGCGCGCTGGACCCCATCGACGAAAGCGAAGCCGCCGCCTTGCTGCGCGTGGCCGAGCGGTTCGCCGTGGCGGTGACGCCGGCCATGCGCGCGTTGATCGACCCCACCGATCCGAACGACCCCATCGCGCGGCAATTCGCCCCCGATGCGGCGGAACTGATCGAGGATGCCGAGGAATTATCCGATCCTATCGGCGATGCCAGCCATAGCCCGCTGCCGGGCATCGTGCATCGTTATCCGGATCGCGTGCTGCTCAAGCCGATCAAGGCTTGTCCGGTCTATTGCCGCTTCTGCTTCCGGCGCGAAACCGTCGGCCCCGGCAACAAGGGCCTGTCGCCGGAACAGTTGGAGGCGGCGATCGGCTATATCGCCGGGCGGCCGGAGATTTTCGAGGTGATCCTCACCGGCGGCGATCCGCTGGCGCTGTCGGCGCGGCGGTTGGGCGATATCCTGGCGCGGCTATTCGCCATTCCGCATCTCGGCATCGTCCGCATCCATACCCGCGTGCCGGTGGTGCAGCCCGAGCGCATCACGGCGGCGATGGCCAAGGCGCTGCGCGGCGACAAGCCGGTTTACCTGGTGCTGCATGCCAACCATGCCCGCGAATTCACGCCCCAGGCGCGGGCAGCACTCGCCCGGCTGGCCGATGCCGGCCTGCCTTTGCTGGGCCAGAGCGTTTTGCTGCGCGGCGTGAACGACAGCGAGGCGGCCTTGGCCGATCTGTTCCGCGCCATGCTGACCGCGCGGGTGAAGCCCTATCATCTGAACCATCTGGACAAGGCGCGCGGCACCGGACATTTCCGGGTGCCGCTGCGCGAGGGCCAGGCCCTGGTGGCGAAATTGCGGGGCAGGGTTTCAGGATTGGCGCAGCCGACCTATATCCTCGATATACCCGGCGGCCACGGCAAGGTGCCGGTGGGTCCGGTCTATGCCGAAACGGCGGAAAATGGCTCCTGGCGGGTCACCGACCCCTGGGGCTGCGTGCATGAATACCGGGAGACGGCTTCCCAGGCGGGCGCTGAGGGTGTAAAAGCCCCGCCGAAGACGCGGAGTGACGAGACATGATGACGTTTGTGCTGGTGGTTCACCTGTTGCTGGCCCTGGGTTTGATCGGCGTGATCCTGCTGCAGCGGTCGGAAGGCGGCGCGCTGGGCATCGGCGGCGGTGGCGGCGGTCTGTTCACCAGCCGCGGCCAGGCCAATCTGCTCACCCGCACCACGGCGATTCTGGCCACCTGCTTCATCGGCACCAGCATCATTCTGGCGATTCTCGCGGGCGGTTATTCCAAGCCGCGCTCGATTCTCGACCAGCCCAGCCCCACGGCGCCCGCTCAGCCGAGCCGCCCAGCGGTCCCGCTCTCGCAGTAATCCACTGATTCTCTTAAGAGAATCGCTTTTCGAAAATCCTGGGGATGAAGCGGAAGCAAGGCTTCCGCCGAACCCCGCTTTTGGTTATACAGGACGCCCATGACGCGGTACGTCTTCATCACCGGCGGCGTGGTTTCCTCGCTTGGCAAAGGTCTGGCCTCAGCGGCGCTTGGCGCCCTGCTGCAGGCCCGTGGCTATAAGGTTCGGCTGCGCAAGCTGGACCCGTATCTCAATGTCGATCCGGGCACCATGAGCCCGTATCAGCATGGCGAGGTATTCGTGACCGACGATGGCGCGGAGACCGATCTGGATCTCGGCCATTACGAGCGCTTCACCGGCGTGCCCGGGCGCAAGAGCGACAATGTCACCACCGGCCGCATCTACCAGACCATCCTGACCAAGGAACGCCGGGGCGATTATCTGGGCGGCACCGTGCAGG
>JAYSEE010000224.1:0-5989 GCA_041914045.1 Ferrovibrio sp. | reverse complement strand
GAAGTCCGAGCGCGCGGCCAGGAAGCCCGAAGCGGCGGCGGCGAAGGCGGCGATGGCCGATTTCATATCGGCGGCGCCCCGGCCATACAGCCGGCCGGCCTGGATTTCGGCCGCGAAAGGATCGACGGTCCAGGCCTTGGCGTCGCCCACCGGCACCACGTCGGTATGGCCGGCGAAGCAGAAGTTGCGCCCGCCCTGGCCCCAGCGGGCATAGAGATTGTCGATATCCGGTGTGCCGCCGGCGGAAAACCGCAGCTTATGGCAGGCAAAACCCAGCTTTTCCAGCGCAGCGCCCAGCACGCCCAAAGCGCCGGCATCGGCGGGGGTGATGCTGGGGCGGCGGATCAGGTCTTGCGCCAAGCTTACGGGGTCGATCACGGCAGTCTCCACGGCGAAAGGCGGCATGTAACCCCTTGATCATATAATGGTCAATGGCGGTTTTATGCCGATGCGTTGACATGGGGCGATGCGCCCCTTATCTGTCACCCGGGCCTTTCTGCGCCCGATTTTCCTGCCGACAATCAGAGGTATGGCATGTTCGGCGCGCTCGCCAAGAAGCTGTTTGGTTCGGCAAACGACCGCTCGGTCCGGGCCTATTCCAAGAAAGTCCAGGCCATCAACGCTCTGGAACCGGAAATCGCCAAGCTGGACGATGTCGCTCTGGCGGCTAAAACCACGGAATTCCGCGAAAGACTGGCTAAGGGCGCCGATCTGGACGACCTGTTGCCGGAAGCCTTCGCCGTGGTGCGCGAGGCCGCCAAGCGCGTGCTGGGCCAGCGCCATTACGATGTGCAGCTGATCGGCGGCATGGTGCTGCATGCGGGCAAGATCGCCGAAATGAAGACCGGCGAAGGCAAGACCCTGGTCGCCACGCTGGCCACCTATCTCAACGCCCTGCCGGCCAAGGGCGTGCATGTGGTGACGGTGAACGACTATCTGGCGCGGCGCGATGCCGAATGGATGGGCCGGGTTTACGGCTTCCTCGGCCTCACCACCGGCATCATCACCCATGGCATCGACGACGAGGAACGCCGCGCCGCCTATGCCTGCGACATCACCTACGGCACCAACAACGAATACGGCTTCGATTATCTGCGCGACAACATGAAGTTCCAGCGCGACGCCATGGTGCAGCGGCCCTTCGCCTATGGCATCGTGGACGAAGTCGATTCCATCCTGATCGACGAAGCGCGCACGCCGCTGATCATCTCCGGCCCCTCGGAAGACACCACCGATCTTTATGTGAAGGTGAATGCGCTGATCCCGCATCTCGCGCCGGAGGATTTCGAGAAGGACGAGAAGCAGCGCGCCGTCAGCTTCACCGAGGCCGGCACCGGCCATATCGAGGAATTGCTGCGCGAAGCCGGACTGTTGAAAGAGGAATCCGACCTCTACGACATCGACAATATCGCCGTGGTGCATCACGCCAATCAGGCTCTGCGCGCGCATAAGCTGTTCGTCCGCGATGTGGATTACATCGTGAAGGACGACAAGGTGATCATCATCGACGAATTCACCGGCCGCATGATGGAAGGCCGGCGCTATTCCGATGGCTTGCATCAGGCGCTGGAAGCCAAGGAAGACGTTTCGGTGCAGACCGAGAACCAGACCTTGGCCTCGATCACCTTCCAGAATTACTTCCGCATGTACCCCAAGCTGGCGGGCATGACCGGCACGGCCTCCACCGAGGCCACCGAGTTCGGCGACATCTACAAGCTGGACGTGGTGGAGATTCCCACCAATGTGCCGGTGCAGCGCAAGGACGAAGACGACGAAGTCTACCGCACCGGCGCCGAGAAATACGAAGCCATCGCCACTCTGATCGCCGATTGCCGCGCCAAGGGCCAGCCGGTGCTGGTGGGGACGGTGTCGATCGAGAAGTCGGAATTGCTGTCCGATATCCTCAAGCGCAAGAATGTGCAGCATGCCGTGCTGAATGCGCGCTTCCACGAGCAGGAAGCCGGCATCGTGGCGCAGGCCGGCCGTTTGGGCGCGGTGACCATCGCCACCAACATGGCCGGCCGCGGCACCGATATTCAGCTCGGCGGCAATGCCGAGATGCGCATCAAGGCGGAATGCGAAGGCCTGGAAGGCGAGGCGCGCGCCGCCAAGGAAGCCGCCATCCGCGCCGAAGTGGCCGCCGAGAAGGAAAAAGTGCTGGCCGCCGGCGGGCTTTACGTGGTGGGCACCGAGCGCCATGAAAGCCGCCGCATCGACAATCAGCTGCGCGGCCGTTCCGGCCGCCAGGGCGATCCCGGCGGTTCGAAATTCTTCCTCTCGCTGGAAGACGATCTGCTGCGCATCTTCGGGTCCGAGCGCATGGACGGCATGCTGCGCAAGCTGGGCCTGAAGGATGGCGAAGCCATCGTGCATCCCTGGATCAACAAGGCGCTGGAAAAGGCGCAGCAGAAGGTGGAAGCGCGGAATTACGAAATCCGCAAGAACTTGCTGAAATTCGACGATGTGATGAACGACCAGCGCAAGGTGGTCTACGAGCAGCGCATCGAATTGATGGGCACCGACAATGTGGCGGACACCATCACCGACATGCGCCGCGAGATCGTCGATAATCTGGTGGACAAGCATATCCCCGAGCGCGCCTATGCCGAGCAATGGGATGCCGCCGGTTTGCAGGAAGAAGTGCGCCGGCTGTTCGCGCTCGATCTGCCGATCGTGGATTGGGCGAAGGAAGAAGGCATCGCGGATCAGGCGATCCGCGAACGGCTGCATGATGTGGCGGATCGCCGCTTCGCCGAAAAGGCCGCCAATTTCGGCCCTGAATTGATGCGCATGGTGGAACGCAGCCTGCTGCTGCAGGTGCTCGATCAGAGCTGGAAGGAACATCTGCATCATCTGGATTATCTGCGCCAGGCCATCGGCCTGCGCGCCTATGCGCAGAAGGATCCGCTCAACGAATACAAGCGCGAGGCCTTCGCGCTGTTCGAACAGATGCTGGTGCGCACCCGCGAGAATGTCATCGCCATGCTGGCGCGGGTGGAAATTCGCCCCGAGCAGCCGCCCCAGGGCCAGGGCTTGGGACTCTTCGCCGAGCCGTCGCAGCCGCTGATGCATGAAGGCCGCGGCGAAGCCATCGAGGATGCCGGCCCGCAAGACGGCACCTTGGCGGCGCGTCCGGTCACCTCGCATCGCGTAGACCCGAATGACGAGACGACCTGGAAGCACAGCCCGCGCAACGGGCCATGCCCCTGCGGTTCAGGCAAGAAATACAAATACTGCCACGGCCGTTGAGTGGGGCCGCTGAGCGGAGGCGCTGAGTAGGGGCCGCTAAGCGGCTCCGCTGGGATTTATCAGGCGTTCACGTCCAGCACCACGCGGCCGCGCAGTTTGCCGGCCAGGATTTGCGGCGCCAGATCGAACGCATCGGAGAGCGGACGGATTTCCGTCATCGCATCCAGTTTCTCCACCGGCAATTCCTTCGCCAATTGCCACCAGGCGCGGCGGCGGCGATGCGCCTCGGCCATCACGCTGTCGATGCCCAGCAGGCTGATGTTGCGCAGGATGAAGGGAAACACGCTGGCCGGCAGATCGCCGCCGCCGGCAAGCCCGCAAGCCGCCACCCAGCCGCCGTATTTGATCTGGCTCAGCAGATTGGCCAGGGTTTGGCTGCCCACGCTGTCGATGGCGGCGATCCAGCGCTCCTTGGCCAGCGGCGGCGTTTTCTGCGTCAGCTCGGCGCGGTCGATGCAGCTTTCGGCGCCCAGGCCTTTCAGATAGTCATGGGTTTCCGGCCGGCCGGTGGAAGCCTGCACGCGATAGCCGCGCTTGGCCAGCAAAGCCACCGCCACCGAACCCACGCCGCCGGCCGCGCCGGTCACCAGCACGGGCAGGGCTTCGGGCCGCGCATCGGGCACCAGGCCGGCATCTTCCAGCGCCATCACGCAGAGCATTGCGGTGTAGCCCGCGGTGCCGATCGCCATGGCTTGCGCCAGGCTGAAGGCAGCGGGCACGGCGGTCAGCCATTCGCCCTTCAAGCGCTGGTATTTGCTGTAGCCGCCCCATTGGGTTTCCGACAGGCCATGGCCGTTCACCAGCACCTTGTCGCCGGGCTTCCATTCGGGATCGGTGGATTCCACAACGGTGCCGGCCAGGTCGATGCCCGCCACCATCGGCAGCTTGCGGGCGATGCGGCCGCCGGTCAGCGCCAGTCCGTCCTTGTAGTTCAGCGTGGAATAGGCGATTTCCACCAGCACGTCATGCTTGGGCAGGGCGTCGAAGCCGATCTGCTTGAAGGCGGCTTTGGGTTTGCCCTCCACCTCCTCGATCATTACCGCACGGAAAGAATCGCTCATTCAGGTCACCGGATCGGTTCGAGGATCGACACGTAATTGGCCACGGCCACGCCGCCCATATTGAACACGCCGCCGATCTTTGGGTTTTTCACCTGCAAGGCGCCGGCGGAATTGTTGAGCTGCATCGCCGCCATCACATGCATGGAAACGCCGGTGGCGCCGATCGGATGGCCCTTGGCCTTCAAGCCGCCGGAGGGATTGATCGGCAGTTTGCCGTCCTTCTGCGTCCAGCCCTCCATGATCGCCTTCGCGCCCTGGCCCGGCGGCACCAGGCCCATCGCCTCGTATTCGATCAATTCGGCGATGGTGAAGCAATCATGGCTTTCGGCGAAGCTCAGGTCCCACACATCCAGGCCGGCTTCCGCCAGCGCATCGGCCCAGGCCTTGGCCGGGCCTTCGAAGGCGATCACGTCGCGCTTCGACATCGGCAGGAAATCCTGCACATGCTGCGCGGCGCGGAAGGCGATGGCCTTCTTCATGCCCAAGGCGGTCTGCACATCGGTGAGCACCAGGGCGGCGGCGCCGTCCGATACCATCGAGCAATCGGTGCGCTTCAAGCCGCCCACCACATAGGGATTCTTGTCGGACACCGTGCGGCAGAACTCATAGCCGAAATCGCGCTGCATATGCGCCAGCGGATTCACCGAGCCGTTCTTATGATTCTTCGCCGCGATCATCGCAGTGGCGTCCGACTGGTCGCCGTATTTCTGGAAATACTTGCTTTGGATGCTGTCGAACACGGCGGCGAAACCGCCTTGCGCGAAATGCTCTTCCTTGCGGTAGCTGGCCTTGAGCAGAATGTTGCCCACCACATCGGTGGGGGCCGAGGTCATCTTCTCCACGCCCACGCACAACACGAAGCGCGCCTTGCGGGCGGCAATCGCGTTCAGGCCCTGGAACACCGCCGCCGTGCCGGTGGCGCAGGCATTCTCCAGCCGGGTGGCCGGCTTGAAGCGCAGCCCGGGATCGGCCTGCAGCACCAGCGAGGCCGGGAAATCCTGGTCCACCAGGCCGCCATTGAAGGTGCCCAGATAGATCGCGTCCACATCCTTGGCCTCGATGCCGGCATCCTTGATGGCCTGGGCGGCCACTTCGGTGATCAGGTCTTCCTGGGTCTTGTCGTCCAGCTTGCCGAATTTGCTGTGGCTCCAGCCAACGATGCAGGCGGTCATGGCGGTTTCCTCGCGGTGATTTTTGAAAGGCTGCCGGCAAGGGTGAGGCGATGCCCGGCGCAAGTCAATCGCCGCAAGGGAATGACGCGGCGGCAGGCATGGCCGCGCGAGACTCCGCGCCGCTTCCTTGACCGTCCGCCGCTTCTTTTATCCTTCCCGCCGCCTCTCCCGGTCATCCCCGCGCAAGCGGGGATCCATCGCCGCTGGCTAAGTCATTGATTTCAGGTGGGATGGGAAATAATGTAGAACATATTGCGAATATTATGTTGACATTCCGTTCTCATGTGCTCTCATAGAGGGAGATTGTTCATAAAAGGTGTCTTCAATGAATTCCTATGCCTCCCTGTTCGGTCTCCGCGCCATGAAGCCCAATCCTTCCGCCTCCGATGCCATCCGCGACCCGCTGGGCCGCGATAGCCATCTCTGGGATCAGGAGGAAGACGATCCGGATATTGGCAACAAGCTGGAATCCGCCCGGGCCGACTGGCGTGGCGATGCCTCGCTGAA
>JAYSEE010000223.1:0-6002 GCA_041914045.1 Ferrovibrio sp. | reverse complement strand
TGCGCCGCGCGCCGAAGCCTTCCTTGAGCAGCAGCGCGCCGATCGCGGCGGCGAAGATCACGCTGGTCTCGCGCAGGCTGGCCACATGCGCCGCGCCGCCCTTGGTGAAAGCCCAGATTGCGATGCCATAGCCGAGCGCGGCGATGAAGCCGCCGGCGAAGCCGCGCTTCCAGCCGCGTTTCGCCGCCGCCACGAAAGCCGTGCGGCGCGTGAGCAGCGCATAAGCCGCCACCCAGGGGCCTTCGATGATGTTCATCCAGGCGATATAGGCGAACGGATCGTTGGCGGCGCGTACGCCGCGCCCGTCGATCATCAGATAGCCGGCGATGGTGCAGCCGGTGAGCAAGGCGAAGCCGATGGCATGCCGCCGCTCGGCCGGAGGCTTATCCGCATTGCCGCCCAAGGCCAGGCTGAAAATCCCCAGCGAGACGATGCCGGCGCCGATGAATTCGCGCGTCGTCAGCACCTCGCCGAAAACCAGACCGGAGCATAACGCCAGCAGCAGCGGCCCGGTGCCGCGCGCGATGGGATAAACCTGCCCGAGATCGCCGAAGCGATAGGCTTGCAGCAGGCAGGCGTAATAACAGCAATGCACCAGCGCCGAGCACAACACCCAGCGCCAGGATTCCGCCGTCATGCCATCGGAATCGGTGAAGGGCAGCAGAACCGCCCCGAACAGGCTGCCGGCCAGGCAGACCAGGGCCAGGCTGGTCTGCCGGTCGGTGTCGCTCTTCACCATGGCGTTCCAGCTCGCATGGGTGAGCGCCGCGAACAGCACAAGGCCGATCACCCACGAAGTCATAATGGGCGGCCCAAGACCGGCGGGTGCAGCGTCATGATGGAAAAATCACCGGAACGGAAGGAGGAATTGTTGCGAGACGGTGACGATCATGCCACCGTAATCTTTCCAGGTCATCCTGGATCATGCGGATAATTCGTCCGAACCGATAGACAACCGGGAAACATCATCATGGGCAGCATCACCAGCCTCACCGCCGAAGACGGCCACAGCTTTTCCGCCTATATCGCCGAGCCGCGCGGCCCGGCCAAGGGCGGCCTTGTGGTGATCATGGAAATCTTCGGCGTGAACAGCCATATCAAGGCCGTGGCCGATGGCTATGCCGCCGAGGGCTATCGCTGCGTGGCGCCCGCGCTATACGACCGTTTCGAGCGCAATGTCGATCTCGGCTATAGCGCCGAAGACGTGGCCAAGGGCCGAGATCTGCGCGGCAAGATGAACTGGGCCGATTGCATGAAGGACACCGCCACCGCCGTGGCCGCCGCCGGCAGCGCCGGCCGGGTGGGCATCGTGGGCTATTGCTATGGCGGCGGCGTAACCTGGGCGGCCGCCGCCCTGGTGCCGGGGCTTTCGGCTTCCATCGGCTATTACGGCGGCCCCTGGGCCGAACTGGCCGAGCGCGCGCCGCAATGCCCGGCCTTGCTGCATTTCGGCGCCAAGGACGCGATGATCCCGGTCAGCCTGGCCGACACGCTGAAGGCCAAGCACCCCACCATCACCACGCATATCTACGACGCCGATCACGGCTTCAATTGCGACCAGCGGCCGAATAATTACGATGCCTTCGCCGCCGCCCTGGCGCGCCGCCGCACGCTCGGCTTCCTGGAAGCCACGCTGGGTTAGGCACAGCCCTCGCCGTCATGCCCGTACTTGTTACGGGCATCCATGCGTCGGCATCGCACCTGTTTCAGGCATGGACCACCGCAACGAGTGCGGTGGTGACGGTTTCTGGATCGGAGCGAACGCCTCAATCCGCCGCGGCTTCGAGGCTGCCATGGGCAAGCACGACATCGAGGAAAGCCTGGCCGAAGCGTTCCAGCTTGGCCTGGCCGATGCCGTGAATCTCGGTCAACCGATAAAGCGCCGTGGGCCGCTTCACCGCCAGCTCGATCAAGGTGCGATCCGAGAAGATCACATAGGCCGGCTGCTGCAATTCGGCGGCCAGCTTGCGGCGCAAATCCTTCAGCGCCGCCAACAACGGTTGATCCGCCGCATTCACTTCCGTGACGGCCGCCGCCGCGCCGCGCCGCTTGCGTTCGGCGGGCTGCAAGGTCTCGCGGCGCAATTGCACGTCGCGCTGCTTGCGCAAAACCGCCCGGCCCTCGTCGGTGATGAACCAGGCGCCATGGCCGGCGATATCCAGTTCGATCAGGCCGGCGCCGTATAGCTGGCGGAAGATCGAGCGCCAGGTATTGGCGTCATGCTCCTTGCCCACGCCGAAGGTGGGCAGCCGATCATGCTCATAGCGCAGAATGGCATCGGTGCTGTTGCCGAGCAGAATCTGCACCAGATGTTCGGTGCCGAAACGCTGGCCGGTGCGCAGCATGGCCGACATCGCCTTCTGCGCCTCGATGCTGCCATCGAAAGTGGCCACGCCATCCTGGCACAGATCGCAATGGCCGCAGGGTTCGGACGCCTCGCCGAAATAGGCCAGCAAGGTCTGCCGCCGGCAGCGCGGCGATTCGCACAAAGCCACCAACGCATTGAAGCGCTGACGTTCGATGCGCTTGCGCTCTTCGGATGTTTCGCCTTCCTCGATCTGGATGCGGCGGAAGCGCATGTCGTCGAGGCCATAGAGCGTGAGCGTCTCCGCCGGCAAGCCGTCACGCCCGGCGCGGCCGATCTCCTGGTAATAGGCTTCCACATTGCGCGGCAGATCGGCATGGCAGACATAGCGCACATCGGGCTTGTCGATGCCCATGCCGAAAGCCACGGTGGCGACCATCACCACGCCGTCGTCGCGCAGGAAGATATCCTGGTTGGCGTCGCGCTGCGCCTGCTCCATGCCGGCATGATAGGGCAAGGCGCGATGGCCCATGCCGACAAGCGCCTCCGCCATTTCCTCGGTGCGCCGGCGCGAGGAGCAATAGACGATGCCGCTGAGCCCCTTGCGGGCCTGGATGAAATCGCCGATCTGCTTGCGCGCGGCGGCCTTGGGCCGCATTTGCAGATACAGATTGGGCCGGTCGAAGGAGCGGATGAATTCGCGCGGCGCCGAACTGAATAATTTCTGCACGATATCGGCGCGCGTGGGCGCATCGGCGGTGGCGGTGAGCGCGATGGTGGGCGGATTGCCGAGCTCTTCGCGGATCGCGCCGAGGCCGAGATATTCCGGCCGGAAATCATGGCCCCATTGCGACACGCAATGCGCTTCGTCGATGGCCAGCAGGCCGGCATTGGCGCGTTTGAGGAAAGCCACCGTCTCGGGCCGCACCAGGCGCTCGGGCGCCACGTAAAGCAGCCGCAGATCGCCCGAGCGCAGATCGCGGAAAATCCGCTGGCGCTCGGTTTCGTCGGTGGCGGAATTCAATGCGGCGGCATTCACGCCGAAACCCTGCAATTGCCGCACCTGATCGCGCATCAAAGCGATCAGCGGCGACACCACAACGGCCAGGCCGCCCATCAGAATGGCCGGCAATTGATAGCAGAGCGATTTGCCCGATCCGGTGGGCATCACCGCCAGCACATCCTGGCGCTCCAGCACGGCTTGCACGATTTCCGCCTGTCCGGGCCGGAAACTTTCGAAGCCGAAAACTTTGTGAAGCGCTTCGAGCGCCCCGCCAGGATCGGAAACCATGGGAAAATGCTGCGCCAAACCGGGCCGGGCGCCGATTCGCCAGCCCCCTATCTGGATAGCAGGTTGCCGCCCGGCTTACGAGACTTGGTTAATGCCCCTAATGGCTGCCGCCCAGGAAGTAATTGGGCAAAAACAGCGAGAAAGCGGGCACATATGTCACCAGCAGCATGGCGGCGATCAGCGCGCCGTAAAACGGCCAGATGGTGCGCATCACCGTGCCGATGCTGACCCCGCCGATGGCGCAGCCGACGAATTGCGTGGTGCCCACCGGCGGCGTGTTCAGCCCCAGCGCGCAATTGATCAGCATCAGCATGCCGAATTGCACCGGGCCCATGCCGTATTGCATGCAGATCGGCAGAAAGATCGGCGTGCAGATCAGGATGGTGGCGGCCATGTCGAGAAACGTGCCCAGCACGAACAGGATCACATTGACCAGCAGGAAGATCACCCAGGGTTCGGAGGAAATCTTCGCCAGCGCCTCGCCGGTCAGGTCGGCCACCGAATACAGGCTGATGAGATAGCCGAAGGTGTTGGACACGCCGATCAGCAGCAGCACGATGCCGGTGGTCTTCACCGCCTTGGCCGCCGCCTTGATCAGCTGATTCCAGGTCAGCGAGCGATACAGCAAGGTGGCCAGCAGAATGGCGTAGATCACCGCGACGGCGGCGGATTCCGTGGCGGTGAACACGCCCGAGAGAATGCCTACGATGATGATCACCACCACGAACAGCCCCGGCATGGCGGCCGCCGCAGAACGCCAGACCGCATCCCAGCCGGGAAATACGCCGGCCGGATAGCCGCGCTTCACCGCCACCAGATAGGCCGCCACCAGCATGCAAAGCGTGAGCAGCACAGCCGGGATCATGCCGGCCAGGATCAGCGCGGCGATCGACACCTTGCCGCCGGCCGCCAGCGAATAGATGATCATGTTGTGGCTGGTGGGCATCAGCGCGCCGACCAGCGAAGCATGCGTGGTGACATTCACCGCGTAATCGGCGTCGTAGCCCTCCCGCTTCATCATCGGGATCATCACCGCGCCCATCGCCGACACATCGGCCACCGGCGAGCCGGAGACGCCGCCGAACAAGGTGCAGGCCACTACGTTGGACATGCCCAGTCCGCCGCGCACATGGCCGACCAGATCCTTCGCCAGCTTCACGATGCGGTCCGCCACGCCGCCATAGAGCATCAATTCGCCGGCGAAGATGAAGAACGGGATGGCGAGGAAGGAGAAGATGTTCATCCCCGCCGTCATGCGCTGGAACACCACGGCCAGCGGCAGGCCTTCGTAGAAGATGGTGGCGATGGCGGATAGGCCGATGGCGAAAGCCACCGGCACGCCGAGCAGAAGCAGGCCGAAAAACGCCAGCGACAGAATCGTCAATGCCATGACGGACGCACCTCTTCGCCGGCCAGCAGGGCCAGGATATGTTCGATGGAAAACAGTGCGATCAGCACGCCGGCGACGCTGAGCGGCACATGATTGAGCCCTTCCGGCAAGCCGAGCGTGGGAATCTTGTAGCCCATCACCGATTCCGCCAGCAGGCCAGCATTCCAGGCCATCAGCAGGCCGAAGCCGAGCACCAACAAATGGATCAGGATTTCCACCCAGACCCGATGGCGTTCGGGCAGCAGCATCACCAGGATGGATTCAAGGCCGATATGGCCGGCATCGCGCACGCCCACGGCGGCGCCGAACATGGTGACGTACAGCACCAGCACCAGCGCCAGGCTTTCCGCCCAGGTCGGCGTGTCGTTCAGCACATAGCGGCCGAAGACCTGCAGGGCAACCACGAAGACGATGCCCAGCAGGCCGGCCACCGCCAGCTTCATGCAAAACCGGGAGATCCAGGCATTGATCGGCGACAGCCAGCGCAGCATGGATACTCCCTAATTCGCTTAAAGTTGGCGGGTTCGCTTAATTGGTTTCCTGCACGCGCTTCACCAGCGCCTGCAATTTCGCGTCGCCGGCGAATTTCTGGTAGACCGGCGCCATCGCATCCTGGAACGACTTCTTGTCCAGATCGGAGATGATCTGCGAACCGCCGCCCTCCACCGTCTTGCGCGAAGCGGCTTCGCGGGCATCCCACAATTCGCGCATATGCGGCACGGAATCCTTCGCCGCCTTGCGGATCACCGCCTGCTCGTCGGCCGGCAGCGTGTCCCACACCTTCTTGGAGAAGACCAGCAATTCCGGCGCCATGGAATGTTCGGTCAGGCTGTACATCTTGGCCACTTCGTAATGCCGCGAGCTGTCGTAGGACGGCCAGTTATTCTCGGCGCCGTCCACCACGCCGGTCTTCAGCGCGGTATACACCTCGGCATAGGGCAGCGGCGTGGCATTGGCGCCGAGCGCCTGCATCATCGCCACCCACATGTCGGATTGCTGCACGCGGATCTTCATGC
>JAYSEE010000222.1:2282-6032 GCA_041914045.1 Ferrovibrio sp. | reverse complement strand
GGTGGCGATGCCGGGCAGCAGCAGATCGTTGGCCGAGGCGGAGTCCTTCGCCTTGTGGCAATCCTGGCAGGAGACTTCGCGGTGATCCTTATGCGGAAAGCGGCTCTTCGGCATGAAGCGGTCGGCCAGTTGCGGCTTCACAACTTCGAACCCGCCGCCATTGGAATCCACCAGCATATGGCATTCGCCGCACAGGCCTTTGCCCATTTTGCCGTTGAGTTTTTCGGCGGCTTTGCGCTCGGCCCTGGCCAGCGCCTCCAGCCGCTGGGGCTCGCTGAGCATCTGGCCGGGACGCCGACGCTGCGGGTCGGCCGGCCGTTCAGGATCGCGCGGCTCGCCGCGCAGCGCGCGGGCGGCATAGAAATCGGCCACGGCGCGCTTGGCTTCCAGCGCCGAGCCATGCGGCATCTCGCGCTCTGGCGCCAGGGCTTCGAAACGCAGGCGGTGGCAATCGCGGCATTGCCCTTCGAAGCTGATCGGCAGCATGCCCACGCCGCCGCTATCGGGCTTATGACAGCTGCCGCAATCCAGCGCGATATTGCCCTTCTCGGGATGCCGCAGAGCCGCCTTCAAATGCTTGTCATGCGGGAATTTCAGACCCGACATTTCCTGCGGCGGCGGCGCGGCATTGAGCGAGGCGCGCTCCCAGGCGCCGCCCATGGCGGCGGCTTCGCCCGGAATGGTGGGGCGGAATTCCGGATGCTGCTTGTCGAAATCGCGCACATCCTGCAACTGCGTGGTGGTCAGCCGCTTGCTCAGATCGGTATGGCAACCGGCGCAGAATTTTTCGTCGCGCAGCACCGCCGGCTGCGGGCCGGTATGCTCCTTGTGGCAATTCTGGCAGCTATAGCCATCCAGCCCAACATGAGCGGAATCGGCCGGCTTGGCATGCATCTGCACATTGGCATGGCAGCCCAGGCAAGCATCGTCGCGCACCTGCACGAAAGGCGTCTGGTGACAGCTCTCGCAGGTGGCGCCGAAGAATTTATGCGGATTGGATAGCTCGCCGGACAGCCAGACCTTATCGGCATTGGCTGGCCAATGGCTGGCCAGATTCATCATGCCGGCCTCTTTGCGATCCGGCTTGAACAGGCCACCCGCCAGCGGCAAGGCCACGAAGACGGCGAAGACCGCGGCGAACAGCAACCAGGACCAGCCGCGCCGGCCCAGGCCCACGCTGCCCAGATCGGTGCGGCTGCGCGCCTTGAGTTCAGCCAGATCGTCGGTCGCCGCCTCGATCTGCTTCAGCTTGAGCGAGAGATCGTAGCCTTCCGCCCTCTGGCGCACATTGAAACGATACGGCCCCACATCAATGCGGTCGCCAGGCATGAGCGGGTGCACGCTGGCGAAGCTGCCATTCACCAGGATACCGCCCTCGGCCTCGGAAACCAAGGTGGGGCCGCCCGGCCGTTCCTCGATGGTGAAGGCATGCAGCAGGATGCGCGGATCGGCGATATGGATTTCGCAATTGGCGCTGCGGCCCACCCGCACGCTGGCGGATTCGATCGCCTTCTCGCGCCGGGTCTCGCCGCCCTTGCTGCGTTGCGTCACCTCTATGAGCTGCAGCTTCATCGCGCTCACCAGTAATAGAAGACGCTGAGGACATGCGCGAACAGCGCCGCCAGCAGACCAAAGGTGAGCGGAACATGGAAGAACAGCCAGACCTTGAGCAAAGCGGCAAGCTGCACGTCGCGCCGCGCACGCTCCAACAAGCCTTCCTTGCGCGCCAGCATGCCGAGCAATTGCCGCATCGACGCCTGGTTCTGCGCATCCTCGGCGGCGAGTTTGGTCACCAGACGCCGCGCCTCGGATGTCGGGCATAGCGGATCATGGCCGGAAAGCTGACGCCAGAAAGTGCCGCCCACCTTGGTTTCGCTGGCCGAAGACAACAGCGCGCGATTCACCGCTTCCGACAGCGGCAGGCCGATCCGGCGGATTTCGCGATCCAGATCGGCGATCTGCGCCAGCATCTGCTGCAAAGTGGCGCCGCGCCGGTTCTCGGTCATCAATTGCGGGTAGCGCAGATAGGCATAGACGCCGAATATGCCGCTGACGATCACCGTCAGCATCAATCCATAAGCCAGCGTATGCACATTCCAGCCGACTTGGAAGCCGGCATGCAACGTAGCGATCACGATCAGCGCCAGCCCGAGATAGACATGCGCCGAAAGCCAATCGGCCAGCCGATCCGACGACGGCCCATAGCGCCGCTTGCGAATGCCGAACCAGGCCAGAAAGAGAATAATGCCCAGGCCTAAAGTGCCGAGCGCATAGCCCAGCCAGGTGCCGCCATTCGGCTCGGGATAGGCGTCGTGCAGGATGTAGGCGAGGATCGCCAGTCCGCAGAGGCCCGCCGCGATGCGCAGATAGCGGAAGCCGCGATAGACCAGCACCGACTCATGCCGGCTGGCTTCGATGCGGGTGGGGCTCACATCGCTGCTCATGGCGCCGCTATTGCTCCTTCGCCAGTGATGCGAGCGAGAGGAACTGCTCGGGACTGACGCGGATCGCCGCGCCGGTGGGGCAGGCGCGCACGCAGGCCGGGCCGCCGCGCTGGCCCTTGCACATGTCGCACTTCACCGCCTGCTTGCGCTTGGCGTCGCCGGCTTTCTTCTCGCCGTCCTTGCCGTCGGCAGGATGATGGTGGTGATGGTCGTCTTCCGTGCCCGGCTCGCGGCCCAAGCCGAACAGCAGCCAAGACAGCAGGCCGCTGCGCTCCTGCTGCGGCTGCGCCATGCGGATCACGCCATAGGGGCAGTTGCGTTCGCAATTGCCGCAGCCGATGCAGGCATCCGAAATGAACACCTCGCCGCCGCGCGAACGGTGGATCGCATCGGGCGGGCAATCCGACATGCAATGCGGATGTTCGCAATGGCGGCAGGAAGTCGGCACATGGATCGAGGCGAAAGTCGGCCCGGCCTCGCGATCCAGGCGCGAAACGCCGCCATGGCTTTCGGCGCAAGCCTTCTCGCAATTGTCGCAGCGGACGCAGAGGCTTTCGTCGATCAGCAGCACGTCGGTGGCTTCGCCCACGCCTTGCTGCACCAGGAACTGGATGATGCTGCCGGCCTCGGGCTGGTTCTGCGCGCGCTCGTTCTGCATCACGCGGGCGCGGAAAGTCTTTTCCAGTTCAGCCTTCAGCGCGGGGGCGCTTTCCACCAGATTGCGGAAGGCATCGGCGGGAATCGAAATGGTTTCGGTGGCCACCGCCGCGCGCACCGTGGCCGAACGCGGCATATCTGAAAGCAGCGCCATTTCGCCGACGTAATTGCCCGCCGCGAGATAGGACAGCACCACATCGCGGCCGCCGATGCGCCGCTGCACCAGCACCGAGCCGGTACGGATGATATGCAGCGCGTCGCCCTTGTCGCCTTCCTCGAACAACGCCTGGTTCGGCGCGAAGGTTTTGAACTCGGCCACATCGGCCACGCTGCGCAGCACTTCGCGCGGCGCATTGGGGGCCAGGTTGCGCTGAATCTGGCGCTCGGCCGCCGTGCGATCCAGCACGCGGCGCACCGATTGCGCCGAGGCCAGCAATTTCAGCATCGAACGCCGGCTGGTCTCCACCAGCACGCAATTATCGCCGGCAAGAATCGTCGCGGTGCGGCGGCGGCCCGAGATCAGGCCCATCTCGCCGAAGAATTCGCCCTGGCCGAGCGACACCACCTTGCTCGGGTCTTCGGGGTCGATCTGGATCAGCACATTGCCCTGAACGATCGAGTAGAAGCTGTTGGAATAGTCGTTGCGATT
>JAYSEE010000222.1:0-2233 GCA_041914045.1 Ferrovibrio sp. | reverse complement strand
CACCACGTCGTTCTTGCGCGGCACATGCACCTCGGAATCGAGGATCAGTTCGCGCAGCACCAGCGGATTCAATTCGGAGAAGAGCGGCACATTGCTGCGGATGGTGCCCAGCACGGCATCCACGTCGCTGGTGCCCAGCACCTTGAATTTCTCGGCCAGCAGCGGCTCGTCGGCCGGCTTCACCGCATTGCCGAGGATGAATTCCACGGTTTCGTAACCCTGGTTCATCGCCTGCTTGATCAACGGATAACCAGCCAGCGCGCCGATGATGTAGAGGCCCGGCACGTTGGATTCGTATTGCGCGCTCACTTCCGGCAGCGCCGACGGATCCTTCGACGGAAACACCACGCCGCAGCTTTCGATGAATTTGCGCGGCGCGGTGGCGCCCAGGCGGGCGATGATGCGATCGCATTCCACCACCGCGTTGCCCTCGGCGGTGTTCAGCGTCAGTTTGCCGTGCTCGATCTTGGTGGGGCTGGCATTGAAATAGCCGGTGATGGCGCCGCCTTCGATGCCGGATGTAATGGCGTTCAGGTTGCCCTGCTTGGCGCGTGCGAATTCGCCGCGCCGATTGACGATCGACACCGTGTTCTGCTTCGAGAGCGCCACGGCATTTTCGATGGCGGAATCGCCGGCCCCGATCACCACGATGCGTTCGTCGGCATATTCCTCGGGATCGTCGAGCTGGTATTGCACGAAGGGCAGATCGGCGCCCTCGCATGGCACCTTGTTGATGTTGCCCTGCAAGCCGATGGAGAGGATTACATTCTCCGCCTGCAATTCCTCGCCGTTGCCCAGCTTGATGCGGAAATCGCCCTTGCTGCCGGATACGCCGACGACTTCGGCGTTGTAGCGGATGTTGAGGCCGGTGGAAGCGATCTCGTCGTTCCAGGCGCCGAGAATCTGCTCGCGGCTGCCGGCGGCAAACGACAGATCGGAACGCAGGGGCAGGATGTCAGGCGTCGCCATGACGAACTTGCCCTTCTGGTATTTGTAGATGGTGTCGGAGGCGTGATCGGCGCGCTCCAGCAGGATATGCGGAATCCCACGCGCCGCAGCGCGGCCGGCGGCGCTCAAGCCTGCCGGACCGGCCCCGATAACCGCAATCCGGTATCGCGACTCCGTCATCCCCCAACCCAGTCTCGCCCAAAGCGCCGCCGGCTTCCGGCCACGCTCCGCAGGGCGGCGAAACGACCCCCTTGGCTGCGGTCATCATCGGGGCTGATCGCGTTCAGTGTCAACCAGTTAGGTGAAGTTTGTTGCAGCCGGCAGGCTTGACTTTAGCCGGCCGCGCCGGCTCTCATCGGGGCTGAGGGGAAGCGGGTCCGGCAAGGCCCGCCATAACGGCAAGCATGAACCGATTCTCTGCAAACGACTTGCAACTAGCCCTGCGGCTGGCGGGAATGCTGCTGGTATTGCTGCCGCTGCAAGCCTGGGCGCAGCAGCAGGGCGCACCGCAAGGCCAGGGTGCTCCGCAAGGCCAGGGCACGCCGCAAGGCATGATCGCCGATCCGCAATCGGGCTGCGCCACATCCAATCCGATTCCGCGCGTCGGCGAATCCATTCGCTGGACCGGAAGTTGCAGCAACGGCCTGCTGAGCGGTTCCGGCACCCTGCTCTGGCTGCGCGACGGCAAACCGCGCGAGCGCAATGAGGGCAATTTCGTGGATGGCGAACTGGATGGCCAGGCCACCACGCAATTCTCCGACGGCACTATGGTGATCGGGCAATACCGGCGCGGCGTCCGCAACGGCGAATTCGTTATCCGACGCCCCAACGGCAACAATATCCGGGCGATTTACGCGGATGGCCAACTGATCTCTGAACGACGCTTAAGCGACGAGGAAATAAGGAATTTCCGAGAGAAACCGGCGCAGCCGGTGACGGTAGCGCCGCCGCAACCGCAGCTACCCATGCAGCAGCAGGCCGCACCGCAATCGCAGCCGCAATATTATCCGGTTCAGCAGCCGGTTTATCCCCAGCCCGCCTATCAACAGCCGGCTTATCCGGTGGCGGCCTACCAACCCCCTGCCTATCAGGCCCCTGCCTATCAGGCCCCAATTTACCAGGCTCCGGTTTATCAACCGCCGGCCTATCAGCAGCCCAATTATCAGCAGCAGGGCGTGCAGCCCTATGTGTCGCCCTGGTCGCCCAGCGCCTATCGCGGGCCCTCCGGCGGCGTGATTTCCGCCACTGTCGCGCCCCCGAGCTATCAGGCCCCAGCCTACCAAGC
>JAYSEE010000221.1:0-6048 GCA_041914045.1 Ferrovibrio sp. | reverse complement strand
CATGCTCGTATTCCAGCTCCACCTCGATCACCTCGCCCTGAAAATCGCGCTCCACCGCTTCGAGGATGCGCGACAGCGGCAGAATCTGGCCCGAGCGCAGCGCATCGCGCGCGCGCTCCATGTCGGTCTGGTCGTCGGAATCCGCCAGCACCCGCGCCGGTCCCAGCAGGAGGGCGGGCAGAAGCAGCAAGAACAGAAGCAGGGTTATGCGTCGCATGGGCTGATTTCATACGAAGCCGCGGCTGAATGCCAGATGAATGCGCAACTCAGGCGACATTCAGCCGCAGTCCGGCATGAAAGTCCGGTCCATTGAACCCAACAACAGAGGATTCGTTCCATGCACAACCTGATTTTCCCCATGCGCCTTGCCATTCTCGCCGCCGGTCTGCTGGCATCGCTGGCGATTGCCGGCCATTCCCAGGCCGGCGAGCGGGATTGCCGCGCACCGGGGGCCGCTGTGCAGCCGCTCCCGCTCGCTAGTCTGGCCGCGAAACTCGAACAGCAGGGCTATCGCGATATCGGCAAGCTGGAGATCGAGCGCGGCTGTTTCGAGGCGCGGGCGTTCAACCAGACCGGCGAGGCCTACAAGTTGAAAGGCGATGCGCAAACCGGCCAGATTCAGTCGATGCGCAAATGGTGAGCGCCGTGCAGCAAGAGACAGTGACGGCAGGCGATGTGAAAGCCAAGGATGTAAAGATCTGGGATATCTTCGTCCGCCTGTTCCATTGGAGCCTGGTGGCCGCCTTCGCCGGCGCCTGGCTCACCGGCGAGGCGGATCGCTGGGCCCAGACGCATGAATGGTTGGGCTATGCCATCGCTGTGCTGGTCGGCTTGCGCGTGATCTGGGGCTTCATCGGCAGCCGGCATGCCCGGTTCGGCGATTTCGTACCCAGCGCCAGCGGTTTGCGCGGCTATTTGCAGGATCTGCTGCGCGGCCGGACGCGCCGCCATCTTGGCCATAATCCGGCCGGCGGGGCGATGATCGTGCTGCTGCTGGCCGGATTGCTGCTGACGGCGGGCACCGGCTGGATGACCCTGCAAGGCGGCCGGCTGGGGCATGTCTTCGAGGAAGTGCATGAAGGGCTGGCCAACGGAATGATCGCGCTGGTGGCGCTGCATGTGGCGGGCGTGCTGGTTTCCAGCCTGCTGCATCGGGAAAATCTGGTGCGCGCGATGATTACCGGGCGCAAGCGGGCCATGGATTAGCAAGCATCGGAGAAGGTCAGGCCTGGCTGGCCTTGTGCTTGGCCTTCTCCACGGCGGCTTTCAGCGAGGCGCGCAATTGCGCTTCCAGCGCGCCGCCGGAGCCGGCGATCTTGTGGGCGATCACCACATACATGGTGTCCACATGGATCGAGACGATTTCCTGCTGCAATTCGTCCAGGTCGTCGTCGGTTTCCTTCAGGAAGTCATGCAGCGACTTGGCGAATTCAGTCAGCAGCGGAAAGCCGAACAGGCCGCCCATGCCCTTGATCTGGAAGGCCTCCTCGCGGATTTCCTCGACCAGGGTTTTGCGCGCCGCCGGATCGGCCGGCATGTTGCCGACCTGCTCGCGCAGCGCCTTGATGCGGTCGGCGCTTTCGTCCAGGAAGGCCGTGGCGGATTCCTGCACCAGGGCATCCAGCTTCGAGCGCATGGCGTCGTCGAGCTTGAGTTCCATGCCCTTCTTGAAATTCACCGCCTTGCGCTTCAACTCGCCGCGATTAGGGATGAATTTTGGTTTGGCGGGGCGGATATCGGACGACACGGCTCAGCTTCCGTTATCGCGGCGGTCCGGGCCATCGAAGGGCAATTGCTGGCGTCGCCGGTCGGGGCCGAAATAGCCTTTCACGCTTACGAAATCGCGCGGACGCGCGATCACCATCACCAGGCGGCGGTAAAGGCCGTCGGCGGTGAAGGGTTTTGCCAGGAATTCGGTCACGCCCTTGTCGCGCGACTCGACCACGTATTCCATCTCGGAATTGGCGGTGAGCATGATCACCGGCAGCATGCGGTCCGACGAGGTGGCGTCGTTGCGGATGAAATCCAGCAATTCCAGGCCGCTGCGCGGCTTCAGGTTCCATTCGGTGATGCAGACATCCACGTTGCCCGAACGCAGCATGTTGAGGGCGCCGTCATAGTCGCGCGCCATCGCCACCTGGGTGGCGCCGAGCATCCCCAGGATATCCTTAACCAGCTTGCCCATCAGTCGATTATTGTCGACGATGAGAAACCTGACATGGCTGAAGTCGATCTTTTCCGACATGCGTCCGCAAGACCCGCTGATGGAATTGGGCCTTCCCACCCGTATTACTGGCCCAGGTCACTCTATATACGCAAACCTTCATGAAGCCAACAGCTTGCGCGTTTCCACCAGCGCTTGTTAGGCTTGCCGCTCCCGAATAGCAGGCCGCTTGCCATCATGACCAAAGTTTCCCCGTCCGCCGGCCTGTTGGCCCTGCTTACGGTCCTGAACGGCAATACCATCATGGCGGCGACGGCATATCTGCCCTCGCTGCCCAGTATCGGCCGTGCGCTGGATGTTCCAGCCGAGGCATTGCCACTCACGCTGACGGTTTATCTTGCCGCTTTCGGCTTCGGCCAGTTGCTGTTCGGGCCGCTGAGCGACCGTCTGGGCCGGCGGCGCGTGCTGTTGGCCGGCCTGGTCGCCATGGTGCTGGGTTCGGCGGCTTGCGCGTTGGCGGGATCGTTGGCCGCCCTGCTGGCCGCCCGCATGCTCCAGGGGCTGGGGGCGGCGGGCGCGATGGCTTCGGGCCGGGCCGTGCTCAACGATGTCTATCAGGGGCCGGCCGCCGCGCGGGCCTCCTCCATCGTAACCGCCGCGTTGGCGCTGGCGCCCATCCTGGCGCCGCTGCTTGGCGGCATGATCGAGCAGGCCGCCGGCTGGCGCTACAATTTCGCTTTATCGGGCGTGATCTCCTTCGCCGTTCTGGCGGCTCTGTTTCTGCGGCTGCCGGAAACCCATAGGCCGGCAGCGCCGCAGGGCTCGCTGGCCCGGCAGATGCTGCGCTCCTATCGCACTTTGCTCGGCTCGCGGGCTTATATCGCGCTGATCCTGGTTTGCGGCTGCATCTTTGCCGGTTTGCATGCGTTCAATGCCGGCGCGCCGGCGGTGATGATCGAAACCCTAGGCGTCAGTCCGGCGCTGTATGGCTTGCTGGCCGCCAGCGCCAGCGCCGGCTTTTTTCTTGGCGCCCTTGTCGCCTCGCTGTTCAGCCTGCGGCTCGGGGAAGCGCGGACGATAAGCCTGGGCAGCGGCCTGATGCTGCTGGGCGGCCTGGGCCTGGTGCTCTGGGTGGAGTTTTGGGGCGTCAGCTTGGAGAGTTTCGTGCTCTGCCGCATCGTCTGGGCCGCCGGCATGGGGCTGGCGATGCCGGCGGTATTGAGCGCCGCCATCGGCCTAAATCGCAGCATGCTGGGGGCAGGCGCGGCGCTGGCGGGTTTCGCGCAGACCATGGGCGGAGCGCTGGGCGCGGCAGCGGTTGCGGCTTTTCCGGCCGGCGAGCCGGAAGTGCTGGCCCTGATCTACGGCTCCACCGCGGTTTTCGGCCTGCTGATCTGGTTGGGCAATTACGGCAAGGTGCGGCGCGCGCTGACTGGCGAGTGAGCAGGCTGGCGAGCCAAGCCTTGTTCAGGCCTCCGGCTTGATGGCGGCGATGAATTCGCGCCATTCGCGGGCCGACAGGCCGGAGGAAGCCTGATCCACGGCCTCGCCGGCCAGCATGCGGCGCAAAGCCTTCAACGCCGTGGCCGAGAAGGCGACGCCGCCCACGCGATATTCCATGAAGGCATCGTAGACCAGCGGCACCCAGTTCTTCACCGTTTGCAGCATCGCCTCGGCATAGACGCGGATTTCATACTGCGCATGGGAATCGGCGCGCAAGCTGAGGAAATGGAGCAGGTTCAGCAGGTCGGTCTTCCAATACCATTGGGTATAGTAATTCAGCGTCAGGTTCATGCGCGCCAATTCGCGCGCCAGGCCATCGCGCTCGGCATTGCGGGGCTGGCCGTCGGGGCCTTCATTCAGCATCTCTTCGTAGCTGGCATAGCTCTGCTCGGCGTCGCGCTTGAGCAGATGCAGCACGCGCTCGGCTTCCGCGCCGGTCAGCAGGTCGCCGCGGCCCTGGCGGTTGGAGTCGGATTGCGCGGCCAGCTGGTCCGGCGCCGGCAGGTAGAATTCCTTGTCCAGAATCGAATAGCGGGCGGAATATTCGTTCACATTGGCGGTGCGGTGGCGGATCCATTGCCGCGCCACGAAAATCGGCAGCTTGACGTGGTACTTGATCTCGCACATCTCGAACGGCGTGGTGTGCCGGTGCCGCATCAGATAGTTGATCAGGCCGCGATCCTCGCTCACCCGCTTGGTGCCGCGGCCGTAAGAGACGCGCGCGGCCTGCACCACGGCGGCATCGTCGCCCATATAGTCGATCACCCGCACGAAGCCGTGGTCGAGCACCGGCAGCGGGGTGTAGAGCATGTCCTCCAGCGCCGGCACGGTGGCGCGCCGGGTGGTCTGGCTCTGCGCCCGCAGGGCTTCGATTTCGGCGGCTTGTTCGGGCGTAACGGGCATGGAATCGGGCTCCCCTCGGATAGCCGGTTTTTATAGACCGGATGCGGGGGCTTCAAAAGCCGCCCCGGAGTCCTTATATGTGGGGTGCCGGGTTCGCCCGGCTATGGTGATAAACGCCGCACGGAATAGGCGTAACGGACCCGGGGGCAGTACCCGGCGCCTCCACCATCAGGCCAGACCGCTGTTAACGAATAGGTGTTAACGAACAGCCTGCTGGCTTGATGATGGGGGCGAATCAGGCTCGACGTGCGCAATAAAGGTTCGGTTTTTGCCCGGCATGATACCGCCGTTATCGGGTCATTCTCTAAGTGCCAACGACAACAGCGTTGCACTCGCTGCCTAATAGGTAAGCGCGGCTCGGGGGGCGCCGGGCAACAGAAGCCCCCCACTTTCCTAAAGTTACTTTCTTCCGTCGGTTTGCCCAGTCAGTCCGATTACCTGACGGTAACTGAAAGTATGCATTTGACCCGGCTATGGAATTGAACCGGCGCGGCGGCTTGCGGTATGATCGGTCAGCCCAACGATCCTCAAAACCAGTACAGCGCGCATGGCCGGCAAATTATTGGATTACAATCTTCTAGTGGAAAATGCTCTGCGCGGCGCCGTGCGCGAGGCGTTGAAGCGTGCCGCCGAATTCGGCTTGCCGGGCAATCATCATTTCTATGTCACCTTCCGCACCGATCAGCCCGGCGTGGATATTCCCGAGTATTTGCGCGAGCGCTATCCCGATGAAATGACCATCGTGCTGCAGCACCAATTCTGGGGGCTGGAGCCGGGCGATGACAAATTTCAGGTGACGCTCAGCTTCAATAAAACGCCCGAGCGCCTGGTGGTGCCCTACGCGGCGCTGACCGCCTTCGCCGATCCGAGCGTGCAGTTCGGCCTGCAATTCCGGGTCCAGCCTTCGCCGGAAACCCTGGCGCGCCAAGCTAGCCAAGGCGCGGGCACAGGCCAAGGAACGGGATTGGCGGCAGGCGCCGCGCCGACGGCCGAAACGCGCAGCGGCGAGGCCGAAGCCGGCGCGCCCGGCGGCGCTTCCGGCGGCGATGCGGAGAATCCCGCGCCCAAGCCCGCCGGCGGCGAGGTGGTGGCGCTGGATGCCTTCCGCAAAAAGAAAACCTGAAGCGCCGGAAACGGCGTCAGCAATCCTTCGCCCCATTCAACCAGCGAGCTTGCCATGCCCGATTTTCAATATCAGGACCTCTTCCCGCTTGGCCCGGACGCCACGCCCTATCGCAAGCTGGGCAGCGATGGCGTGGAGACCATCGAGGCGGGCGGCCGCAAGATACTGAAAGTCTCCGACAAGGCGATGAGCGATCTCACCTTCGCCGCCATGCGCGATATCGCGCATCTGTTCCGGCCCGGCCATCTGGCGCAGCTGCGCGCGATCCTGGACGACAAGGAAGCCTCCGACAACGACCGCTTCGTGGCGCTGGAGCTGCTCAAGAACGCCAATATCTCGGCCGGCTTCGTGCTGC
>JAYSEE010000220.1:4800-6111 GCA_041914045.1 Ferrovibrio sp. | reverse complement strand
AGCTTGCGCCGGGGAAGCATGCTGCTGTTTACGCGAATCATTGCTGTCTCCTCACTTGGCCAAAGACTACCGGCTGCCAGGAGGCGAGGAAAGGGCGGAGGGCCCACAAGGCCGTGACTGCAATCACGGCGCTATACGCCATATCTTGTGGTCGATCGGGGTGGCGTTCAGTAATCATGCTTGATTTGAGTTTTATATTTTTAATTTTATATAATAAAATACATATATTTATTCATAATATATAACTTTATTTATAAGATTATGTTTTCTTCCGGATGCAAAAAACTTTAAACCGCGCCCCGGTGTTTACCGGCGCTTAAGAGGGGCGTGATTTGCTAGGCCCCGGGACGAGTGGATCACCGGGGATTTTGTCGCATGAACATCATGAGCGGTCTCGGCCGCCCGCGTTTGCAGACAATGCTGAGCGCGGGCATTGAGGCCCTGCGGATTCAGCAGGACCTTGCCGGCCGGCGCAGCAACCTGGTGGCTGAATTGCTGCGCGATGCGGGCGAGTTCTTCGAACACGAACATTACCCCGATGGCGATGTTTTCGACCCGATGACCGGCGCGCAATATTATTACCATGCGCATCGCGGCGATGGCCGCGAGCATGGCCATTTCCATGTCTTCATGCGGCCGCATCATCTGCCCGAGGGATTCGAGCCGGTGAAGCATACCCGGCCGGGCGTCGGCCGTTGCGCCGGCGAGCGCCAGGTCGGCCGGGGCTGGCCGCGCGGCGATGCCGCGCTCGCCCATATCATCGGCATCAGCATGGACAATTACGGCCTGCCGGTGCGGCTATTCACAGTCAATCGCTGGGTAACCGACGAAACCTGGTTTTCCGCCCGCGATGTGATCGCCATGCTGGACCGCTTCGATTTGCGGCATGGCTACCCGTCCTCGGGCCTGAACCGCTGGATGGTGTCGATGCTGCGGCTGTTCCATCCCGAGATCGCCGAGCTGGTCCGCCGCCGCGATGCCGCCGTGGAGGCCCGCGCCAAGGCCAACCCGCGCGCCGATGCCTTGGAGGACCGCAGCCTGGAAATGATCGCCAGCCTGGATATCTCGGTCGAGCGCCGGGTGCGCCAACTGCGCCGCAGCCTGGGCGGTTAAGGCGCCATTACCCCATATGTGACCGTATCTGTCGCCCTTACCTGTTACCGAGACAGGCAGGGAAAGGAGATACGCAATGGAAACCTATCTGCGGGTCGCCCGTAGCGGCGGCGCGCCCGAGGTAACCGGGCCCGACAGGCCAGCGCTGCTGCGCAAGGCGGCTCGTGAGGCAGCGGCTCACGCGATCAATACATTGCC
>JAYSEE010000220.1:0-4790 GCA_041914045.1 Ferrovibrio sp. | reverse complement strand
CTGGCTCGCGGATCGGCTGCTGTCCGAGGAAACGCGGACGAGCGCGAATTGGGAAAGCCTGCTGGGCGGACATATCCTGCTGTGGTGCGAGGCCTATTGGGATAAGGCGGCCCCCGGCTATCCCGTCGATGTCGGGCGCTGCCTCATGATCATCGGCGATGCAAAACAACTGGACGCAATCGGTCGGATCATTGGCGGAGAAGCATTGAAATTCACGCTGTGGCTTTATTTCGGCTTGCTTGCTTTCGCGCTGCTTGTGGCTTTTCTCTCGAATTAGCGGAGAATAATGCGCTATTCAGGGCAGAGCCGGCCAAGCCACGCGGTGGCGATGCACCAGATCAGCCAGCCGTTGCGGCTGCAGGACTTCGACTTTGTCGCCCCAGCAATACAGGTGCCACGCCATTTCGAGGTCGCTGCCCGCCTGGAAACGCACGATCAACGCCCCATCGGCTTGCCATTCCAGCTTTTGCCCGGGATGGAAGATGAAGCCGGCGGCATCGGGGGCGGCTTCAGGCAGGAAACGCCATACGATGTCCGATGGCGTTTCGTCCTGGAAGACGCCGAAGGAGCGGGCGGCGAAATCCGCGAGAGAGAAATCCGGCGGACGGACGAAAACCTGTTCGGTGATCTCAACCGCTTCCATTTGCGGCAGGCTGAACAAGCGTATGGCGTTGGCCTTGGGATGCTCATGCCAGCCGACGAGATAATGCCTGTGGCCGTGCAGGAAGCCGTATGGATGGATCAATCGCTGATTGACCCGGTTGGTTTTCCTATTCCGGTAAGCAATCTGAACCTTGCGGCAGGCTTTGATCGCATGGCGCAGCCTTTCAACCGCCTCGACGCTGATTTTTGGGCGCGGACCCGGCCGCATGGCCAGACCTTCGCTTTCCAGCAGGCTTTCGATATCGGGTTCCACGCGGCGGGCGACATCAGGCTTCAATAACGCCTTGACCTTGGCCGCAAGGGTGGCCAGTTCGGCGGCGAGGTCGTCGCGGTTCTCCGCTTCCAGCAAGCGCGTCGCGGTTTCCAGCGCCGCCAGTTCATCAGCGGTGAAATTGACCAGGCGGTCCAGCGTGCCGGGGGGCAGGCGCCAGCGCTTTACCCGGTCGGTTTGCGGCAATTCCTCGGCTTGCGGAAAACTGCGCAGCACGGCATCGCGCATGCGCATGGCCGTGCGGCGCCCGACGCCGAATTTGCAGGCGATCTCGTCCAGAGACAGGCCGCCGCGCGCCGCCTGCATTTCAAGCGCCAGCTGCATCACGTTGTCGGCCTTCTCATAGCGCATGGCTTGCCTTCGATATTGCCGCCTCCATGTGACCGATATTGGCACATCAATGCCGTTTCCTGTAACGGGAAATGGAGAGATGGAATGCCCGAATTTCTGGTAAATGCGGCGGGTGAGCTGGAGGAAAGATTGGCCGATCATGTAATCCGCCAGCAAGGTTGGGAAGCCGGCTTTCGCCGGCTCGTCTATCCAACCAAGCCTTATACCCCCGTGGTCGAGCATGTTCCGGGACAAGCGTTTTTGGATGCGCTGGGCGATCCGCTGGCCGATCTGCCTGGCATTTCAGCGGATTTTTACGCCCGATTGCCGGCTCCGGCCCGTCGTCTGGCCGGTCCTTACCGCAAGCATCAATGGCTGGCCTTGGAAGCCGCGCGGCATGTGCCTGGGTTTTTATCCTTTCTGCGGCAGGAAGCGGAAACAGTAGGGCCGAATTATCCATTGGCGGTTTGGGAAATGGCTCAAGTCGTGGCGCGGGCACGGCCAGAACGGCTGTCGATCGCTCAAAGCATCATGGCCGAACCGCGCATCCGGGTGTTGCAGAGGTTTTCCGGTCTGGAGCAGTTTGACGATGCCGGCCTCCGTTTTCTGATGCAGGCGCCGCCGGATGACGTGACTTCCGAGTTCATTGGCAATTTGGTGGGGCTGTTATCCTGCGAAGCGGCGCGGCTTGCCATTCTGCCGCTTCACAGCATGAATCTTTGGGATTTGCGGACCTTGCGGGTGCTGCCCGAATGGCTCCAGCAGGCGCGGCTTGCCGAAATCATAGTCAGGGACAAGGTGGGACCGGGCGGATTGGCAGCGGATCTTACGCCGGAAATCCTGGAATGCTGGCCGGAAGAGCGGCGCAGGATTGCGGAATCCCTGCGCCATGCCGAAGACTGGCCGCATCTCAGCATGCTGCTGGAACGCTGGCATCAAAGATTGTCGGCCGGCAAGGCTTTTCCCGAACCGCCGTTGCCCGGTTCCGCTCTTCTGCAGCCGATTCTGACGCCCGCCGATCTCGAGCGGGAAGGGCGCGAAATGCAGCATTGCGTTGTCAATTATACGAATGATGTTTGGGTCCGCCGCAGTTTTTTCTATCGTTGGCTTGGGGCGGAGCGCGCCACGGTGCAATTGGATTTGCGCGCGGATGGCCATTGGGCGTTGGCGCAGGCATTGGGTAGCCGCAATGCGGCGATCTCACGACAGGGCTGGCAGGCGATCCAGGCGGCATTGGACAGCAATCCAATAAAAAAACGGCCATTGCTGGAAACGTATATTGCCGGCACGGCTTATTACGATATGCATAAACTGTCGGCCAAACCGCAGCCAGGCGATCGGCTTTGCCTGCAGCGCGACAAGGGCAATCCCCATGATGGCAAGGCCATTGCTGTTTTCAGCGCGTCGGGTTGGAAAATCGGGTATGTGCCGGCAGCGCAGAATGCCGATCTGGCCGCCAGAATGGATCGCGGCGAGCCGGCGCATGCTCGAGTGCTGTCGTTGGCTGGCGGGGTGTTCGCCATTTCGATTTGGCCGGGATCGGACGGCAATGGGTGAGGGGCGCGGCATCGAGAGGCCAGGCACGCTATGGCGCCTCGACTCTTTGGGCTTGATGGAAATGACGCCTGAGATGCGCCGATTCTATCATTTTTGGGGGCCCGGTTTCCGCTGCTTGCGTCTCAGCCAGGGCTGTTGGCAATCCGAAATTCCAGAACGGATATTTCTCGACCAGCGGGGCGTGTGGCTGGAGCCGGATGGCCCTCGCACAGACGGCTGGCATGCATCGCGGTCAGCCTTGGCGTTTTATTTCGGCATGATTCCGACGGGCATTCGCCGGTCGGCCGCGATGCAGCGGCATGGCCAATGGCAGGCCTTGCTAAGACTTTGTCACGAGGAAATGCGTCAGCGCAGATAGCCGAGCTGGCGCCATTCGGAATAGCCTTCGCGGAAGGCGGCATAGGATTCCCACACGCGGCGGAAATTCGGGTTGGCGGCATTCTGCTCGGCCGCCACCTCGCGCCAGGCTTTTTCAAAGGCCGCCATCAGTTCGGGCGGCCAGGGCTTGATGCTGGCGCCTTTCTTGCGCAAAGCCGCCAGGGCGGCCGGCTGCGCGGCTTCGCCATCGGCCAAGCTGTCTTGCAGATTGGCGGCGCAGACCGCGCCCACCGCATCGCGCTGGCGGTCGGACATCGTCTCCCAGACCTTGGGATTGAAGGCGAGCAGATGGATGCTCAGCGGCTGATGCCAGCCGGGCAGGTAGTAATGCGGGGCTACCTTGTAGAAGCCGAGCCGCAGGTCGATCGCCGGCACCGAGAATTCCGCGCCGTCCAGTTCGCCGGTTTGCAGTCCGAGAAACACCTCGCCGCCCGGCGCCAGCACGGTATTGGCGCCCAGCTTGCGCAGCACGTCGCCGCCCAGGCCGATGATGCGGATTTTCTGGCCGCGCAGATCGGCGACCGTATTGATCTCCTTGCGGAACCAGCCGCCGCCCTCGGCGGGGAGCAAGCCGCAGGCCACCGGCACGATGCCGTTGGCGGCGAACAATTCCGTCATCAATTCTTTGCCGCCGCCATGATGCAGCCAGGCAAGATATTCGGCGGCGCGCGGGCCGAACGGCAGGCCGACGAAGAAGGCGAAGGCGCTGTCTTTTTCCACCCAATAGCCGGCCGAGGTCCAGCCGGCATCCACTTCGCCCGAGGCGACGGCATTGAGCACTTCGTTCCCTGCCGCCAGCGCGCCGGGCTCATGGAATTTCAGGTCAAGCTTGCCATCGGTGAATTGCGCGATGCGTTGGGTGGTGCTCACCCCGAGGCTGCCCAGCAGCGGCGAGCCGGACGAATACGAGCTCGCCATGCGCAGCTGCATCGGCTGGTCGGGCGCCTCTGCCTGGGCGACCGGCTGGCTGCGTTCGGCCTGCACCACCGGAATCGGCGTGGCGTTGCGCACGGTCATATAGCCGAGCCCCAGCGTAAGGCCGACGAAGAACATGCCCACGGCGATTAAAAACACCCGTACCATCAAGGGTTAAAAGGCTCCCACCCGGATACCCGCGATAAATAGGCAGCGACCTTAAGCGCTGGGCCCCGGGTTTGGCAACTAGGCGTAGCGGCGCCGGATGACACGCTTTAAGAGCATGATATTCCTCAACGAGCCTTATCGGCGGCTTTCGGGCGGCCGGAGAAGCCCGTATTCTTCCGGCCATGCACAAGGTGAACGGATGATCGCGCTGTATCGGATGGCTGTCGGCTTGGCTGCCGCTTTGGCCGGTTTCGGCGCGCTTTGCGCCCTGCTGGCGGCGCTGATCCTTACCGCCGATGCCTTGCTGATGCTTTGGGGCGCGGCGGGCCTGCGGCGCGATTGGAGCGAATTGTCCCTCCTGCTGGCGTTGGCCGCGCTTTGCCTAGCATTGCCGCATGGCTTCGCGGCCGGCAGCCATGCCTGCGTGAATGGCGTGGGAGAAAAATTCTCCTGGCGCGGACAGCAGAGGCTCAAGGCGCTGGCCGCTCTGCTCGGTCTGCTGCTGATG
>JAYSEE010000219.1:0-6113 GCA_041914045.1 Ferrovibrio sp. | reverse complement strand
GCCGATGCCGATAAGCCCGGCGCGCCGGAAACCGCCGTGGAAAAGCTGATCCAGCGCGGCCCGCTCTCGCTGGACCCTTCGCGCCATAAATGCACCTGGAACGGCAACGATGTGGTGCTCACCGTCACCGAATTCCTGCTGCTGCAGGCTTTGGCGCAGCGGCCCGGCCATGTGAAGAACCGCGACCAGCTGATGGACGCCGCCTACGACGACAACGTCTATGTCGACGACCGCACCATCGACAGCCACATCAAACGCCTGCGCAAGAAGTTCAAGGCGGTGGACGACGATTTCGACGCCATCGAAACCCTCTACGGCGTCGGCTATCGCTTCAAGGAAGCGGGCCAGTAATCCATGGTCCGTCAGCGCCCAGCGGAAGGTGGCCCGCCGCCCAGGCGCGCGCGGCGGCGGCTGATGTCGCCGCTCACCCGGCGGATTCTGCTGATCAATCTGGCGGCGCCCATGCTGCTGGCGCTGGCCTTCCTCTATCTCGACCAGTTCCGCCTCGGATTGATCGACGCCAAGATCGTCGGCCTGCAATACGAAGCCAACCTGATGGCGGGCGCATTGGGCGAAAGCGCCATCAGCGCCCAGGAGATGACCACCGCGCTGGACCCCGATCTGGCGCGGCAATTGCTGCGCCGGCTTTCCGCGCAATCCAGCGCGCGGGCCCGTTTGTTCGATGCCGATGGCCGGCAATTGGCCGATAGCAGCCTGCTGTTGGCCGCCGGTCGCGGCGTGGTGACCCGCAACCTGCCGCCTCCCAATGTGCAGACGCCGTGGGACAAGGCGCTAAGCCAGCTTTACGACAAGGTCAACGCGCTGTTCATGACCACGCTGGACCTGCCGCGCTACACCGAATTCCCCTTCCCGCATGCCAATGATTACGCCGAGACCCGCCGCGCCCTGAACGGCGAAGTGGCCAGCGCGCTGCGCGAGACCAGCGACAGCCGCCTGCTGATCAGCGTGGGCGTGCCGGTGCAGGGCCTGCGCAAAGTGGTGGGCGCGCTGATGCTGAGCGTGGACAGTCAGGAGATCGACGAACGCGTGCGCGCCGAGCGCCTCACCATCCTGAAACTCTTCGCCGCCGTGCTGGGCTTCACCGTGCTGGCCTCGCTGTATCTGGCCGGCGCCATCGTGCGGCCGATCCACCGGCTGGCCGAGGCCGCCGAACGCGTGCGCGCCGCAAAGGGCCGCATCGCGCATCTGCATATTCCGGATTTCTCCGCCCGGCGCGACGAGATCGGCGACCTCTCCGCCACGCTCGGCGCCATGCTGCAAGCTTTGTCGCAGCG
Source organism: Ferrovibrio sp. (assembly GCA_041914045.1). Classification (GTDB taxonomy): domain Bacteria; phylum Pseudomonadota; class Alphaproteobacteria; order Ferrovibrionales; family Ferrovibrionaceae; genus Ferrovibrio. Next base: position 4,818 of record JAYSEE010000219.1, on the reverse strand, counting down.
GCTGGACGCCATCGAACATTTCGCCGCCGATGTGGCGCATGAAGTGAAGAACCCGCTCACTTCGCTGCGCAGCGCGATGGAAACCTTCGCCCGCGTGGAAGATCCGAATATGCGGCAGCGTCTGCTGGCCGTGATGCAGGACGATGTGCGCCGCATGGATCGCCTGATCAGCGATATTTCCGAAGCCTCGCGCCTGGATGCCGAACTCGGCCGCGCCGAGGCCAATATGCTGGATATCGCCGCCATGCTGGAATCGGTGATCGCATCCTATGCCAGCCGCGCTGGAAAGGATTTCCCGAAGCTGGATTTCCGCAAGCATGGCAAGGGCCCCTTCCTGGCGCCGGGCTTCGAGAGCCGCCTGGGCCAGGTGGCGCGCAACCTGATCGACAATGCGATTTCCTTCAGCCCGCCCGGCGGCGCCATCGCCGTGAACCTGCGCCGCGATGGCGATATGATCGAATTCGACGTGATGGATGAAGGCCCCGGCATTCCGCCCGACAATCTGGAATCGGTGTTCGAGCGTTTTTACACCGAACGCCCGAGCAGCGAGGCTTTCGGCCTGCATTCCGGCCTTGGCCTGTCCATCGCGCGGCAGATCGTGGAATCGCTCGGCGGCGAAATCCGCGCTGAAAACCGCATCGGCGTAACCGGCGCGCGTTTCGTGGTGCGTCTGCCGGTCTAACTCTTGAGCTTGACTGCCGCCCGAAGCTTGACTGCTGCATATGCTGGCGGCAGGCTCGCGCCCCATGCCGAACCTGCACGCAACCTGCGTTGCCGTCGAAACGCCCGAAGGCGCCAGCGCGCTGCTGCTACGCGGGCCATCGGGCGCCGGCAAATCCGATCTGGCTTTCCGCATGATCGCGCTTGGCGCCCGGCTGGTGGCCGACGATCAGGTGGAGCTGCAGGCCGCTGCTGGCCGCCTGCTGGCCAGCGCGCCGGACCGGCTGCGCAATATTATGGAAATCCGCGGCCTGGGCCTGGTTCCCATGCCGGCCTTGGCAAGCGCTGTTGTAACATTGCTGGCCGATTTGGTGCCGCCGGATGCCGTGCCGCGCCTGCCCCAGCCGACCCATGAAACGCTATGCGGCATCGCCTTGCCGCTGCTGCGCCTGGAAGCCTTTTCGGCGGCGGCCGCTTTGAAGGCATTGCAGGCTTTGCGTCTGGCGCAGTCCGGCTTACTATTCGCTTCCGATCTTGCAGCGTTGAGGAATGAGCCATGAGTACCGGACGCACCCGCGTGGTGGTGGTGACCGGACTATCGGGCGCGGGGAAATCCGCCGCGCTGAAAATCCTGGAAGATCTGGGCTATGAAGCGGTGGACAATCTGCCGCTTTCGCTGCTGCGCCGCCTGGTGGTGAGCGATGGCGACAGCCTGGACCGGCCGCCGCGCGGCGCCATCGCGCTCGGCGTGGATTGCCGCACGCGCGATTTCAATCCCGTGCAATTGCTGCTGCTGGTCGAGGATCTGCGCTCGCGGCCGGAGTTGGATGTCACCCTGGTTTATTTCGATTGCGACGACGATGCGCTGCATAAGCGCTTCACCGCCACGCGCCGCCGCCATCCGCTGGCGCATGACCGCAGCGTGGCCGATGGCATCGTCGCCGAACGCGCGCTGATCTCGCCCCTGCGCGGCAGCGCCGACCGCATATTCGACACCACAAACCTTTCGCTGCCCGACCTGCGCCGCATGCTGGCGGCCTATTTCGCGTTGGAAAGCGGCAACAAGCTCACAATCGACGTGGTGTCTTTCTCCTATCGGCATGGATTGCCGCGCGAGGCCGACCTGGTTTTCGATGCGCGCTTCCTGCGCAATCCGTTTTACGACGAAACCCTGCGGCCGCGCGCCGGCGACGATCCCGACGTGGGCGAATACATCGCCGCCGATCCGGATTTTTCGCCGTTTTTCGAGAAGTTATACGGATTGATCCTGGATTTGCTGCCGCGTTTCGATGCCGAGGGCAAGCGCTATCTCACCATCGCCATCGGCTGCACCGGCGGCCGCCACCGCTCGGTGTATGTGGCGGGATTACTCAGCCAGCGCTTGCGCTCGGCGGGCTATCCGGTCAGTCTGCGGCACCGCGACCGCGACCTGGCGGGCGCAAGCGAGCACGGCGACCGCGCATTGCCGGGCGCAAAAGAACACGGCGTCAATCGAGAGACGGTATCCCGATGATCGGACTTGTCGTTGTGACCCATGGCCGGCTGGCCGAGGAATTCATCCTCGCAACCGAGCATGTGGTCGGACCGCAACGGAATCTGCGTGCAGTATGCATCGGCCCCGATGACGACATGGAGCAGCGCCGGCAGGATATCCTGGCCGCCGCCGCCGCCGTGGATTCCGGCCAGGGCGTGATCGTACTCACCGATATGTTCGGCGGCACGCCGTCCAACCTGGCGATCTCGATCATGGATCAGGCCAAGGTGGAAGTGATCGCCGGCGTGAATCTGCCGATGATGATCAAGCTGGCCAGCGTGCGCGGCAAATGCGATCTCGCCGCCGCCGTCGCCGCCGGCCAGGAAGCCGGCCGCAAATACATCAATGTCGCCTCCAAGCTGCTGGCCGGAGACTCTGTCTAGTGAGCGACGGCATTACTCGCACGGCGATGATCGTCAATCAGCGCGGCCTGCATGCCCGCGCGGCGGCCAAATTCGTGCAGGTCGCCGCCCGCTTTCCCAATGCCCGGGTGCAGGTTTCCAAGGACGGCCAGACCGTGCCCGGCGAATCCATCATGGGCCTGATGCTGCTGGCCGGCACCCAGGGCTCCAGCATCGAAATCTCCGCCGCCGGCCCGCAGGCGGACGAGGCCATTTCCGCCCTGGTGGGCTTGGTGGAAGATAAATTCGGCGAGAGCGAATAGGGTCTTATATTCCTATATAAAGATTTCTTTATCTATTACTGGACAGACCCGTCCCGCCCTGCTATACCCCCGGCCGGAAACCACAGCCCAAACCATGCAGAATGGAGCGCTTTGTCATGTCTGCCGATTACGTCGTTAAGGATCTCGGCCTGGCCGATTGGGGCCGCAAGGAACTGGATATGGCCGAAACCGAGATGCCTGGCCTGATGGCCACGCGCGAGGAATACGGCAAGAAGCAGCCCCTGAAGGGCGCCCGCATCGCCGGCTCGCTGCACATGACCATCCAGACCGGCGTGCTGATCGAGACGCTGAAGGCGCTGGGCGCCGATGTGCGCTGGGCCTCCTGCAACATCTACTCCACCCAGGACCATGCCGCCGCCGCCATCGCCAAGGCCGGCATTCCGGTTTTCGCCGTGAAGGGCGAGAGCCTGGAGGAATACTGGGATTACACCCACCGCATTTTCGAATGGTCGGATGGCGGCACGCCCAACATGATCCTGGACGATGGCGGCGACGCCACCTTGCTGATCCATCTGGGCATGCAGGCGGAGAAGGACGCCTCCGTCATCTCCAAGCCGACCAATGAGGAAGAGACCGTCCTCTATGCCGCCATCGCCAAGAAGCTGAAGGAAGCCCCGGGCTGGTATTCCAAGATGGGCGCCGCCATCAAGGGCGTGACCGAGGAAACCACCACCGGCGTGCATCGCCTCTACATCATGGCCAAGGAAGGCCGTCTGCTCTTCCCCGCCATCAATGTGAACGACAGCGTCACCAAGTCGAAATTCGACAATCTGTATGGCTGCCGCGAAAGCCTGGTGGACGGCATCCGCCGCGGCACCGATGTGATGATGGCCGGCAAGATCGCCGTGGTCGCCGGCTTCGGCGATGTGGGCAAGGGCTCGGCCGCCAGCTTGCGCAATGCCGGCTGCCGCGTGATGGTCACCGAAATCGATCCGATCTGCGCCCTGCAGGCGGCGATGGAAGGCTATGAAGTGGTGACCATGGAAGATGCCGCGCCGAAGGGCGACATCTTCGTCACCTCCACCGGCAATGTGGATGTGATCACCATCGACCATATGCGCGCCATGAAGCATCGCGCCATCGTGTGCAATATCGGCCATTTCGACAGCGAAATTCAGATCGGCGCGCTGCGGAACTTCAAGTGGCACAATGTGAAGCCGCAGGTGGACGAGGTGGAATTCCCCGACAAGAAGCGCATCATCGTGCTGTCGGAAGGCCGCCTGGTGAATCTGGGCAACGCCACCGGCCATCCCAGCTTCGTGATGAGCGCCTCCTTCACCAATCAGGTGCTGGCGCAGATCGAACTGTGGACCAATCCGGGCAAGTATAAGAATCAGGTCTACACCCTGCCCAAGCATCTGGACGAGAAGGTCGCCAGCCTGCATCTGGCCAAGGTGGGCGCCAAGCTGACAAAGCTGACCGATGCCCAGGCCAAGTATCTCGGCATCGCCGAAGCCGGCCCGTTCAAGCCGGATCATTACCGCTACTGAGCCAAGCGGTTTCGCCCCGCTCTTGCCCCAACCGAATCTTGGCCGCATAGTCCGGCCATGAAGCGGAAGGGGCAACCGGGGTGAACTGGCTGATCGGCATATTGGGCCTCGCCGCCTTCTTGGGCGGCGGCGGCTTCATATGGCAGGCAAGCCGCCGGCAGGCGGCGGAAGCCCATGCGCGCGAAACCGAGGCGCGCCTCATCGAACGCGACGATGCGATCCGCCTGCTGCGCGGCGAGATCGCCGATCTGGCCGATGCCGCCGATCAAGCCGGCAAGCTGCGCGCCGCATTGGATACCGATCGCGGCGAAAGCCGCCGCCTGCGCGATGCCGCCGAGCAGGCAGAGAAACTGCTGGATGCCGCACCCTTCCCGATCTGGCGCCGCGATGCCGATGGCAAGCTGATATGGGTGAATGCCCGCTCGGCCGAACTGGCCGAAGCCAGCCCC
>JAYSEE010000218.1:0-6154 GCA_041914045.1 Ferrovibrio sp. | reverse complement strand
GCCCAAACCGCTCAATGTTCCGTAGACTTGCTTGATCAGGGCAGACAGGTCGCCGTTCTCCACGCGGTTGTTCGAGACATGCGCGGCAACGATATCGGCAGTAAGCGCAAGCAATTCGGATTTATCGGCGGCTTCTGGCATGCCCAATACACTCCCAAGAAAAATTGCACCAAATAGAGCGGTAATTAGTGTAAAATGAATATGATAAAAAGGCCAGTCGAATTACTCGAATAAATCATTACTTATCCTGCGCAATGCTATGGCGCATTATAACAGCATCAACCGATTTTGCTTCTCGTTCTGAAGTATTTCTTTGCGCTTGATAGTATCCTGGGCGACGGCCGACTTGTTCGTACCCAGCCCGAACATAAAGCGCGCGGCCGGCGGCGTTATCTTCTGCAACCTCCAGGAACAGGCTTCGCGCGCCCCTGGCCTGCGCGGTCTGGCGAAAACCCGCCATCAGCGCCGCGCCTACCCCCAGCCGGCGGGCCCGGGTTTTTACCGCGATGCTCACCACCTCGGCTTCATCGGCGGCATTGCGGCCGAGCAGCAGCCCTGCCGGCTGCCCCGCGCCATCCACGGCCAGCAGCGCGAATGCGCCGGGCATCGCCAGCAACTGCCGAAAGGCATCGGCGCTCCAGCCCGGCTCGCGTTCGGCGGCATAGGCCTCCCGATGCAACTCGGCCAGCAATTCGGCCTGTTCCGCCCCGGCCGGCTGCAGCCGCACCGCCAGATGCGCCGCCGGCTGTTCCACCGCCGGCAAGGCGGCATCGGGCGGGCGGATATACAGCGGCAAAGGCGGCGCGGGGCGCGGATCGGCCGCCGCCGCCTTGAGCGCTAGGTCTATCAAGGCCGGCAGGCCAGGATCATGCGGCGTTTCCGCCAGCCGCGCTTTCGGCAAGGCCGGCGCCAGCAGCGGGCCGCCGCTGCCGGCCAGCAGCGCGGACGCATCGCCGATACGCTCGATCGCGGTTTGCAGGCCAAGCAATTCCGGCGGCCCCAGCGGCGCGCCGGCATCGAAGCCTTGCAGATAGACCTCGTCGCGCCGCGCATCAATTGCGGCCCATATGATATCCGCGTCGGCATGCCGCAGCATCGCCGCACGGGCAATCGCCTGGGTGGTGACGATGCCCCAGATCGGCTTATCCAGAGCCAGCGCCAGGCCGCGCGCCACGCTGAGGCCGGTGCGGATGCCGGTGAACGAGCCCGGGCCGATGGTGGCGGCCAGACCAGCCAAGGCCGCCAATTCGATGCCGGCCGCCTGGCGCGCCGCCTCGATGGTCGGCAGCAGGCGTTCGGCATGGCCGCGCCCGCCGCTGCCGATCTCCGCCGCCAGAATGCGATCATCCTCGCAAATCCCCACGGTGCAGGCGTTGAGCGCGGTGTCGATCAGCAATAATTTCATGGCATAAAGCCTCTGGAGTCCCAGCTATGCCCCTCGTCGCCATCGCACCGCCGGATTTCGATGTGGAAGTCGATCTGCGCTATGCCACCGACGACAACATCACCGGCAAGCCGGTCTATCGCCGCGCCGCCGCCTTCCTGAACGAGGAAGCCGCCGAAAAGCTGGCCACGGCGATCACGCTGGCCGCCGCCTTGGGCTATCGTTTCCGCATCTTCGATGCCTATCGGCCGACCGAAGCGCAATGGGCGTTGTGGAATCATACTCCCGATCCGAATTTTCTGGCCGATCCGCGCCGGGGTTCGCCGCATTCGCGCGGCGCAGCGGTGGACCTCAACCTGATCGACGCGCAAGGACACGATCTCGACATGGGCACCGCCTTCGATGCCTTCACCCCGCTGTCGCATCACGGCCGCACGGATATCAGCATTACCGCGCAACGCAACCGCGCCCTGCTGCTGGGCCTGATGACCGCCGCCGGCTGGGACTTCTATCGCAACGAATGGTGGCACTATCAACTATTCGACGCCAAGCGTCATCCCTTGCTGTCGGATGCGGAAGCCGGCACCGAAATGATGTGATCCGATGCATTGTGACCGGGCGGCACGATTTCGCCGCCGATCCACTTCGCCACTTCCGACATATCCGCGCGTTCCAGCATCGCCATCGCCATGCTGTGGCCCAGCACGGGGCCGAATTTGAAGCCATGGCCGGATGTGCCGCACAACGCATAGCCGCGCTTGCCCAAACGCCGGAACTGGAATTTTTCTTCCGCCTGCACGTCGTAGAAACAGGTTTTGCCCTGGACCACGCGATAGCGCTCGGACCACAGCAGCCGGCGGCGGGCCGGCGCCAGGATGGCGTCGATTTCCGCCTGGCTCGGTTCGCGGTCGGCCTCGGGATCGGCGGTATTGCCGAAGCTGTGATCGCCGATCTTCAAACCCAGCCGCATGCCATCGCCGCAGACGCGCGGCGGCACCGCGTAGAAACCCGATTGTCCGCCGATATCCAGCAGCATCGGCGCGCGATACCAAGCCGCCACCAATTCCGCCGGCGGTTCGAGATAGACGATGGTCTGCCGGCTCGGCCGCGCCGCTTCGCCCAATTCGGGCAGCAGCCGGTTGGTCCATGGCTCAGCCGCCACCAGCACGCAATCGGCTTGCAGGCTTTCGCCATTCTCCAACGTCACGCTACCGGCCTCGGCATCCACCGCCGTCGCCCGGCGATTGCTGAGTAGCCGGATGCCGCGATCCAGCAGCCAATGCTTCAGGCTGCCGATGATCGCCTGGGCGCGCAACAGGCCGCCATGTTCGCAGCGGAACGCTTCGGCGATGCCATCGGGATCGAGAAACGGATAGGCCGCCTGCAATTGCGCCGGCTCCAGCCTTTCGAACTGAATGCCTTCCGCCTGCAAGGTTTCGCGGCTTTGCGCGGCCCAGGCATCGCCTTCGCCCGACAGCACCAGCGTGCCGGTCTCGATCTGCAATTTCACGCCGAGATCGCGCCACAGCACATTCCAGGCGTCGTAGGCGGCATGCACCATGCGGGTATAGCCGCGCGCCGCGCCATAGGGGTAGCGGATCAGCCGATGCTCATCCACCGAGGAACCGAGCGGATTGGGCAGCGCGCCCTGCTCGATCACGGTGACATTGGCGCCCAGATTGCGCAAAGCCCAGGCCGCGGACAGGCCGATGATGCCGCCGCCGACGATGATTGCTTTCATGCTGTCAACTCGCAGGCTAGTTCGGCGGCGGCCAGATCTTCCAGCGCGAAGCCCACCGATTTGAAAAGCGTTATCTGATCTGCGCCGCGTCTGCCAGACGCCGCGCCGCGCACCAGATCGAATAGATCGCCGGCGATATCGCTTTCGCGCAGGCTGCCATTGGCCAGCGGCTGGGTGATATCGCCGGCTTCATGCAGGGCGCCGGCGCGGTTATCGACGAAAACCGTCGCGCGGCGGATCGCTTCGTCATCGGCCTCGCGCATGCGCGGCGTGAAGCCGCCCACCAGATCGACATGCGCGCCGGGCTTCAACCAGGCGCCATGGATCAACGGCGCATGGCTGAGGGTGGCGCAGGAAATCACATCGGCCTGCCGCACGGCGGCTTCCAGATCGGGCATCACGCGGATGCGCAACGGTAGATCGGACAAGCTGCTGGCTAGGGCTTCGGCCTTGGCGGGATCGCGATTCCACAAAGTGAGCAAGCCATAGCGCCGCACCGCCAGATGCGCGCGCACCAGATGCGGCGCCAACGCGCCGGCCCCCACCATCAGCAGGCTATGGGCATCGCGCCGCGCCAGATAGCCGGCCGCCAAAGCCGATGCGCAGCCGGTGCGGCGCTGCGTAAGCGCCACGCCGTCGATCACCGCCTTGGGCGCGCCGTTGCGGGCATCGAACAGCATATAGGCGCCGATCACGCTGGGCAGGCCCTGGCGCGGATTATCGGGATAGACGCTGACCATCTTGATACCGATATGCCGGCCGCTCTGCCAAGCCGGCATCACCAGCAAAGTGCCTGGCGCGCCATTCGGATTGGCGATCTCGTAATGCTGGCGCAGCGGCACTTCGCCGCCCTCGCGCAATGTCTCGCGGAGATGTTCGATCAGCGCCGGATAATCCAGCGCGGCATGCACGGCGTTTGCGTCGATATGGCGCATTCAGGCTTTCGGATCGCCGGCATCCGATCCCGGCACGGCCAAGGCCGCGGATTTCGCCGCCGGCTTTTTCGGCTTGCGCAAACCGCCGATCCACTGGCCCAGCGCGCCCAGCAGCAGACCGACGACGAAAACCGCGAAGACCAGCAGATAGAGCGGCAGATCGAGGGCGAAGGGCAGCGGATCGAGCGAAACGCTCACGCTTTGCCGATTGGCCACGGCGAACACCGCCAGCAGAAGCAAAACCAGCGCCGCGATCAGCAGCCGCAGAAAACGCAGCAGCGACGCCATGGCGCGTTCAGTCGGCGCCAGAAACACTACCGGCGGCAGCGGCGGCGGCGGCCTTGGCGGCGAGATTCAGCTTCTGGCGCAATTCCTTGCCGGTCTTGAAGAAGGGCACGTATTTCTCGGCCACATCCACCGCGCTGCCGGTGCGCGGATTGCGGCCGGTGCGGGCCGGCCGGCATTTCACCGAGAATGCGCCGAAACCGCGCAATTCCACCCGGTCGCCGCGCGCCAAGGCATTGGCGATCTCATCGAAAATAGTGCCGACAATCCGTTCGATATCGCGCTGGGTGAGATGCTGGTTGTTTTCCGCCAGGCGATTGATCAGTTCAGACTTAATCATGCTCGCTCCCCGCTGCGGCTGCCGCCTCGAATACGGTCAGATGCCGCCCTGCCCCCGAAATTACTGGTTAGCGTGCCAAACCGAGACCAGTCCGTCAAGCTTAAGCCGTTCCCCGATAAGGGTTTTTCCGAAGAAAGCGAGGGCCGACTGGCCCAACAGCTCGCTCATCGTGCCGCGCGGCGGCTCCGCCGGCAGCTCGCGGACCGGCAATTGCGGGGAGATTCCATGCTGCTTGGCCAGCCATTCGCGGGCTTCGGCCTCGGCGCCCAAGCCGTCGATCAGGCCCAGTTGCAGCGCCGCCCGGCCGGAATAAACCCGGCCATCGGCCAGCTTGGCCACCTCGGCGCGGTCGAGATGGCGGCGGGCGGCCACCAGATCGACGAACCATTCATGGGTTTCCTGCACCATGCGGCGGATCTGCTCGCGGCCGGCCGGCGAAAGCGGCTTGATCGGCGAGGGTTCGTCCTTCAGCGCGCCGGACGCGATGCTTTCGGCGCTGACGCCCACCTTTTCCATCAATTTGGAGAATTCGGCGGTCTGGAACAGCACACCGATCGAGCCGGTGAGCGAGGTTTCCCGCGCCAGCACATGGTCTGCGGCCAAAGCCGTCATATAGCCAGCCGAAGCGCCCAAAGTGCCGATCACCGCCACCACCGGCTTGGCTTCCGCCACCTTGCGCAGATTGGCGTAAAGCTCCTCGCCGCCATAGGTGGAGCCGCCGGGGCTGTTGATCAGCACGATCAGCGCCTTGATGCGCGGATCGTCGGCGGCTTCCTCGAGCTGCTCGACCAGCCAGGGATTCTGCATGATCACGCCGGCGATTTCGAGCCGCGCCACATGCACCTGGCGGCTTTGCAGCAAATGGCCGGGATCAATCCGCCACAACGCGCCCAGACCCAGCGCCAGCAGGGCCAGCACCGCCGTCAGGCGCCACCAGAAGACCCGCCGCGCCAAGCGTCTGCGTTCCAGCAATGCATCAATATCGAGCGACATGGCCGCAGTTTAACGGCGTTGCGCCAAGGATGCCAGTTATCCCAAAAGGGATTGCAGCTTCATGGCGATGCCCATATTCCCCTTCACCTTCAGCTTGCCCATCATGAAGGCGGTGGTGGGATCGAGGTCGCCGCTGCTCAGCGCCAGGAAATTGGCCTGGGAGATCGTGATGGTGCAATCGGCATCGGCATCTTCATTCGACACCGTGTTGTTGTTGCCATCCACGAACACCACGCCATCGTCGCCGAAATCGAACTTCACCGTAGCGTTGAGATTGCTGCCCTGCGCCACGCGGTCGGCCAAGCCCTTGGTGATTTCTTCGAGCGACATGCTTCTCTCCCTGGATTCTGCCAGCCGCGCGGAAAGTCCCCGCACGACGCCCGCAAGCTACCTTGACGTTTACGTAAACGTCAAGGTAGCTTGCGGTTAAATATAAATGAGGAAATGCCAGGGAGCAGCCATGGCGGGCTATGCAT
>JAYSEE010000217.1:0-6158 GCA_041914045.1 Ferrovibrio sp. | reverse complement strand
GTATGCAGCTTCACATGGCCTTCGCTCTGCGCCGCCGAAAGCGCCGCCGTCTCGGTCTGACCATAGAACTGCTTCAACTTCACGCCGAGCGCGCGGAAAAACAGGAAGGTATCCTCGCCCATCGCCTCGCCGCCGGTGAAGGCGCGTTCGGCGCGCGACAACCCGAGATGGTCTTTCAGCGGACCATAGACCAGAATTTCGCCCAAACCGTATAGCAGCCTGCCGCCAAGGCCCGGCTGCTTGCCGGCCATGCGCTGGCGCTCCTGCTCCACGGCCAACGGCATGAAATAATCGAACAGCCAGCGCTTCAGCGGCGTTGAATCCGCCATGCCGACTTGCACGCGGGTAAGCATGTTGTCCCAGGCCCGCGGCGCGGCGAGATAAAAGCTGGGCGCCACCGCACGCAAATCCTGCAGCACGGTTTCCTGCCGCTCGGGGATATTGATGGTGGCCACCAGCATCAGCCCGGCGCCCAGGGTGAATACGAAATCGCCCACCCAGGCCGTGGGCAGATACGCGAATAATTCTTCGTTGGGTCGGAAATATCCGCCCTGCTCGGCATTGGCGATGCCGCCGCTGATATTGCGCTGCCGCAGCGGAATCCCCTTGGGCAAGCCCGTCGTGCCCGAGGAATAGAGCAGCACGGCGATATCGTCCGGCTGGCAGCGCCCGAGCAAATCGAGGGCCAGAGCGGGGTCGGCCGCCAACCGTGCCTTGCCGCGCGCCGCCACTTCATCGAGCGACAGCACGCCTTCCGGCCGGTCGCGCAGCAGGCCGCGCGGATCGTCGAACAGAATCACGTTGGGCCGGCCGGAGCGCTCGCGCAACCCCACCAGTTTATCGACCTGCTCCTGATCTTCCGCCACCGCCAGAGCCGGCTCGCCAAAGCGGGTATAGGTTTCCAATTCATCCACCGGCACATCGGGGAAGATCGGCGAAGGAAATGCGCGCAGCACATTGGCGGCCAGCATCGCGTAATAAAGATTGGCGCGATTATCGCCCACCACGATCACCGCATGGCCGGGCTTTACGCCCAATTCCTCGAAGCCGGCAGCCAATGCCAGCACGGTGTCGCGCACCTGCTTCCAAGTGGCTTCCTGCCAGATGCCGAAATCGCGCTCGCGGAAAGCCACGCGGTCGCCGAATTGATCGGCATTGCGCGCCAGCGCCGCGATCAAGCTGCCGGGATGCGTGCCGCTCATGGCGCGGCCCCGCCTTTTTGAATCACCCTGGCGGCCGCGCGCTCGCCGAGATAGGCGGTGATCACCTGCGGATCGGCGATGGTGGCCTTCGGTTCGCCCTGCGCGATGATCTCGCCATAGCTCAACACCACGATGCGGTCGCAAATCGCGGTCACCACATCCATATGATGTTCGATCAGCAGAATGCTGACATTGCGCTCGTCGCGCGCATCCAGAATGAAGCGGGCGATGTATTCCTTCTCTTCCTGATTCATGCCGGCCATCGGCTCGTCCAGGATCAGGAAGCGCGGCTCGGCCACCAGGGCGCGGGCAAGCTCCACGCGCTTCTGCAAGCCCATGGGAATCACTTCCACCGGCTCGTCGCGGATATCCTGCAATTGCATGAAGTCGATGATGTCTTCCACGGCGCGGCGATGCGCCATCTCTTCGCGCGCGCCCCACAGCCAATAAAACAGCGTGGGCAAAGCGCCGGGATTCATATGCACGTGGCGGCCGAGCAGGATATTGTCGAGCACGCTCATACCGCGGAACAGCGCCAGATTCTGGAATGTGCGCGCCACGCCCAAACGCGCCACGCGATTGGGCTTCATGCCGGTGATATCCTGGCCGAACAGCCGCACGCTGCCCAGATTAGGCGGATAGAATCCGGTAATCACATTGACCATCGTGGTCTTGCCCGAGCCATTCGGGCCGACCAGGCCGAATATCTCGCCGCGATCCACATGGATATCCACGGATTTCAAAGCCTTCAGGCCGCCGAAAGAGCGTTCGATCCCACGGCATTCCAGGATGCGGTCCTCATCTTGGCCGGCATCGCGATGCTGAGCATTCTGATCGCGCAGAGACATGGCGAGATTCACCGCCGCGTCCCATGCGCAAGCCGACGGCTTGGCGCAGACACCCTGCACTCCTCCCTAAAATTCCATGGCCGATCTGAGTCGGCCTTATCATTCACGATGCTTATTGAATGACGTTCATTAGCGAGAGTCAACGAAATCTTTTGGGGGAAACTTTTCGGTAAATTTTGGGTGCAGATGCGAAAAGACCGGGCCGCTTGCTGCGCCCGGTCTTACGAATTGATTCCGCTAGGATAAGACGCGTTGCGTCAGATCAGCGCGGAGCGGATGCGGGCGGAAATGATATCCACCAAGCTGACCAGCAGAACGATCATGATCATGACGGCGCAAGTCTGATCGAACCGGAAGCCGCGGATCACCTCCCACAGCACCACGCCGATGCCGCCCGCCCCCACCATGCCCACCACCGATGCCGAGCGTACATTGGCCTCGAAGCGATAGAGCGAATAGGAAACCCAAAGCGGCATCACCTGCGGGATCACGCCATACAGAATCTCTTCCAGCGCGTTGGCGCCGGTGGCGCGGATGCCATCCACCGGCTGCGGATCAATGGCTTCCACGGCTTCGGAAAACAGTTTGGCCAGCGTGCCGGTGGTATGCAGCCACAAAGCCAACGCGCCGGCGAACGGCCCCAGCCCCACCGCCACCACGAACAGCATAGCGAAAACCATCTCGTTGATCGAACGCAAGGCATCCAGCAGGCGGCGCACCGGCTGATAAACCCAGATCGGCGCGATATTGGATGCCGCCAGCAGGCTGAGCGGCACGGCGCAAATAATCGCCAGCACGGTGCCCCAGATGGCGATATGCAGCGTCACCATCAATTCGCTGAAATAGAATTTCCAGTCGGTGAAATTCGGCGGAAAGAAATCGGCGGCGAAAGTCACCATATTGCCGGCATCGCGGACCAGCGTGCCGGGCGAGATTTCCGCCCCGTTATACGACCAGACCAGCAAAGCCGCCGCCAAACCGTAAATCAGGTAGCGCAGCAGCGAGGTTTTCAGCCCCGGCTTGGGCGGATGGATCGGATGGTCGTGCAAGAGATTGCCGGACATGCTGGTCATGATCATGCCTTGAAAAGACCGGGACCGGGACGACGACGCATCCCGGCCCCAGGCATTGTTACGAACCGAGCTGCTTGTTCAATTCAGCCAGCTTGGCTTCGATCTCGGCCAGCTTCTTGGCCTTCTCATCGGCGGCCATGGCGGTATCGCCTTCCAGCTTGATCTTGTCGCGGAACAGGGCGAGCTGGCGGATCGGCAGCAGCTGCTTGTTGGAGGATTCCTTGAACGGACCCCATTGCAGGTCGGCCAGCACCTTCTGTTCGGCGGCGTCCTTGGTGCCGTAAGTCATGAAGAAAGTCTTCAGCTTCTGCTTGGTCTCGGCCGGCAGATCCTTGCGCCACACGATCGGATCGGAGGGGATCAGCGGCGACTTCCAGATCACCTTCACTTCCTTGGCCTTGGCCGGCTGGGTCTTTTCCAAGCGCTCAAGATTTTCGGTGTTGTTGGTGGCGATATCCACCTGCTTGTTGGCCACGGCCAGCGCATTGGTCTCGTGGTTGGCATTCACCACGCGGGTGAAATGCTTGCGGATATCGAGGTTGTTCTGGCCCCAAGCATAATAGCTCGGCACCAGGAAGCCCGAGGTGGAATTCGGGTCGCCGTTGCCCAGCGTCAGCTTGCCGGGCATCTTGATTACGTCCTGCAGCGAATTGACCGGGCTGTCCTTATGGGCCAGCAGCAGCGACCAATAGCCCGGCGAACCGTCCTTGGAGGTGGTCTGCACGAAGATTTCGCCATCGGCGCGATCCACCGCCTGCATGGCGGATGCATTGCCGTACCAGGCGATCTGCACCTTGTTGAAGCGCATGCCTTCGATCACGCCGGCATAATCGGGGGCGAAGAAGGCATTGATCTTCATGCCGGTCTGCTTCTGCATGTCGGCCAGGAAGGGCTCCCAGATGGTCTTCAGGTTGCTGCTCGACTCAGTCGAGATGATGCCGAAATTGATTTCCTTGAGCGCCTGCGCGGAAGCGGCGGAAGCAATGCCGAACAACGCCAGCGAGGCAGTGGCGGCAAGCAGATGACGACGGTTCATGGATCTCTCCCGAGGGTTTTGGCCAGGGTATTGGCCAGGCTGGTGTTGAATAAGGTGTCAGGCCGTGGCGGCTTGCAGGCCGTTCAGCATGAAGCGTTCGGCGGCGGCCGGGCGCATGTCTTCTTCGTCCGCCGCTTGCGGGCCAAGCAGGCTGCCGAAATCCAGATCGCTATTGTTGCCGTATATGCCGCGCAGCAGATCGGCGCTCACCTGTTCGGCAGCGCCGTCGAACATCACCCGGCCATCGCGCAAAGCCACCACGCGACGGCAGTATTTCAGCGCGAAATCCACCTGATGCAGCGACACAACGACGGTAACATTGTCGGCGCGGTTGATATCGGCCAGGGTGGCCATCACGCGACGCGAGGATTCCGGGTCCAACGAGGCGATCGGCTCGTCGGCCAAAATCACCTGCGCGCCCTGCACCAGGGCGCGGGCGATGGCGGCACGCTGCTGTTGGCCGCCGGAAAGCGTGGAGGCGCGCTGAAAAGCGCATTGCGCAATGCCCACGCGGGCCAGCGCGCGAATGGCGGCACGGCGCTGCTCATCCGTAAACAAGCCCAGCAGGCTGCGCCAGATCGGCATGCGGCCGAGACTGCCTGCCATCACATTGGTGATCACCCGCATGCGGCTGACCAGATTGAATTGCTGGAACACGAAGCCGATGCCCGCACGGGTTTCGCGGATGCCATGACCGATGCGGCCCTGCTGCTGCACCATGCGGCCATTCACCGCCACCTGGGCATGGGCATCGCGGTCGCTCGGAATCAATCCTGCGATATGGCGCAGCAAAGTGGATTTGCCCGAGCCCGACGCGCCGATCAACGCCACCATCTCGCCAGGCTTGATGGAAAGCGTTACATCATCCAACGCACGCTTGCCGGTGCCGAAGGTTTTCGATAGATGGGTAATCTCAATGGCGGTGGTCATGCTGCTCCTCGAAGCCTGCTGGGAAGCCTGCTGGCCTTGCGCCGCTGATAACAACCGCATGTGACACTTCTGTTTCGCTTCCACGACGGGACGGTGAAATCCCAGCCGGGACTCGGAACGGAAAGGTTACCCACAGGATGACTTGCGCACTTGTCTAGCTCCGCCCAACGCTATGCCATCTATGCCGCGCCGCCTTTGCGGCATCCGCTGCATGATTTCGCGGCCGCCTGGCTGGGCTGGGACCCGCAAACCGGCCTCGAGCATCCGCCGGAGTCGCGCGCGGGATTGCCGCCGCAGCACATCGCGGAACTGACCGCCGAGCCGCGCCGCTATGGCCTGCATGCCACGCTGAAGCCGCCTTTCCGGCTTGCGCCGGGCCGCGACGAAACCGCCTTGCATGATGCCTTGAAAAATTTTGCCGCAAGCCATGAGGCCTTGCCGCCGGTGGAATTGCGGTTGACCGTGCTGAGCGGCTTCCTGGCCTTACGGCCCGCGACCGACGATACCGCCTTGCGCGCATTCGCCGATGCCTGCGTGATGGAATTCGATGCCTTCCGCGCCCATGCCGGAGAAACCGAAATCGCCAAGCGCCGCGCCGCCGGCCTGACCGAACGGCAGGATGCCTATCTGCTGCGCTGGGGTTATCCCTATGTGCTGGAAGAATTCCGACCGCATTTCACTTTGACCGACCGCATCAAGGATGAAGCCGAACGTACGGCCTTGCTGGATCAACTTTCCTCTCGGCTGGCGCCGCTGCTGAGCGCGCCTGTGCCGTTGGAATTATGTCTCTTCGGCCAGGAAGCGGATGCGAATTTCCGCATCCTGGCGCGCTATCCCTTCAAATCCTGACCGTCGCTTCCAGGAAGCGGCGATAATAACCGAGGTCCGGCGTCTTCAATTTCGGCGTCTTCGCCGCATCGTCCCAGCGCCGCAGCAAAACGGCTTCTGATGCATGCGGCTGACTGATAAAGGCCGAGGCTTCATCCGGGCTATAGGTGCCGCCCTGCACTTCCAGGCTGGTTTTCGAGGCCTGCGACAGGCCGGCCCAATAATGCGGTTCAGCGCGGCA
>JAYSEE010000216.1:0-6176 GCA_041914045.1 Ferrovibrio sp. | reverse complement strand
CTCCACCGCATAGAACAAAAGATGCCCGCCATCCAGCATGGGCACCGGGAACAGATTGATCAAGCCGATCGCCACCGAAAGCGTGGCCATCAGCGAGATCAGGCCGAGCCAGGAGGCCTTGGCCACGTCGCCGGACATCTTGGCGATGCCGAGCGGGCCGGAAAGCTGATCGCCGCTTTCCTTGCCGCCGATGATGCGGCCCAGATAGGTGAAGGTGGAGGATATTTCGGTGCCGATCTGGCGCACCGCCTGGGTGACCGCGGAAACCGGGCCATGCTTGATGAATTCGATGCGGCCCGCCGCCTGCACGCCCAATTGCCCCACCCGCTGGGTATTGCCGAAGCCGTCGGACACATCCACCCGGCTGGGCGTGACGGTCAGGGTCAGGGCGCGCTCATCGCGCAGCAGGCCGACCTGGATCGGGGTTTCGGCGCGCAGGGCCACGTAGGTGCGCATCTCGGTGAAGCTCTGCACCTCCCTGCCATCCAGGCTGGTGATGCGGTCGCCCACCTGCAGGCCGGCCAGTTCGGCGGCGCTGCCGGGCACCACGCCGCCCACCACCGGCGGCGAATAGGATTGCCCCACGCTCATGAACAAAGCGGCATAGACCAGGATGGCGAAAATGAAATTCGCCACCGGGCCGGCGGCCACGATGGCGGCGCGCTGCGGCAGGGACTTGTGATGGAAGGAAACCGCGCGATCGGCCGCGCTCATCGCCGCCATGGTCTCGCCATCGGCGGCGCCCGAGGTAGCATCGGCATCGCCGAAGAATTTCACGAAACCGCCCAGCGGCACAGCGGCGATCTTCCAGCGCGTGCCATGGCGATCCATCCAACCGAACAATTCCGGCCCGAAGCCGATGGAGAAGGTTTCCACCCGCACGCCGCAACGCCGCGCCACCCAGAAATGGCCCAGTTCGTGGACGAAGACGATGACGGTCAGCACCACCAGGAACGGTATGACATAGCTGACCAGATTGACGATGAAATCCATTGCGCCACCTTAAGCTTGGGCTGTCGCCCCTTCCGCCTCGCCGCTACCGCGCCTTACGCGCCGTCAGGCCGCGAGCCGGCCGTATCCGTGTCACGCCGGCGGGCTCCAGCAATTGCCTTGCCTCGCGCCGGGCCGCCGCATCGGCTTCATGGACCTCCGCCAGGGTTTGGGGCATTGCGTGGTCCAGCCGTGCCAGGCTCTGTTCGACGATGCGGGCGATATCCAGAAAGCCGATCCGGCCAGCCAGAAACGCCTCCACCGCCACCTCGTTGGCAGCATTCAAGATAGTAGGTGCCGCCCCCCCGCTTTGCAAGGCCTGCCGGGCGAGGTTAAGTGCCGGGAATCGAACGGAATCCGGGGCTTCGAAGGTCATTTTCGCGAGAGCCGGCAGGTCCAGCTTCGGGGCCGGCGTGTGCATCCGCGCCGGCCAGGCCAGCGCCACCGCGATCGGCGTGCGCATATCCGGGCTGCCGAGCTGAGCCAGCACCGAGCCATCCACATAAGCCACCAGACTGTGGATCACCGATTGCGGATGGATCACCACCTCGATGCGCTCTTCCGGCACCGGGAACAGGAAGCTGGCTTCGATCAGTTCCAGCCCCTTGTTCATCAGCGTGGCGGAATCCACCGAGATTTTCGCCCCCATGCTCCAGACCGGATGGGCCATGGCCTGGGCCGGCGTGACCTCCCGCATGTCGGCCATGCCGAGCGTGCGGAACGGGCCGCCGGATGCCGTGAGGATGATGCGCTCGACGGCTTCGGGGCGCTGGAAATCGAAGACCTGGAAAATCGCGTTATGCTCGGAATCCACCGGCAGGATGGTGGCGCCGCAGCGCGCCGCCTCGCCCATCACCAGAGAACCCGCGCAAACCAGGCTTTCCTTGTTGGCCAGCGCCACGGTGGCGCCGCGCCGCACGGCAGCCAAGGTGGGCGCCAGGCCGGCAGCGCCGACAATGGCGGCCATCACCCAATCGGCCGGGCGCTCGGCGGCCTCGACCAGGGCATTCACTCCGCCGGCGCTTTCGATGCCGCTGCCGGCCAGACGCTGGCGCAGCTCCGGCAACAGGCTTTCATCGCCGATCACCGCCAGCCGGGCCTTGAGGCTCCGCGCCTGCTCGGCCAGCAGCGCGACATTGCTTTGCGCGGTCAGCGCCTCGACGGCGAAGTCTTCCGGCTGGCGCTGCAAGAGGTCGACGGTGGAACGCCCGACCGAACCAGTGGAGCCCAGGATGCTGACCCGTTTCATGGCCATAGTTTATCACCCCAGAGCAGCATGCCCAATGCGGCGAACGGCGCAGCGAAAAGCAGCCCATCCAGCCGATCCAACGCGCCGCCATGGCCCGGGATCAGCGCGCCGCTGTCCTTCACGCCGAAATGCCGCTTCACGCCGGATTCGAAGAAATCCCCGGCCTGCGAAACCACCGCCACCAGCGCCGCGAACAATCCCAGCACCAGCCAGGGCAGACCGGGCGCGGTGGCCGCAATGCCGCCGCCGGCCAAAGCCGCGCAAAGCATGCCGCCGCCCAGGCCGGCCCAAGTCTTGTTGGGGCTGAGCGACGGGATCAGTTTGGGCCCGCCGATCAGCCGGCCGAAAGCATAAGCGCCGGTATCGGTGGCCCAGACCACCGCCAACAGCCACAGCACGATCAGCCGCCCATCGCTCGGATGGCCGCGCAGCCAGACTAGGCATAGGCATGGCAGACCGACATAGATCGCGCCGGCCAGCGCCCAGAGCGGCCGCTGGCGCAAAATCGCCGGCAGCAGCAGAGCGAAAACCGCGAACAGCGCCAAGGCCCATTCGGCCCGGCCATCGGCCATGCTGCCCAGCGCCAACAGCAAGGGCAGCCAGAGATACAGCAGATGCATCGGCTTCGGGCCATCGCCGGGAAACCGCAGCCATTCGCGCAACATGAAATAGGCCGCCAGCGCCGCCAGCATGGCGAAAACCGCGCCGCCCAGCCACCAAGCCGCCAAGGCCAGCGGCAGCATCACGGCGGCGGAAGCGATGCGCTTGGTCAGCGCGCTCGCTTTCGGCTGCGCCGCCGCCTCGGTCTGTTCAGGCACTGCTGCCGCCATAGCGGCGTTCGCGCCGGCCGTATTCCGCCACCGCCTCGGCCAGTTCGGCGCGGCCGAAATCCGGCCAGAGCGTGTCGGTGAAAACCAGTTCGCTATAAGCCGCCTGCCAGAGCATGAAATTGCTCAAACGCTGCTCGCCGCTGGTGCGGATCAGCAGGTCGGGATCGGGAATGCCGGCGGTGAGCAGGTTGCACTCGATCATGCTGGCATCAATCTGCTCCGGCTTGATCTCGCCGCGCAAAGCCGCCTCGGCCAGGCGGCGCGCTGCCTGCGCCAATTCGTCATGGCTGCCATAGGACAGCGCGATGATCAGCGTGAGGCGGCTGTTGCCGAGCGTCTTCGCCTCGGCTTCCTCCACCAGCTTGACGATATCGGCGGGCAGCTTGTCGCGATTGCCGATCACCCGCACGCGCACGCCGTTGCGGCGCAGCTGCTCCAGTTCGCTGCGGATGAAAATGCGCAGCAGATCCATCAGGCCCGACACTTCGCTGGCCGGGCGCTTCCAATTCTCGGTGGAGAAAGCATAGAGCGTGAGATATTCCACGCCGAGATCCGGGCAGGCTTTCACCACCTCGCGCACCGCATCCACGCCTTTGCGATGGCCGAGATTGCGCGGCAGGCCGCGCGCCTTCGCCCAGCGGCCATTGCCATCCATGATGATGGCGACATGACGCGGAATCGCCGCGCCGCCGTTCTCCTGGGAAACGGCCGCATCGGCGGCAGGCAGTCGCAAGGCTGCGGATTCCGGCAGAGGCGCGGCCATGGTCAGACCTGCATTATCTCCTTGGACTTCTGCGCCAGCGTATCGTCGATCTTCTTGATCGACTCATCGGTGAGGCGCTGAATTTCCTCCTGCCACATCTTCACGTCGTCTTCGCCGATCTCATGGTCCTTTTCCAGCTTCTTCAAGCTGTCCATGCCGTCGCGGCGCACGCCGCGCACCGCCACGCGGGCCTGCTCGGCATATTGACCGGCAACCTTGCTCAGTTCCTTGCGGCGCTGCTCGTTCAATTCCGGGATCGGGATGCGGATCAACTGGCCATCGGCCTGCGGATTGAGGCCCAGGCCGCTGGCGGCAATCGCCTTCTCCACCGACTTCACATTCGACTTGTCCCAAACCTGCACGCTGATCATGCGCGGCTCGGGCACGCTGATGGTGCCGATCTGGTTCAGCGGCATGGACGAGCCGTACACATCCACCCGCACCGGATCGAGCATGCTGGCGGAGGCGCGGCCGGTACGCAGGCCGGAGAATTCGTGCTTCAGCACGTCCACCGCCTTGTTCATACGGCGCTCGATGTCGTCGATATCCAGATCGGCCACGATCTTTCTCCCTGGAAAAGCGCTTTATTCGCCTTGGATTACGGTGCAGCGTCCCTCGCCGGTCAACACTTTGGCGAAGCCGCCGGCTTCGTGCAAGGAGAAGACCAGGATGGGAATCTTGCTTTCCCGCGCCAGGCTGATTGCGGAGGTGTCCATCACCTTCAGATCCTTCGCCAGCACTTCGCGGTAGGACAGGCTGTCGTAACGCGTGGCGGCGGGGTTCTTCTTGGGATCGTCGGAATACACGCCATCCACCTGGGTGCCCTTCAGCAGGGCATCGCAGCCCAGTTCGGCGGCGCGCAGGGCGGCGGCGGAATCCGTGGTGAAAAACGGGTTGCCGGTGCCGGCGGCGCAGATCACCACCCGGCCCTTTTCAAGATGGCGGATGGCGCGGCGGCGGATATAGGGTTCGCAAACCGTGTCCATGCGGATAGCAGACTGCACCCGTGTGTCGACATTATGGCGTTCCAGCGCATGCTGCATGGCCAGCGCGTTGATCGTGGTGGCCAGCATGCCCATGTAATCGGCCGAAGCGCGCTGCATGCCGCGGGTTGCGCCGGCCACGCCGCGGAAGATGTTGCCGCCGCCGATCACCATGCAAACCTGGGCGCCCATTTCCTGCACGACCTTCACCTCGCGGGCGATGCGGTCGCAGGTTTCGAAATCAATGCCATACGGGGTGGGGCCCATCAGCGCCTCCCCCGAGCATTTCAGCAAAACACGGTGATATTTCAGGCGCTCATTCATACTGGACCTCGGAAGCCGGCGGCGGGGACGATTCCCGAAGCCGGACCTTACAACATCAAGGCCCGCCCTCCAATCCGAAGCCGGCATTTAAGCTGGCCTGGATCGGCGGGCGGGCCCCGAAAAATCAAACGCTTAGGCGATTACGAGGTGATCTTCGCCACTTCGGCGGCGAAATCTTCCGACTTCTTCTCGATGCCCTCGCCCAACTGGAAGCGCACGAAGCCGACCAGCTCGATTGGCGCGCCGGCAGCCTTGGCGGCCTTCTCGATGGCCTTGCCCACCTGGGTTTCGCCGTCGATCACGAAGGTCTGCTCCAGCAGCACGACTTCCTGATAGAACTTGCGCACGCGGCCTTCCACCATCTTGGCGATGATTTCGGCCGGCTTGCCCGAACCGGCGGCCTGATCGGTCAGCACCTGGCGCTCGCGCTCCACGGCGGCCGGATCGAGATCGGCCACGCTCAGCGATTGCGGGTTGGCGGCGGCGATATGCATGGCCAGTTGCTTGCCCAGCGCATCGACGGCATCGGCCGGCGCGGTGGACTTCAACGCCACCAGCACGCCCAGCTTGCCCAGGCCATCGGCCAGCGCGGAATGCACATAGCCCACCACGCGGCCGCCCTCGACGGACAGGCGCTTGGCGCGGCGCAGGGTCATGTTCTCGCCGATGGTGGCGATGGCATTGGTGATGGCTTCCTTCACGCTGCCTTCGCCGCCCGGGAAAGCGGCGGCTTCCAGCGCCGCCACATCGTCGCCCACCTTGATCGCCGCCTTGGCGATGCCGGCCGCGATGCCCTGGAACTGGGTGTTGCGGGCAACGAAGTCGGTTTCGGAATTCAGTTCGATGACGGAGCCGGTTTTGCCGTCCAGCGCCAGGGCGACGAGGCCCTCGGCGGCCACGCGGCCGGCCTTCTTGGCGGCGGCCGACAGGCCCTTCTTGCGCAGCCAATCCACGGCGGCGTCCAGGTCGCCCGCGGTTTCGCCCAGCGCCTTCTTGCAATCCATCATGCCCGCGCCGGTCTTCTCGCGCAGATCCTT
>JAYSEE010000215.1:0-6212 GCA_041914045.1 Ferrovibrio sp. | reverse complement strand
ATGCCTCACCGCGATCGCCACCGGCGGCGACTGGTTCGATGTGGAGGCTTCGGCGGAAACGCTGTCCTGCACCAACGCCAAGGATTGGCAGCCGGGCCGGCGCATCAATCTGGAGCGCAGCCTGCGGGTGGGCGACGAACTCGGCGGTCATATCGTGTCCGGCCATGTGGACGGCCTGGCCGAAGTGGCGAGCGCTAAACCGGAAGGCGACTCCCTGCGGCTGGATTTCCGCGCGCCCGACGCCCTGGCCGGCTTCGTCGCCGCCAAGGGTTCGGTGGCGCTGGACGGCGTGTCGCTGACCGTCAACGCCGTGCAGGGCAATATCTTCGGCATCAACCTGATCCCGCATACCCAGCAAGTGACCACGCTGGGCAAACTGGCGCAGGGCGATAAGGTGAATTTGGAAGTGGACACGCTGGCGCGCTATGTCGCCCGCCTGCGCGATTGGGTGAATACGTGAGTGACAACGATCTTTCCGATTTGAAGCGGTATATCGCCAGCGCCGAGGAAATCATCGACGAAGCCCGCAAGGGCCGCATGGTGATCCTGGTGGACGAGGAAGACCGCGAAAATGAAGGCGATCTCTACATCCCGGCGCAGAAATGCGATGCCGATGCGATCAACTTCATGGCCCGCTTCGGCCGCGGCCTGATCTGCCTGTCGCTGACCCGCGAGCGCTGCGAGAAGCTGAAGCTGCCGCTGATGGCGCAGAACAACTCGTCGCGCCACGGCACCGCCTTCACGGTTTCCATCGAGGCGCGCGAAGGCGTCACCACCGGCATCTCGGCCGCCGACCGCGCCCGCACCGTGGCGGTCGCCATTGACGAAAAATGCGGCGCGCAGGATATCGCCACGCCCGGCCATATCTTTCCGCTGATGGCCCGCGACGGCGGCACTTTGGTGCGCGCCGGGCATACCGAGGCGGCGGTGGATATCGCCCGCCTTGCCGGCTACGACCCATCCGGCGTGATCTGCGAGATCATGAACGACGACGGCACCATGGCGCGGCTGCCCGATCTGGTGCGTTTCGCGCAGTTCCATGGCCTGAAGATCGGCACCATCGCCGACCTGATCGCCTATCGCCGCAAGCACGACAACCTGGTCGGCCGCGTGGTGGAAGGCGGCATTCAGAGCATATGGGGCGGCGACTTCCGCATGATCGTCTACCGCAACAGCGTGGAATATGCCGAGCATATCGCGCTGGTGAAGGGCGACGTGTCGCAGACCGGCGATGAGGACGACCGCGCCCCGGTGCTGGTGCGCATGCATGCCGTCAACGTGCTGGAAGACCTGCTGGGCGACCATGGCGGCCGTTCCGGCATGCTGCATGGCGCGATGAAGATGATCGGCAAGGCCGGACGCGGCGTGGTGGTGCTGCTGCGCGAACCGCGCCCCACCGCGCTGTCGGATTTGATGCGCCGCAAACTCGGAGAGCCGGTTGAAAACCCGCCGGAACTCCGGGATTATGGCATCGGCGCGCAGATCCTGCTCGATCTCGGCGTGCGCGATATGATTCTGCTGTCGAATACCGAACGCAATATCGTCGGCCTCGAAGGCTATGGCCTGGCGGTGGTTGAGACCCGGCCCATCCCGGTTCACAAGGAGATCTGAACATGGTTGCGCGCGCACCGAAGAAGGGCGGCAAGAAAGCCAAGAAGCCCACCGCCAAAAAGCCCGTCGCCAAGATGAAGAAATTCGCCATGGCGGAGAGCCAACTGGCCGGCCCGCTCAGCCTGGATATCCGCAAGCCGCGCGTATTGATCGTGGAAGCCCGCTTCTACGAGGATATCGCCGATGCTTTGTTCGAGGGCGCGAAGGCCGCCATCGAGGCGTCGGATTTCGAATACGACGACATCGACGTGCCCGGCGCGCTGGAACTTCCCGCCGCCATCCGCTTCGCCATGAACCGCAGCGGCTCCAAGGCCTATGACGGCTATGTGGCGCTGGGCTGCGTGATCCGCGGCGAGACCACGCATTACGACATCGTCACCAACGAAAGCGCGCGCGGCCTGCAGCAGCTGGCGCTGGAATTCCAGCTTCCCATCGGCAACGGCATCCTCACCGTCGAGAACGAAGAGCAGGCCTGGGATCGCGCCCGCATCGACCGCCAGAACAAGGGCGGCGATGCCGCGCTGGCCTGCGTGGCGATGATCGGCCTCAAGCAGCTTTTCGCGCTATGAGCGCTGGCGCGGCCGGCAGCAAAATTCCCAACGTGGGCAAGCACAAGCCGGCCGGCCGTCGTTCGGTTGCGCGGCTGTTCGCGGTGCAGGCGTTGTACGAGATCGACTTTTCCGGCGCGGCCGCCGAAGGCGTGATCGAGGATTTCCGCCTGCATCGGCTGAATGCCGAACAGGAAGGCGAGAAGCTGCGCGAGGCGGATGCCGATTGGTTCGCCGATATCGTGCGCGGCACCGCCCGCAAGCAGAGCGATATCGACGAGAATATCCGCGCCGTGCTGCCGCGCGCGGAATCCTTCGACCGGCTGGAAGCCATTCTGCGCTGCTGCCTGCGCGCCGCCGGCTATGAGTTGCTGATGCGCATCGACGTGCCGGCGCTGACGGTGATCGACGAATATATGGGCGTGGTGCGGGCTTTCTTCTCCGCCGGCGAGATCAAGCTGGCCAATGGCGCGCTGGATGCGCTGGCGCGCCGGCTACGGCCCAATGAATTCTAAAGTCATGGCTGGGGAATTCTAAAGCCATGGCTGGGGAGTTCTGAAGCCATGACGGGGCCGGGACAGCTCGGCGAATTCGATCTGATCGCCCGCTATCTGGCGCCGCTCAGCCGGGATATGCCCGGCAGCTTCGACCTCACCGACGATGCCGCAGCGCTTGCGCCGCCGCCGGGCTGCGATCTGGTGCTGACCACGGACGCGATGATCGAGGGCGTGCATTTCCTCGCCAGCGACGGCCCGCGCAGCATCGCCCGCAAGGCATTGCGGGTGAATCTCTCCGACCTCGCCGCCAAGGGCGCGCAGCCCTATTGCTATCAGATGGTGCTGGGCCTGCCGCAAGCGCCCGATGCAAGCTGGATGGCGGACTTCGCCGCCGGGCTTGCCGCCGATCAGGCTGAGTTCGGCATCGCGCTGAGCGGCGGCGATACCGTGCGCCAGCCGGACCGTCTGCTGGTATCCATCACCGCCATCGGGCTGGTGCCGGCCGGCGGCATGTTGAAGCGCAAGGGCGCGCGCGTTGGCGATGCGCTGTATGTCTCCGGCACCATCGGCGATGCCGCGCTGGCCTTGCGCGCCAGGCTGCATGGCGAACGCTTTCCGCCCGATGCGCTGGCGCATTTCGGCCAACGGCTCGATCTGCCCACGCCGCGCGTGGCGCTTGGGCAGGGATTGGCCGGCATCGCCCATGCCGCATTGGATGTATCCGATGGTCTGGTGCAGGATGCCGGCCATCTGGCGGCATTGGCCGGACTGACGGTGCGGATTGAAGCCGCGCGCGTGCCGCTGTCTTCGCCGGCCGCCGCCTGTGTGAAAGAGCGGCCGGATTTGCTGCCGGCCATGCTGTCCGGCGGCGACGATTACGAAATCCTGTTCGCCGCGCCGGCCGAGGCCGAGCCGGAATTGCGCAAGCTGAGCCAGACCTGCGGCGTTGCGATAACGCGGATCGGCGCTTTTGCGTCGAGCGACGGCGCGGCAGGAGCGAGCGTGCTGGATGCCGATGGCCGGCCGATGGCGCTGCGGGCCGGCGGCTTTCAACATTTCTGAACTGGGATTAAACTCCCCGCCGACTCCCGCCACTCACGGCATGACGCGCGAGGCATGATTTGGGCCGCAAGCTGATATTGATCATCATCGCCATCCTGGTGCTGCTCGCTTTGGCGGGCGGCGGCGTGGTGGCGTATCTGATCGTATTCGCCAAGAAGCCCGAGGCCGAGCATGTGGAGGAAGAGCCGCCGCCGGCTCCGGTGAAGCGCCCAGCCTTCATTCCGATGGATCCGTTCAGCATATGGGTGCAGCCGGAAGGCCAGCCGCCGCGCGAGGTGATCGTGATTTTCCATCTCGAAGCGCCGCCGGACAATGTGCCCGCCATCAATGCAAAAATGCATCTGCTGCGCGACCGCTTCATCCGTGAATTGCTGAAAGGCGATCCGCTGAAGGTGCCCGCGCGTTTCGAGGCCAAGGATATCTACGAACTGCGCCAACGCCTGCGCGGCCCGACCGACGAAGTGATGGGCAAAGGCGTGATTACGCAAATATTGCTGCTCAACATCGTTGCGCCGCTGAAATAAGCCCGAAAGGGCAGGGAACAGGAAACCGATTTCATGTCAGTCGTAATGTCCGAGGCCGGCGCGAAGCGCAACGTATTCATTCTGGCGGCCTGCATGGCGCTGGGCAATTCCGCCACCACCTTGCAGGTGACCTTGGGCGGCCTGGCGGGTTTTTTGCTGGTCGACGACAAGGCTTACGCCACCTTGCCCGTCACCTTCGTGGTGGGCGGCACCGCTTTGGCCACCATTCCGGCATCCATGTTCATGCGCCGCTATGGCCGCAAACTGGGCTTCATGATCGGCTGCCTGATCGGCTCCAGCGGGTCCTTCATCGCGGCCACGGCGATTTATCAGCAGATCTTCTGGCTGTTCTGCCTGGGCGCGATGATCTTCGGCGCCTCCACCGCCTTCGTACAGCTTTACCGCTTCGCCGCCGCCGATATCGCGCCGCCCTCGTTCAAGAGCCGGGCGATTTCCTGGGTGATGGTGGGCGGCTTGGTGGCGGCCTTCATGGGGCCGGAAATCGCCAAGCATACGCGCGAGGCGCTGTCGCCCTATCTGTTCCTCGGTTCCTATATCGCCGCCGGCATCCTGCCGCTGCTGGTGCTGCTGGTGCTGACCCAGGTGACGATCCCGAATCCCAGCATGGGCGAGTTGAAGGAGCAGGGCCGGCCGCTGGCCGAAATCGTGCGGCAGCCCACTTTCGCGGTGGCGGCGCTGGCCGGCATGTTCGGCTATGGCGTGATGAACCTGATGATGACCGCCACGCCGCTGGCGATGCAGCTTTGCCAGCATCCCTTCGAGGATGCCGCCACGGCGATCCAGTGGCATGTCTTCGGCATGTATTTCCCCAGCTTCTTCACCGGCCATCTGATTGCCCGTTTCGGCGTGCTGCGCATCATCGTGGTGGGCGTGGTGATCAACATCGTCTGCATGGCGGTGGCGCTGACCGGGTTGGAGGTGATGCATTTCGTCGCTTCGCTGCTGCTGCTCGGGGTGGGCTGGAATTTCATGTATATCGGCGGCACCACCCTGCTGACCGAATGCTACCGCCCGGCCGAACGGGCCAAGACCCAGGCGCTGAATGATTTCCTGGTCTTCGGCACCGTCGCGCTCGCCTCGCTCGGCTCCGGCAAGCTGCTCTACCATTGGGGCTGGAACTGGATCAGCTATTCCGGCATGCCCTTCGTGATCATGGCCGGGCTTGCCGCCATCTGGTTGCTGATGCAGCGCCGCCGCCATCCAGGGCTGATTTAACCCCCGGAAACCAACGGAAATCCTGCTTCCGGACGGGGCAGGGGGCATTGCGCGGTATACGGCGATCTGGCATTGTCGCTGCGGAATGCCGGCCGGCCAGAGTCGGGCGGCCAAGTACGACGTAAAGATCGAGTGCGACGTAAATAATCGAGGAAACAAGGGGAACACCATGACTGAGTTGTGGTTTGCCATTGCCTGCGGCGTGATCGCCCTGGCCTATGGCTTCGTAACATCGAAATCCGTGCTGTCGGCCTCGGCCGGCAATCAGCGCATGCAGGAAATCGCCGCCGCGATCCAGGAAGGCGCTTCGGCCTATCTGAACCGGCAATACCGCACCATCGCCCTGGTGGGCGTTGCGGTCTGCGCGATCCTGGTCTTCACCCTCGGCGTGAAGGTCGCCATCGGCTTCGTGATCGGCGCCGTGCTTTCGGGCGTGGCCGGCTATATCGGCATGAACGTGTCGGTGCGCGCCAATGTGCGCACGGCGGAAGCCTCGCGCCAGGGTCTGGCCCAGGGTCTCGACCTCGCCTTCAAGTCGGGCGCCGTCACCGGCATGCTGGTGGTCGGTCTGGCCCTGCTGGGCGTCGCGGTCTACTACATGGCCCTGCTCAAGATGGGCGCCGGCTCGCGCGAGATCATCGACGCGCTGGTGGCTTTGGGCTTCGGCTCCTCGCTGATCTCGATCTTCGCCCGTCTGGGCGGCGGCATCTTCACCAAGGGCGCCGACGTCGGCG
>JAYSEE010000214.1:0-6254 GCA_041914045.1 Ferrovibrio sp. | reverse complement strand
ATTGTGTGAACGAGGGCTATTCGTTAATTTTTGGCGGAAATATGCACCAATCGCTGCCGCGGGAAGCGTATGGTGATCGTGGTTCCCTGCCCTTCGGCGCTGTCGATGGTCATGGTGGCCTGATGCAATCTGACCAGGGACTGCACCATCGGCAGACCCAGCCCGGCGCCGCCATAGCTCTTGCTCAGATGGTGATGCAGCTGCACGAAGGGCGACAGCGCCTTGGGGATATCCTCGCGTTTCATGCCGATGCCGGTGTCGATGACGGCCACGCCCAGCCGGCCGTCCTGCTCCAGGCCGATCCGCAAGGTCACTTTGCCGCCGCGCGGGGTGAACTTGATGGCATTGGATAGCAGGTTGAGCAGTATCTGCCGCACGGCGCGCTCATCGGCGCGCAATTCGGGGAGAGCATCGGCGATCTGCGCCACCAATTGCACGCCGCCCGCCTCGGCGCGTTCGCGCACCATGCGCAAGCAAGCTTCAGCCTGCTCGCCCGGATCAATCTCCACTTCAGTCAATTCCACCCGGCCGGCCTCGATCCGGGTATGATCCAGCAGGTCGTTCACCAGGCTGAGCAAATGCTTGCCGCTATTCAGGATGTCGCTGGCATAATCGCGATACCGCTGGTCGCCCAGCTTGCCGAATAATTCGCTGCTCAGGATTTCGGAAAAACCGATAATGGCATTCAGCGGCGTACGCAATTCGTGGCTCATATTGCCGAGAAAGGATGTCTTGGCCTGATTGGCCGCCTCGGCCTCGGCTTTGGCATGCTTCAATGCCTCGATCATGCGCCGCAGACGCTCGGAATCGCGGTTCACGCGCTGGATCACGCGATTGTATTGCAGCGCGATCGGTTCCACTTCGGTGCCCAAGGCCACGGGAACCGGCGCATCGAAGCGGCCTTCCACGCGATGGTGCTCCATATCGCCAATCAGATCCAGAATAGCGGAGCCGGCGCCATGTTCGCTCTGATTCAGGCCGATCCGTTCGGCATCGGTCGCCACCCGCAGCGGCATCAGGCGGTCGATCAACTTGAACAAGATATACGGCACCACGAAGCCGATCACACCGGCAGCCAGGCAGCCCAAGGCCTGTATGCCCAACTGCGTCATCCGATCATGCGCCACAGGCCATGCGGTTTGATCCCCGAACAAAGCCACCGCCAATGTACCCCAAATGCCGGCCGCCAGATGCACCGGCACCGCGCCCACGGCATCGTCGATGCGCTGGCGCTCCAAGGCTTCCGCCGTGATCAGGGCGACGACGGCGCCAATGGCGCCGATCAACACCGCCGCCAAGGGCGATACATGGTGGCAATTGGCGGTGATCGCCACCAAGCCGGCCAGCGAACCGTTGAGGAAATCCTCCACCCGCGGCAGCGGATTGCGCAGCCGCGACACCACCAATCCGCTCAAGCCGCCGGCGCAACCGCCCAAAGTGGTGTTGACCAGGATGGACGGCACGTCGTTATTCATTGCCAGCGTGCTGCCGCCGTTGAAGCCGAACCAGCCGAACCACAGCAGCATCACGCCCAGGGTGGAGATCACCAGATCATGGCCCTGGATGCCGCCGCTGTTGCTGAAGCGCCCTGTACGCGGCCCGATAATCATCACGGCGGCCAGCGCCACCCAGCCGCCGATCGAATGCACCACGGTGGAGCCGGCGAAATCGACAAAGCCCAGCGCCGCCAGCCAACCCGGCTGGCCGCCGAACTGCCCGCTATTCCAGGCCCAATGGCCGAAAAGCGGATAGACCAAGCCGCTGATGACGATGGTGATCACAGCATAAGCCGCGAATGGCACGCGCTCCGCCACCGCGCCGGAAACGATGGTTGCCGCCGTACCGCAGAACATCAGCTGAAACAGCAGGAAAGCCGCCATATTGGCGTCTTGGCGGGTATCCGCCAGCCAACCGGTCAAACCGATCCAGCCCTGCTCGCCGGCGCCGAACATCATGCCGAAGCCGAAGGCCCAGAACAGCAAGCCGGCGATGCAGAAATCCACCAGATTCTTCAGCGCCACGTTGATGCTGTTCTTGGCGCGGACAAAGCCGCTTTCCAGACAGCAGAACCCAGCCTGCATGACGAAAATCATGCAGGTGGCCACCAACAGCCACGTCATATCAATACGCTCAATTGCCATCTGTTTTGTGATCCGGGGGCAATATCATAAGAGTTGCATCGACCTGGGTTGTATTGATATTTGCCTAAGCAAAAGGCATACCAGCCCCATACCGCCAATAATCACCGCCCTTCTGGTCCAGTTTGTTCTGTGAACGGACATTGTGCTCAAAAAATAGGCCGTTTTGAGCGGTTGGCATTTGCCAATACCCGCTTTATTTGATGGGCGGTCCGGCCGTTTGCCGGAGCCGCCCCAAAAAGGAATTCCGCAATGATCGCTCTTGGAGATATTGGCGCCAATCCGGCCAAACCGGCTGGCGATGACGTTGTGA
This sequence comes from Ferrovibrio sp., assembly GCA_041914045.1. Taxonomy (GTDB): domain Bacteria; phylum Pseudomonadota; class Alphaproteobacteria; order Ferrovibrionales; family Ferrovibrionaceae; genus Ferrovibrio. The sequence continues at coordinate 3,803 of JAYSEE010000214.1, read as the reverse complement.
AGGATGTCGATATCTCCACCTTCATGCAGGATGTGGTGCAGGCTTCGCAGCAGGTTCCGGTGCTGGTGGATTTTTGGGCGCCCTGGTGCGGCCCCTGCAAGACCCTCGGCCCGCAGCTGGAAAAACTGGCCCGCGAATCCAAGGGCAAGTTCAAGCTGGTCAAAGTGAATATCGACGATCCGCGCAATCAGCCGCTGGCCCAGCAGCTGCGCATCCAGTCGATCCCCGCCGTCTTCGCCTTCGCCAAGGGCCAGCCGGTGGATGGCTTCGTCGGCGCGCTGCCGGAAAGCCAGTTGAAAAGCTTCATCCAGCAAGTGATCTCGGCTGCCGGCGGCGCCGATCCGCTGGGCGATGCGCTGGAAGAAGGCAAGACGGCGCTGGCCGCCCAGGATTGGGAAAGCGCCGCGCAGGCCTTCTCGGCCGCTTTGGGCGAGGATGCCCAACATGCGGTGGCGCTGGGCGGCCTGGCCCGCGCCATGGTCGGCATGGGCGAACTGGATGAAGCCGAGCATATCCTGAGCCAGGTTCCCCCCGCGCCCGTGGAGGCGCCTGAAGTGGCGGCCGCCCGCTCGGCGCTGCAATTGGCCCGCCAGGCCGGCGCCGCCGCAGGCCAATTGGCGCCGCTGGAAGCCGCCGTGGCCGCCAATCCCGCCGACCATCAGGCGCGCTACGATTACGCCATCGCGCTGGTGGGCGACAATCGCCAGGAAGAAGCGATGGATCATTTGCTGCAGATCGTGAAGCGCGATCGCAAATGGAACGAGGAAGCGGCACGCAAGCAATTGCTGCAGATGTTCGAGGCGATGGGGCCGATGGACCCGCTGGTGGTGGATGCCCGCCGCAAACTGGCCTCGATCCTGTTCGCATGACGCAGCCGGCGCAGGACGAACCGAAAGGCGCCCTGCCGGGCCACCTGCCGATTTTTCCGTTGACCGGCGTATTGCTGCTGCCGCGCGGTCTGCTGCCGCTGAATATTTTCGAACCGCGCTATCTTGCCATGACGCGCGCCGCCCTGGCCGGCGACAAGCTGATCGGCATGGTGCAGCCGCGCGAGAATGAGGGCGGCAAGCATCCCACCGTGTATCGCACCGGCTGCGCCGGCGAGATCGTCAGCGCCACCGATACCGACGATGGCCGCATCCTGATCACCCTGCGCGGCATCTGCCGTTTCGATATCGCCGAGGAATTGACCGTCGCTACGCTCTATCGCCAGGTATCGGCGGATTTCGCGCCCTACAAAAGCGATCTGTTCCCCGCCGCCGATGGCATAATCGACCGCAAGCGGCTGCTGCATGCCCTGCGCGGCTTTCTCGACAAAAACAACCTTGCCGCCGATTGGCCGGCCATCGAGGCCATGCCCGATGAATTGCTGGTGCATTCGCTGGCGATGATCTGCCCCTTCGCGCCGGCGGAAAAACAGGCCTTCCTGGATAGCCGCGATTTCAAGCATCGCAGCGAATTGCTGCTGGCCCTGCTGGAAATGGCGCTGCTGCAACGGCCCGGCGGCGGCAATAGCCTGAATTGAACGAGCTTGCAGCGAGCAAGCCAGAATTGAGCGAGAATGCGATGAGCGAACAGCCCAGCACCAATCCAGCGAGCGTCAATCCAGCGAGCGCCAATCAAGCAAGCGCCAGCCATGCCCCGGTGGATCCCAAGCTGCTGGAACTTCTGGTCTGCCCGCTCAGCAAGGGGCCGCTGCATTACGACCGCGCACGCAACGAATTGGTGAGCGAGCAGGCCCGGCTGGCCTATCCGATCCGCGACGGCATCCCGATCATGCTGGTGGACGAAGCGCGCACGCTCGACGACGCGCCCTGATGCCGGAAACGCCATCGCTCTACGAACGCGCCGGCAGGCCGGATTGCGTCGAACTGCGTTTGAAATCGCAGGAAAAGGCGCTGGAAGTCGATTTTACCGATGGCAAGCGCTTCCGCTTTAGCGCCGAATTCCTGCGCATTGAAAGCCCCTCGGCCGAAGTGCAGGGCCATGGCCCGCATCAGCGCAATTATGTGGCCGGCCGCCGTCATGTGAACATCATCGGCATCGAACCGGTGGGCAGCTATGCCGTGCGGCTGCAATTCGACGACATGCACGATACCGGCCTCTATAGCTGGGAATATTTCTACCAGCGCGGCCATGACCAGGATGCGCTCTGGGCGAAATATCTGGAAGAGATCGGCAAACGCGGCCTCAGCCGCGATCCCTGATCAACCCGGCATCCCGCTCAACCCAGCATCCTGAGCGCGAATTGCGCCGCTTCGCGGCCCGACAGCCAAGCGCCCGGCAATTGCCCGATCCAATCGGCCGGCGCGAGATAATCGCCGGCGAACAGCACGCGGCCCATCGGCGCCGCCAGCGCACGCCGCACGCCGCTGGCGCCCGGGCGGATCACGCTATGGCTGCCCAGGCTGTAAGGATCGCTGCTCCATTGCGTAACGGCGGCATCCTCGAAGCCTTCATCGGCGGCATTGCCCATCAGCAGCTTCAGCCTTGCGCGCGCGGCAGCGACCATCGCGGCCTCGCCGTCCTTGGCCAGATCGCGGGCATAGCTGCCGCCGATGCTGGCCTGCACGATGGGGCGGTTCTGGCAATTCAGCCGGAACAGCATGGCCTGCCGCGCCACCGGCGGGCCCGACAGCGTGGACGGCCCATAAACCTGGGTATTGGCCACGGCGTCGAAACTATTGGGCTTGAAGCGCAGCAGCACGCGCTCTATCGCGCCGATCTGCAACCGGCTCAAAGCCTCGCGCCGCGCCGCCGGCTGCTCGGGCGAAAAGCCGAGGCCATTGGCGGTCAGCACGCCGGGCGCCACCGCAACGATGCAGGCGCGCGCCTCCAGCAGGCCGCCGGCATGGGAAATCCGAACGCCGCGCTCGCTCCATTCGATGCGATGCACCGGCCGCCCGGTAAAAACCGGCAAGCCTTGCCCGAAACCCGCCACCCAATCGCCGAGCCCGCCAGGCAGCCAGAGATCGCGGCCGGTGCCGGACAGCCTGGGCGTATCCAAAGCCGATAGCTGCGGGAAATCCACGCCGACATGCAGCGGGCCGGCCAAGCCCTTGGCGGCATCGGCCCAGCGCGAGTCGAGCGAAACCAGCCCGGCGAGCGGACGATCCTGCCGCGCCTGCTTGGCATCGGACAGCACATCGTCGAGCCGATCCAGATCGGCGCCCAGCGCATCGTAATCGCCCGGCGCGGCTTCGCGTCCGGCCTCGAACAGCCAGAAATCGCCGTCTTCCAACTCGCTTTGCACATTGCGCGCGCGCAGCAGCGGCACCAGCGGATTGAGCTCCATCGAGCGCAAATGCAATGCGCCGAGATCGACCGGAAAACCGAACCGCGCCGTATCGGTGAAGGCCCGCCCGCCCAGGCGCTGCCGGGCTTCCAGCACCGCCACGCGCAAGCCGCGCTCGCGCAGCAGGCGGGCCGCCGCCAGGCCGGCCATGCCGGCGCCGATCACAGCAACATCCGTTTCCCCTGGGGGGTCAGCCGGAAGTTCCTGCGCCAGCAGCGGCCGCGCCAGCGGCAAGGCGACAGCCAGGCCCAGCAGCGCGCGGCGCGACAATCGGTTGGCAGGGATGGGGCCGCGCATGTCTGCCGCCCGCCCGCCGTTCAGCTTTCCTGGCGGAACGGATGCATGCGGTAAACGCCGAGCAGCTTGAGCTGCCGCGAGAAATAGGCCAGTTCCTGCAAGGCCAGATCGACATTGCGATCCGCCGGATGGCCCTCGATCTCGGCATAGAATTCGGCCACGCGGAAGCCGTCGGTCATGTAGCTTTCCAGCTTCACGACGTTGACGCCGC
>JAYSEE010000213.1:0-6267 GCA_041914045.1 Ferrovibrio sp. | reverse complement strand
CCGAAAGCCCCGCCGGTGGGCGAATGGCTGTCGCCGCCCACCACGAACATGCCCGGCCGCAGATGGCCGCGTTCAGGCAGCACCACATGGCAGATGCCCTGCATGTCGTGAAACTTGCTGACGCCGGCCGCCTTCACCCATTTGCGCGTGAGATCAAGAATTCCGGCGCTTTCAGCATCCACCGCCGGCACGAAATGATCGGATATCACCACCACGCGCTCGGGATCCCAAACCCTGGCCTGCAAACGCTCCAGCATCGGCGCTACGCGACGCGGCCCGCCGGAATCATGCATCATCGCAAGGTCCACCTTGGCGGTCACAACCTCGCCCTGGCGCACGATATCCAGGCCGGCGGCGCGCGCGACCAGTTTTTCCGCCAAGGTCATTGCCGCCTGAACCATGTCACATCCCCAGATACGAGGCTTTTAGCCCAGGATCGTTGATTAATACGGAGGCCGGTCCCGACAACGCGATCACGCCATGCTCAAGCACGAAGGCGCGATGAGCGATCGCCAGCGATTGCACCACATTCTGTTCCACCAGTAGGATCGACAGCCCATCACGATTAAGCTGCTGGATCAGGCCGAACATCTCTTCCACCAGCAGCGGCGACAGACCGAGCGAGGGTTCGTCAAGGATCAGCAATTCCGGTTCAGCCATCAGGCCGCGGCCGATCGCGAGCATCTGCTGTTCGCCGCCCGAGAGCGTACCGGCCAACTGCCCCATGCGCTCCTTCAAGCGGGGAAACACGCCATAGACGCGCTCCAAACTGGTCGCGCGGTTGCCGCGTCCGCGACGATAGGAGCCAAGTTCGAGATTTTCCTGCACATTAAGATTGGGAAATACCCGCCGCCCCTCCGGCACTTGAATAAGCCCGGCGCCGACAATGCGATCCGTGCTGCGGCCGGCGATATCGCGGCCGAGAAAGCGAATGCTGCCCGCCATCGGGCGGTAGATGCCGGAAAGATTATTGTTCAGCGTGGATTTTCCTACGCCATTGGCACCAAGCAGGGCCACAATCTCGCCCCTGGCCAAATCCATATCCACGCCGCGCAGCACTTCCACTTCGCCATAGCCGGCATGCAGCCCCCTCACCTCAAGCATGGCTGGCCTCCGCCTTTTGCGCCTGCATGCGTTCTGCCGCCCCATGACCGAGATAAGCTTCGATCACCTGCGGATCGGCAGCGATCTGCGAAGGCGTGCCGCTGGCGATCAGGCTGCCGTTATTCAGCACCCAGGCATGATCCGACAAATTCATCACCGCACGCATCACATGCTCGATCAGCAGGATGGTGACGCCGGATTGCCGAATGCCGCGTATCACCGGAATGATCTCGTCGATCTCGGATGGATTGAGGCCGGCCATCACCTCGTCCAACAACAAAAGCTTGGGATCCGTCGCCAACGCCTTGGCGAGTTCCAACCGCTTGCGGCCAGAGACTGTAAGCGCCGCCGCCGGCTTGTCGAGCTGCGGGCCAAGGCCTACCCGATCAGCAATCGTCTCGGCATGCCGCAAAGCCGCCTTGCGGCTGGCGCGATGCAGATGCGCGCCAACGGCGATATTCTCGCGCACATTCAGGCCGGCAAAAGGCTGCACAATCTGAAAGGTGCGCGTCACACCCAACAGGCAGATTTTTTCCGGCGCCAGCCCCAGCAGGGAACGGCCCTCAAAGCGCACATCGCCCGCATCGGGCTTATGGAAACCCGATATCTGCGCGAAGATCGTGGTCTTGCCGGCGCCATTAGGCCCAATCAGTGCCGAGATGCTGCCGGCCTGCACGACGAAGCTGACATCATTGGTGGCAAGCACGCCGCCGAAGCGCTTAACGAGATGGACGATCTCAAGCATGGACGCCCCGCTTGAACAGGCGGCGCATCGCGCCTGTGCCGAATTTCGTCTTGCCCAGGCCGAATAGGCCATTGGGCAGGAACAGCACGATCAGCACCAGCAGCACGCCATAGAGCACCAGGTTGAGGCCCGGGGCCTCGCCGAACACCAGCCGTCCGATTTCGGCGAACCCGTGCAACGCGAAAGCACCCAGCACAGGACCAAAAATCGTACCCAATCCGCCGATGATCGGCACCAGCAAGGCCTCCACGGACATGGCGGATCCATAAGCGATATTGGGATCAATGTAGAGGAATAATTGCACATAAACCGCGCCGCCGATGCCGGAGAAGGCGCCGGACGCGATGATCGCCAAAAGCTTGGTGCGGAACGGATCGACGCCCAAGGCGCGGGCGGCATCCTCATTCTCGCGCACGGCCATCAGCCGCGCGCCGAACCGCGCATTCTCCAGCCACCAGCTGAACAGCAAGCCGGCCGACACCAGAAACAGCAACAGCCAGAAAAAACCGGCCTTGCTTTCGAATTGCATCTGCGCGAAGCCCGGCTGCAAGGGCACCAGCATGCCTACGCCGGCCCCGGTGAATTCGAATGTGTTTGCGAGAATGCGAAACACTTCCGCGAAGGCCAGGGTCACCAGCGCGAAATACGAGCCGCGCAGGCCATACCGGAACACCAGCAAACCGGTGCCGGCGCCGACTAGGCCGGCCGCCGCCGCGGCCAAGCCGAAACCGGCCCAGGCATTGACGCCGAACCGCACCTGCAAAACCGCCGTACAATATGCTCCCGTGCCGAAGAACAGCGCATGGCCGAAAGAAAATTGCCCGCCATAGCCGCCCAATAGATTCCAGGCTTGGCCCAGAAAGGCATAGAACAGCGCCAGGATCACCCAGGTCATCCAGAATTCCGATTGCAGCATCAGCGGCAAGGGCAACAGGACCAGCGCGAAGACGAATATGGCTATCAGGTTGCGCATGGCCTATGCCTTCTGCCCCAGCAATCCGGTGGGCCGGAACAACAGCACGATGATGAAAATCAGGAAGATTCCGAGCTGACCCAGGCTTTCACCGAAAAACAAGCCGCCCAGGCTTTCCGTCACGCCGATGATCAGGCCGCCCAGCAACGCGCCGACGAAGCTGCCCATGCCGCCCAGCACCACCACCGTGAAGGCCACCAGCACGAAAGCATGGCCGACCTGCGGGCTGACATAGAAGCTCGGCAGCAGCAGGCAGGCGGCAATGCCCAGGCAGGCGCAGCCGATGCCGAACGACATGGCGAAGATATGTTCCACATTGATGCCGACCAGCTTAGCGCCCTGGCGCTCCTTGGCCAGCGCCCGAATGGCGCGGCCGAGATCGGTGCGCGCCATCAGCGCCCAGAGCATCCCGGCCACCAGCAGCGCGCCGGCAAAGGCGACCACCTTCGGCACGGGAATGAAGGCCACGCCGAAATCCACCACATCGAAGGAATACGGCGTCTCGATGGTGCGGGTATCGGAGCGCCAGAAATACATCGCGAGATTCTCGATAACCACCGACAATCCCAGCGTGACCAGCAGGATATTCTCATCCTTGCCATGGCTGGCATGGCCGATCACGAAACGCTGCAAGCCATAACCGATGCCGAACAGCGCCAGGGCCAGCACCGGCAGCGCCAGATAAGGATCCAGCCCCAACAGCGTATTGAGGAAAAACACGCCATAAAGCGCCAGCATCAGCAGGCTGCCATGGGCGAAATTGATGATATGCAGCACGCCGTAGATCAGGGTGAGGCCCAGCGCGATCAAAGCATAAATCGCGCCCGTGGTCAGCCCATTCAGAACCGCCGGCAGAAGGATGGAGAATTCAAGCATGGCGTCTCAAAAGAATTGATGGCTGCGGAACCGGCAAAGGCCCCGCAGCCATAAACTTCACATCACGCCTTGGGAGCCGGGAAGGCCGGCTTGGCATTGGCGAAATCCTTCGGGAAGATCACCTTGATGTCCTTGCCGATCACTTGCGTGTTGACCGGCGCCGCGCCTTCATTCTGGCCGTTCACGAACTTGGTCGGGCCATAGGGCATGAAGTGGTTGCTCCAGCCCGAAGCCGACAATGCCTGGGTGATGGCGCCGCGATCCGCCGAGGCGGCGCGCTCCAGCGCATCGGCCAGCAGACGAACGCATTCGTGGTTGAGGAATACTTCATAGGAGAAGAACGCCTTCTCGGCTTCCACCTTCTTCTTCAGCTCCAGAGCCACCGGATTGCGCGGATCGAACCAATGATTGCAATCCATGATGAATTCCGCCGCTGCCGGAAATTCGTTCACGAAGCGATATTGCGAAGCCGCGCCGCCCAGAATGGCGTAGATCGCCTTGGGGCGAATCTTCTGCTGCTGCAAGGTGCGGGCAAGCAGAACGAATTCGTTATAGTAATTGGACGGAATCAGCAGGTCAGGATTGCGGCCCTTGATCTTCAGCGCGATGTTGTTGAAATCGCGGGTCGGGTTGGCATGCGGAATGGTTTCCAGCACCTCGAAGCCCATGGCGGGCAGACGCTCGTTCAGCGTCTTGGCCATGCCGGAACCGAAAGCCGATTCCTCATGCACGATCATCACCGTCTTGGCCGGCTTGCCGGCGTCATTATTCATGGACACGAGATTGGCGATGGCGGAATCGACGATCTTGCTGAGGCCGGGGCCGAAGCGGAAAGTATTGGTGAGGCCGCGCGTCACCACCTGATCCACCACGCCCACATCGACGATATGCGGAATGCCGTGCTTGGCGGCAGCCTGGGTCGTGGCCAGCGCGATGCCGGAGGCGAAAGGACCGACGATGGCGGCAGCGCCGGCCTCATTCAGTTTCTCGACTTCCGCCACGCCAACATCAGGCTTGGATTGCGCATCGGCATAGATCGGCTCCAGCTTGGCGCCGCCCATGGAGGCGATGCCGCCATTGGCATTGATGGTGTCGATAGCGAGCTTGGCGCCCAGGCGGCATTGCTGGCCGGACGGCGCCAGCGGACCGGTCACCGGGTGCAGGATGCCCACCTTGATGGTCTTCGGCTGCGCCTTCAGGATGGCGGGAAAGCCCCCGATGCCAGTTGCCGCCACGGCAGTGCCGGCCATGAAACCACGACGGGATACGCGCATGCCAGACTTCTCTCCGGTCATCATTTCTTCTCCTGTTTTTGCATGAGTGGCGTCGTTTTCCGGTTTCCGGCCGGCGGCGCCACACTGGCCGACCAGGTATTGTTCTCCTCGCCCTTCACGCGCTCAAGGCTCATCTTGAATTGATAGCGGTCGGGCCTGTACAAGCCGACGATATACTCCACCGCCCTGCCGCTTTTGTCGTAGACAATGCGCGTGAGCCGCAGCAGCGGCGCCCCCACGATAGTCTCCAAAGCCGGAGCCACCCGCGTATCCGCGAGCGTTGCGGCAATCGTCTGCTCCGCGCCGCTGATCACAACGCCCGAACGCTCCAGCAGGGACAGCAGCGGTTCTTGCGACAAATCCTTGCGGCTGAAATGCTGCCCGATATCGGCGGGCACATAGGTTGTCAGGTAGGAGAACGGCCCGATCTCCAACGAACGCACGCGCACCGCATGCTGCACTTCCTCGCCCGGCGCCACCCGCAAGGCGGCGGCGACATCGGGCGCTGCCGGCACATAGCCGAAAGACATGAGGTTGACCTTGGTCTTGAGGCCCATGGCCAGGAGATTTTCCAGCAGGCCCTCCACCCCGGCGCGCACAGGCGGCGGCTCCCGATGCGAGGTAACCTGCGTGCCGCGCCCGCGGCCGCGCGTGACGAAGCCGGCGGTTGCCAACTCCGCCAAGGCGCGCCGCGCCGTGATGCGCGAAACATTGAATTGCCGCGCCAGCTCTTCCTCGCCCGGCATCAAAGCGCCGGACGGCAGGCGGCCATCCAGGATCTGGCTGCGCAGCACCAGGAATATCTGGTGATAGAGCGGCGTCGGCAGACGCTCGTCTATCCCAGGAATCGTCTGATGCGGTTTCGCCATCCCTGACATCGGCCCTCTGCAAGGTATAATGTTATACTAATATAACAATCAAGCGGGCGCAACCCCACTTGTCTCCCGGCTGTCTCCCGGCATGAGAGCATTCTATGTTGCCTAGAGGTCTGAGACAGCTTACTCCGATAATTGTTATATTGACATACCAAAAGCATAACCAGAACGCCAAAGCCGGTTTGCTATGCGGAAAAAGCCGGTTAGTCATTTTTTCCGATTTTATGGGAATTATTTCTAAAATCACCCGACTTCGCGCATGAACATCGCCGCAATAGCCTATACGCAACCGACAGGCTCGAATGCTAATGTTTATGCGAAGACCTTGGAAATGATATACACTTTAAGGTGTGAGCCCCTATTCCAGCGCATGCAATGGCTAAATCACCGGCAGCAGCATAAGCCAAGCGCGCAACCAAC
>JAYSEE010000212.1:0-6285 GCA_041914045.1 Ferrovibrio sp. | reverse complement strand
CGCTGACGATGACGCAAGGCACATCGCCGATATTGCGAAAACGGTGCCGCTGCCGGCTATCGAACAGATAGCCATCGCCGGGTTGCAGAATTTTCACCTGGCTGCCCACCGTCACCTCGATGCTGCCGCTCAGCACAACGCCGCCTTCATGGGATTTATGCTCCAGCATGCTTTCCCCGGTATCGGCGCCGGGCTCGTAATATTCATGCAGAATTTGCAGGTTATGGGCATCGGCATCGCCGAGCTGGCGCAGGATGACCCGGCCCTGGTCACGGCCCTGATCGCGCCCCCGTTTCACATCCTTCACCGCGCCATGGATATGCGAGGTGAGATCAATGAATTCGCCGGGCCTGAAGAAGACTTTGCCGCCGGCCCGGATTTCGCCTTCCTCGAAAAAATCCGCCAAAGTAAGCGATAGACCGCCCAGAATCTTGCGCAGGCTGGCCACCGACGGGCTGCTGTTGTTGCGCTCCACCATGGCGATCAGCCCGTTCGGCACGCCGGCGCGGGCGGCCAATTCGCGCTGCGACAGGCCGGCGGCCATGCGGAAGCCGCGCAGGCGTGCGCCCAGGTCGAAATTATCCCGGATTTTCATATCCTTGGTTTTCGTTTGCCCGGTTTTCGTTGGCTTGGCCTTGCTCTCCCGGGCTTTCGCTTCCTGGGGGGGCTTTCTTGCCGCCGTCTTGGCCCGGCCGGCCGCCGTCTTCACCGCTTTCATCCGCAATATCCCGTTGCTCAAAATAATGCCCATTGCTCAAAATATTGAGCAGTGCTAACTTGCCCCCGCCCAACATGATTATTGCGGCGTTTCTAACACATCCCGAAAGGAAATCACCATGAGTGCGGCCCCCAGTCTGGCAGCCCGGCAATCCTCCGCCGTTCCGCGCGGCGTCGCCACCAAGGCGATCTTCGCCGCCCGCGCCGAAAACGCCGAGCTTTGGGATGTGGACGGCAAGCGCTATCTCGATTTCGCCGCCGGCATCGCCGTGCTGAATACCGGCCATCGCCATCCGGCGGTGATCGAAGCCGTGAAGCAGCAGGCCGACAGCTTCACCCATACCTGCTTCCATGTCGCGCCCTATGAAAGCTACATCACGCTGGCCGAGCGGCTGAACGCCGCAACCCCGGGCGATCACGCGAAAAAGACCATGTTCGTCACCACCGGCGCGGAAGCGGTGGAAAACGCCGTGAAAATCGCCCGCGCCTATACCGGCCGCACCGCCATCGTGGCGTTCAACGGCGCTTTCCATGGCCGCACCATGATGGGCATGGCGCTGACCGGCAAGGTTACGCCCTACAAGAAGGGCTTCGGCCCCTTCCCGGCCGAGATTTACCACGCGCCCTATCCGAAGCCGTATCACGGCCTGACCACGGCGGAAGCGCTTGCCGGTTTGCAGCAGCTTTTCCTCACCGATGTCGATCCCGGCCGGGTGGCGGCGATCATCGTGGAGCCGGTGCAGGGCGAAGGCGGCTTCTATATCGCGCCGGCGGATTTCCTGCAGGCTCTGCGCAAAATCTGCGACGAGCATGGCATCCTGCTGATCGTGGATGAAATCCAGACCGGCATCGGCCGCACCGGCAAGATGTTCGCCATCGAACATGCCGGCGTGGTGCCCGACCTGATGACCAGCGCCAAAAGCCTGGCCGGCGGTTTTCCGCTGGCGGCGCTGACCGGCCGCGCCGAAATCATGGATGCGGCCCTGCCCGGCGGCCTGGGCGGCACCTATGGCGGCAGCCCGATCGGCGTCGCCGCCGCCAATGCCGTGCTCGACGTGGTGGAGAAGGAAAAGCTCTGCGAGCGCGCGGCGGAACTCGGCAAGATGATGACCGACCGCCTGCAGGAAATGCAGAAGCGCAACAGCTTCTCCTGCATCGGCGAAGTGCGCGCGCTGGGTTCGATGGTGGCGGTGGAACTGGTGAAGGACCGCGCCACCCGCGAACCGGACGCGGCGCTGACTGCCGCTCTGGTGGCCAAGGCGCAGGAAAAGGGTCTGATCCTGCTGTCCTGCGGCGTGAACGCCAACATCATCCGCATCCTCGCACCGCTGACAATCCCGGCGGATCAGGCTAAAGAGGGCCTGGATATTCTGGAAAGCGCACTGTCCGAGGCTGTCGAAGCCGCGCACTGAAGCGCCCAACGGAATCGCTTCTTCCGGTGGCCAGGCCGCAAGGCCTGGCCATTCCAGCTTTATGAGGATGCTACGATGAACGGCGCCGACCGGCTTTGCGATACGCTGCTTGCCCATGACGTGAATGTCTGCTTCGCCAATCCCGGCACGTCGGAGATGCATTTCGTGGCCGCGCTTGACCGCAAGCCGCAGATGCGCTGCATTCTCGGCCTGTCGGAGGGCGTGGTGGCCGGCGCCGCCGATGGCTATGCCCGCATGGCCGACAAGCCCGCCGCCACCTTGCTGCATCTCGGCCCCGGGCTGGGCAATGCCTTGGCCAATCTGCACAATGCCCGCCGCGCCCATACGCCGATGATCAACGTGGTGGGCGACCACGCCACCTACCATCTGCATCTGGATGCACCGCTGACCAGCGATATCGAGAGCATCGCGCGGCCGATGTCGAACTGGGTCGGCCGCATCAAGCGGCCCGGCCAGGTGGAAGGCCAGACCGTGGCCGCCTGGCAGGCGGCGATGATGCAGCCCGGCATCTCCACTTTGATTCTGGCCGCCGACGCCGCCTGGGGCGAATTGCCGGAAGGCCAGGTGAAAAAGACCGCGCTGCCGCCGCGCCGGCAGGCCGATGCCGGCGATATCCGCCGCGCGGTGGAAATCCTGCGCGGCAAGCGCCGCACCGCCATCATCCTGACCGGCCGCGCGCTGCGCGCCGATATGCTGGATGTGGCCGGACGCATCGCCCATGCCACCGGCGCGCGGCTGCTCTCGCAAGGTTCGAATGGCCGCATCGAGCGCGGCGCCGGGCGCATCTCGGCGCGGCGCGTGCCTTACCCCATCGACCAGGCCATCGCCTTCCTGGCCGATCTGGAAGCCGTGATCCTGATCGGCGCAACCGAACCGGTGGGCTTTTTCGCTTATCCGGGCAAGCCGGGCCATTTGCTGCCGCAGGATTGCGAAGTGCTGGAACTGGCCGGCATCGGCGACGACCTGCCGCATACACTGCACTGGCTGGCCGACGAACTCGGCGCCAAGGCCGCCGCGCCGCTGCCGGCCTACAAGCCGCTGGATCGCCCGGCCAGCGGCAAGCTGACGGTGGAAAACATCAATCAGGCGCTGGCGGCGTCGATCCCGGAAAACGCCATCGTCTGCGACGAGATGATCACCTCCGGCCGGCAATTCTTCGGCCTGACCGAACAGGCCGCGCCGCATGATTTCCTGGCGCTGACCGGCGGCGCCATCGGCATCGGCATCCCGCTGGCGACCGGCGCGGCGATAGCCTGCCCGGATCGCAAAGTGATCGGCCTGCAAGCCGATGGCAGCGGCATGTACACCTTGCAGGCGCTGTGGACCCAGGCGCGCGAAAACCTCGATGTCGTCACCGTGATTTTCGCCAATGCTTCCTACGCCATCTTGCAGGGCGAAATGCGCGCCGTGGGCGTGAACGATTTCGGCACCAATGCCCGCCGCATGCTGACCCTGGACGAGCCGGTGCTGGATTGGACCTTGATGGCGCGCGGCATGGGCGTGGAAGCCGCCCGGGCGGAAACCCTGGAGGATTTCAACAGCCTGTTCGATGCCGCCCTGCGCCGCCGCGGCCCCTTCCTGATCGAGGCCCGGATCTAGCGGCCGGCCCCTTTACGGAGGGGCCCACTACGCGGCCCGTTTTCATTTGCCGCGTCATATTTGTGAAAAGAAAGTGCAATCTTTTCGCGGGCAGCCTAATCTTCCCCGGTTCAAGGGGAGCCCATGGCGATTCAGGACAGTATCAAGGGGCCAGTTGGCCGCGTACCCGGGCAACCCATGCCGGGCCAGCGTGCATCGGGACAAGGCGTCTGGTCCTGGATTGCCCTGGGATTTGCCGGTTTTGCCTTGCTGCCCTGGTATGCGCTGAACGGCGCCGGGTTTTTCTCCGTTGCATGGCTCAATGGCTTTCCATCCGCCGCCTCCGGCCCGGCGCTCTGGCATATCGCCCAGGGCAAGTCCTGGCTGCTGCTGCCGGCCTTGCCGCTGCTTGGCGCCGTGGCGGCGGCTTTCATTCCACGCGAACAGACGCTGCATGCCCGCCTGCTGGCCGGCGCGGGTCTGGCCGGTCTGGTTCTGCTGCTGGCCCAGGGCTTCGCCATTGATCATCGCGGCCCGACGCTGGGCCTGCTGCAACGCATCCTTTCCGCGTCTGATGTGAAGCAAAGCGGCCTGGGGGCCGGCGCCGCCCTGCTCGGCTTCGCGCATCTGATGCTGTTTGCGCGCGGCCTGGCCCGGCGCGGCTTTTGCCGAGGCGATGCCTTCACGGTGGGCGCCATCACCTTGATAGTAACCTTGATCGGCCTGTTCGTTTTCTATCCGGTGCTGACCGTTTTGCTGCAAGCCTTCGGCGGCCCGCTGGGCGAGGCGATGGCGAAAACCTTCGATGCCTCGATCTGGAGCCTGGCCTGCCTGACCGGACCGCTGCGCTGCGGCGTGGCCTGGAACACGTTGTTTCTGGCCGTGGTGGTGGGCGCGGGCACCACTCTGCTCGGCCTCGCCTTCGCGTTGATCGCCATTCGCACCGGCTTCCGCTTCAAGCCGGTGCTGCGGGTGCTGACCGTGCTGCCGATCATCACGCCGCCCTTCGTGATCGGCCTGGCGCTGATCCTGCTGTTCGGCCGCTCCGGCGCCGTCACCGCTTTGCTGATGGATTGGTTCGACATTCCGCGCTCGCGCTGGATCTATGGCTTCACCGGCGTCGCCATCGCGCAATTGCTGGCCTTCACGCCGATCGCCTTCCTGGTGCTGATCGGCGTGGTGCAAGGCATCGCGCCATCGCTGGAGGAAGCCGCGCAAACCCTGCGCGCCAATCGTTGGATCACCTTCCGCACCGTGACCTGGCCTTTGCTGCGCCCGGGCGTGGCCAATGCCTTCCTGCTCGGCTTCGTGGAAAGCCTGGCGGATTTCGGCAATCCGCTGGTGCTGGGCGGCTCTTACGAAGTGCTGTCGACGAAAATCTTTTTCGCCATCGTGGGCGCGGCGCATGATGAAAGCCGCGCCGACAGCCTGGCGATGATCCTGCTCAGCTTCACCCTGCTGGCCTTCTGGGCGCAGCAAAGCTGGCTCGGCAAGCGCTCCTACACCACCATGACCGGCAAGGGCGATTCCGGCCTGCCGCCGCCGCTGCCGCGCGGCGTGAGCTTTGCCTGCTATGCCCTGGCGCTGCCCTGGGCGCTGTTCACCGCCGTGATCTACCTGACCATCCTTTTCGGCGGCTTCGTGAAGGCCGTGGGCCGCGACCACAGCTTCACCCTGGCGCATTACATTTCCGGCTTCGCCGTCGAATGGGGTCCGAACGGCCTGCTTTTCACCGGCTCGGCCTGGGGCTCGTTCGGCATCACGCTATGGATATCGGTGATCAGTGCGCCGCTTACCGCCGGCATCGGCGTGCTGACCGCCTGGCTGCTGACCCGCCAGCAATTCGCCGGCCGGCGGGCCTTCGAATTCGGCACCATGCTGAGTTTCGCCATTCCCGGCACGGTGATCGGCATTTCCTATGTGCTGGCCTTCAACGTGCCGCCGCTGGAACTCACCGGCACCGGCATCATCCTGGTGATCTGCTTCATCTTCCGCAACATGCCGGTGGGGGTGCGGGCCGGCATCGCCACGCTGAGCCAGATCGACAAAAGCCTGGACGAAGCCTCGCTCACCCTGGGCGCCGGGGCCGCCGGCACTTTCCGCCGCATCATGATGCCGCTGCTGCGGCCCGCCATCGTGGCCGCGCTGGTCTACAGCTTCGTGCGCGCCATGACTGCCGTCAGCGCGATCATCTTCCTGGTCACCGCGCAATACAACATGGCCACGGCCTATATCGTCGGCCGCGTCGAAGCCGGCGAACTCGGCTTGGCGATTGCCTATTCCTCGGTTCTGATCGCCGTGATGGTGCTTGCCATCGCGGCGATCCAGTTCGTCGTCGGCGAGCGCAAGCTCGGCCGGCGCGGCATGTCCGCCAGTCCGCTGCCGGCGGCTGGTTAACCCCCACAGGAGCGCATCATGAAATTGATCCGCAACAGTTTGATTGCCGCCATCGCCCTGCTTGGTTCCATCCAGGCCGCCCCCGCCCGCGCGCAAGGCGGCGAAGTGACCGTCTATTGCAGCCTGCTCGCCGAATGGTGCGAGATCATGCGCGTGGAAT
>JAYSEE010000211.1:0-6325 GCA_041914045.1 Ferrovibrio sp. | reverse complement strand
CCCATTGCTCATACATCTTGGCGCCAAGGGTCTGAATCGCCGTCTCGGCTTCCTTGATCGTCTGCTTGTCGAAGCCGCCATCCCCCACTTTCATTTTCAGAAAGTTGGGCGGGTTGATGAACTGGGGGCCACCACCTTGGTCGTTTCCGTCGGACATCGGACTTTGGCTTTCCCTCAAGGTTTGGCAGTAGACGGCAAGATGGCTGACTTCACGATACTGATTTCACGATAATGTGTAAGCGCATCCTAGCACCCGCTATGCGGCAGCGTAACACCCAGAATCCGTTTTCCGATCGCAATCCGCTTTCGGACCATCCGGACCAAGACCACGTTAGAAAAGCTCCACTTCATCCTGCGCCGTACCCGTCGACGACATTGTAGTAGGGCTTTGGTTGCGGTCCAGCAGGTAATGATGAAAATGCGCACGCACTTGTTCGAGCGTCTGGCCCGCCAGCAATCCCTCGCCCCAACCGGTGGCGCGTTCGCTCAGCCGAGGCTCCCAGCCGCGGCCGGCATGCTCGCGGATCAGGTCTTCCACGTAACGCAGCGCATTCACCACATGCTGCTGGCGCTGGTTGGCCAGATCGTCGCCCTGCATCAGGCCGATGATGCTCGCCATGGCCGGCGAACTGCCGGGAATCTGCTCGCCGATCTCCAGCAGTTTCTGAGTAACGGCCTGGGCGCTGCGCGACTGCACATGGCGCAGATCCTCGATCTCTTCCTTGATGGCCAGCAACACCAACGCAATGAAATCAAGCAATTCGCGGGCGCGCGGATCGGTGGGCAACGCAGGATCAGCCGCATGCTGAGCAGGCTTCGCCTTCGCGGATGCGCCCGGCGCGCTGCCGCCGGCGGAACCGCCAGCATCGCTGTTTTGCACTGCGCCTGGTCTCCGCGCCACGCCTGCCCTCCGCCTCGCACTGGATTGTTGCATGTCACATTTAGCCATAAAACGGCACGAAATGCATCTGCCGCCAGCGATCGGGCTTCGTTGCAATTCGCTAATACAGCCTGGCTTTGCAAAAGAATGACTATACCGGCAGCGCAACAGCCCTTATACCGAACATGACGGAACGTCAAAAAGCCGGCTTAAACGCCGACAGACCGGACGAGAAGCGTTTGGCCAAAGGATTCAGCACCCGGATGGACCTGCTAGACATTAAGGAAATGCTGCATCAGCACCACCTCTGGCTGAAAGGTCTGCCGGGGGGCAAGGCCGCCGACTTCACCGGCAAGGACCTGACCGGGGCCGATCTGTCGAAGACCGATTTGCGCCGCGCCAGCTTTCGCCAGGCCGTGCTGCGCAATTGCCGGCTGGACGGCGCGCAGCTGATGCAGAGCAGTTTCTTCAAGGCCGATCTGGCCGGCGCGAATCTTTCCAGCGCCGATCTCACCCGCGCCGATATGCGCGGCGCGGTGCTGGAAAACACTGATTTTACCGGCGCCGTGCTGGCCGGCGTGAATTTTCGCCGCGGCCTGGAAATCGGCGCCGATCCGGCCGAGAAGATCGGCCTGCTGCGGCAGAACATCACCGGCAGCAATTTCAGCAATGCCAACATGGCCGGCATCGACGCCCTGGGCGCCGATTTCTCCGGCAGCAATCTGGCCGGCGCCAATCTGGAGAATTCCGCTCTGGGCGATTGCCAATTGGCCGGCGCGGATCTGAGCGGCGCCGATCTCAGCGGTGCAACCCTGGTGGGCGCCAACCTGATGGGCGCGGAATTGTCCGGCGCCAAGCTGGGCGGCGCCACCTTGCAAGGCGCCAACCTCACCGATGCGCATCTTTTCGGCGTCGATCTGGACGGCGTGGAAGTGTTCGGGGCGAATATCGCCATGGCCAACATGGCCGCCGAAGCCGAGGCGCCGCCGAAGCCGCTGAGTCCCGAGGAAATTGAGAACGCTTTGCAAGCGCACAAACAATGGGTGCGCAACGGCCAGGGCATGCCCGCCAATCTGCGCGGCGCCGATCTTTCCGGCATGGACTTCCGAGACCAGGATTTGTCCGGCATCCGCCTGCGCGGCGCGAATCTGCGCGATTGCCGTCTGGATAACGCCACATTCCGGTTTGCCGATCTCGCCGGCGTGGATGCCAGGGATTGCCGCGCGCAGGGCGCGAAATTCCTCGGTTGCGCCATGGCGGGGATTGATTTCCGCTTCGCCGACCTGTCGCAGGCGAATTTCGGCGGCGCGGAAATCCTGACCGCGCGCGGCGAACGGACCGGGCGACGGATGCCCTGCAATCTTGGCGGCGCCAGGTTCGGCGGCGCGCTTGTGGACGGCGTCGATTGGGGCGACGCCATTCTACAGGACGCGACCGGCCTTGAACCCTGACGCGCCCACGTCCATGATGCTGTTATGAACAACCCAGGTACCACGATGCTGCGGACAAATGCCGGCGAGGGTGGCTTCGGCGTGGCGCCCATGAGCGAACGCCGCCGCTACTACGATCCGGTATTGAAGGTCCATGTTGTCCAGGTGTTCCAGGGCGATTTCTACGTCTCCACCCAGCCCGGCGAGATGCTGGCGACCGTGCTGGGCTCCTGCGTGGCGGCCTGCCTGCGCGACCCGGTGGCCGGGCGCGGCGGCATGAACCATTTCCTGCTGCCCGACAAAGGCGGCGACAACACCCCCGACCTGCCCTATTCGGCCGCGCTGCGCTACGGCAGCTATTCGATGGAGCAGCTGATCAACGGCCTGCTCTCGGTGGGCGCGCGGCGCGAACGGCTGGAAGTGAAGATTTTCGGCGGCGCCAACGTGCTGTCCGGCCTGCGCGGCATCGGCCACCAGAATGCCGATTTCATCGAACGCTATCTGAAGGCCGAGGGCATCAAGGTGATCGCCTCCGATCTGCGCGGCAATCTGCCGCGCAAGGTGCAGTTCTTCCCCGAAAACGGCGTGGCCCGCGTGAAGCATATCGAGGATGCCAGCGCCAAAACGGTGTTCCAGCGCGAGACTGCGAAAAAAATCACTGCCGTGCAAAACCAGGCCGGCAGCGTCGAGTTGTTCGATTAAGCGGCTGCAGCATGGCTTACAAACTCAACAATGTCGCCTGCCTGGTGCTGGACAGCAACCAAAACCACATGCAGTTGATTAAGGAAGTGCTGCGCCCGCTCGGCATCAACAAAGTTTCCGAGGCGCATAATGCCAAGGACGCATTGACCTTCCTCGAAAACAACGTGGTCGACATAATCTTCTCCGAATGGCACATGGACGGCGATATGGACGGCATCGCCTTCGTGGAATGGGTGCGCAAGAATCCCGCCTCGAAGAATGTATTCGTGCCGATCATCATGGTGACGGCGCAGTCGGAAGAGTGGAAGGTGATCAAGTCGCGCGATGCCGGCGTCACCGAATTCCTGGTCAAGCCGTTCTCCGCCACCACCATGGCCCGGCGCATCACCATGGTGATCGAGAATCCGCGCACCTTCGTGCGCACCGACAATTTCTTCGGCCCCGACCGCCGCCGCCACAAGGCCTTCAACTATACCGGCGAGGAACGCCGCAAGGACATGCTGGCCAAGGGCGACCAGGTGATGGACGAAAGCTCCGTCGAAGCCCTGCTGAAGGAACTCTGAGGCCCGGGCCGATGGCCCATCCCCCGCGCGTTAACCGCTTGACTAACCGGGATGGCGGGACCAAGCTTGCCGCAATCGGGTCACAAGAGGTGCGCCGCCAGGCATGAGCGAGGTTGTCGCCATCGACGAATACCGCAGGCCTGGATCTGCCGGCAGGCAGGGCCAGGGACAAAATGCGGCGATGCCTATCTCTGCGATGCCTGCTTCGGGCAACCAACCCAATCCGGAAAAACACGTCTTCTTCGACCGGCAGGAATTCGCCGTCATCCTGAATCTGTATTCCCGCATGGTGGGACGCGGCGAATGGCGCGATTACGCCATCGGCCATGACCGCGAAAGCTGCAGCTTCGCGGTGTTCCGCCGCAGCGCCGACGGCGCGCTGTTCCGCATCGTCAAAACGCCCAAGCTGGCCCGCAAGCAGGGCGCTTACGCGATCCTCGGCCAGGGCGGCCGCATCCTGCGCCGCGGCCGCGACCTGAAAATCATGCTGCGCTATTTCGAGCCCAAGCGCGACGCGCTGGCGTGAAGCGACTACTCCGCCGCCAGCTTACTGCCCTCGGGTTTGCCGAAGCCGCCGCCGGATGGCGTGGAGATCACGAAGACATCGCCCGGCACCATGGGTGTCGAGCAACGCCCTTCCATCGCCTCATGCGTGCCGCTTGCACGCTCCACCCATTGCCGGCCGGTTTCGCCTTCGCCGCCGCCTTCCAGGCCAAACGGCGGCACCAAGCGATGCGATGAAAGCAGGGTCGCCACCATCGGCTCCAGGAAACGCATGCGGCGGATGGTGCCGTCGCCGCCCTTATGCCGGCCCTTGCCGCCGGAGCCGCGCCGGATGCGGAAGCTTTCCAGCAGCACCGGGAAGCGGAATTCCAGCACTTCGGGATCGGTGAGCCGCGCATTGGTCATATGCGTATGCACGGCATCGCAACCATCGAAATCCGGCCCCGCGCCGCTGCCGCCGCAGATGGTCTCGTAATACTGGTAGGTGTTGTTGCCGAAGGTGAAATTGTTCATCGTGCCCTGCGCCGCCGCCATCACGCCGAGCGCGCCGAACACCGTATCGGTAATGCATTGGCTGGTTTCCACATTGCCGGCCACCGTGGCGGCCGGATATTGCGGATCGAGCATGGAGCCGGCCGGGATCACGATCTCCAGCGGCTTGAGGCAGCCGCCATTGAGCGGGATATCGCTATCCACCAGGCAGCGGAAGGCATAGAGCACGGCGGCCACGCAGACTGCCTTGGGCGCGTTGTAATTGGTCGGATGCTGGCCCGACGTGCCGGTGAAATCTATCTTCGCCGTGCGGGCTTCGTGATTGACCGTCACCGTCACCTTGATCTGGAAGCCGTCATCCATCGGATAGGTGAAGCTGCCGTTTTTCAGCCGCGAGATCACCCGGCGCACCGATTCTTCCGCATTATCCTGCACATGGCCCATATAGGCGCGCACCACATCCAGGCCGAACTGGTCCACCATGTTGCGCAATTCCTGCGCGCCCTTTTCGCAGGAAGCGATCTGCGCCTTCAGGTCGGCGATATTCTGCGCCGGATTGCGCGCCGGATACTGGCCGGATTGCAGCACAGCCACGGTTTCGCTTTCCAGGAAGCGGCCGGCATCCACCAGCAGCACGTTATCCAGCAGCACGCCTTCATCCGACACCGTGCGGCTATCGGGCGGCATCGAGCCCGGCGTGGTGCCGCCGATATCGGCATGATGGCCGCGGCTGCCGACATAGAACAGCACATCCTTGCCCGCGCGGTCGAAAACCGGGGTTATCACCGTCACGTCCGGCAGATGGGTGCCGCCGGCATAGGGCGCGTTCAGCATATACACATCGCCCGGCTTCATCCGGCCGGCGCGCTTAGAAATTACAGTCTTGATGCTTTCCGACATCGAACCGAGATGCACCGGCATATGCGGCGCGTTGGCGATCAGCTCGCCTTCCAGATCGAAAATCGCGCAGGAGAAATCCAACCGCTCCTTGATATTCACCGAATAGGCGGTCTTCTCCAGCACGCTGCCCATCTGCTCGGCAATCGACATGAACAGGTTGTTGAAGATTTCCAGCATCACCGGATCGACTGTGGTGCCGATGGCGCGCCGCGCCGGCAGGGCCGCCACGCGCTTGAGCACCAGATCGCGCCGTTCGGTCAAGGTCGCGCGCCAGCCCGGCTCGACGACGATGGTGGAGGTGCTCTCCGTCACGATGGCCGGCCCCATGATGCTTTCGCCCGGGCGCAAGGCTTCGCGATCATAGACCGGCGTATCGTGCCAGGCGGCGGCCATATAAGCGCGGCGATGCGCGCGGGCCGGAATCGCTTCCGGCTTGCGCGCATCGCTGATGGCTTCCACCAGATCGGGCGCGCGTTCGCCCTCGCCCACCGCCTCCACGGCGATGGAGCCGACGATGATTTGCTTCTCCGGGCTGATGAAGCCGAAACGCTGGCGATGCGCCGCCTCGAAAGCGGTTTTCAACGCCGCCATGTCGCCGAAATCCACCACCAGCGCGGAATCCGAGCCGCCATAGCGCAGATGCAGCTTGCGCAGCAGCGTGATTTTCTCCGCCGCCACGCCCTGGGCCAGCATTTCGCCATGCGCATCGGCAGCCAGCTTGTCCAAAGCCGCCGCAAGCTCCGGCAAAGCCTCGGCCAGCAATTCGCGCTCGGCGCTCTGCTCCTTCAGCACGCGCATATCGGCCAGGCCCATGCCATAGGCCGACAGCACGCCGGCCAGCGGATGCAGCAGGA
>JAYSEE010000210.1:4483-6345 GCA_041914045.1 Ferrovibrio sp. | reverse complement strand
ACCGCCCGCATCGACCCGGATCTGAACGAAGCGCTGGAGCGCATCGCCGCCGCCCAGGGCCGCAGCAAATCCTGGGTGCTGAATGAGGCCGCACGCCGCTTCGTGGATTATGACGCGTGGTATGTCGCATCCGTAAGCCAGGGCTTGCAGGATGCCGATGCCGGCCGTCTGGTTTCCAACGAACAGGCAATGGCTGCCATAGACGGCGTGATCGCCAGGGCGAAGCGGCGCGGCGGCAAAAGCTGACCATGCAGGTGCATTGGGCGGTTTCCGCGCTGGCGGATTTTACCCATGCCATCGAGTTCATCGCCGAAGCCGATCCGGCGCAAGCCGAACGGATCGCCGAGGCTTTGCGCAAGGCGGCGGCGACCTTGGTGCGCTTTCCGCATCGCGGCCGGCTCGGCCGATTGCCGCAGACGCGCGAACTGGTGCTACCCGGCCTGCCTTGGTTCATTGTCTATCGTGTGATGAACGATAGAGTCGAAATCCTCAGGGTCATTCACGGCGCGCGCGACGGGCCGCCGGCTTAGCCGCGCCAGCTTAACCACGCTTGGCGAGAATCGCCGCCAGGGCCAGGCCGCCGATCAGCGAGATATGCTCGAAGGCGGTGACCATGTCGCGGAAGGCGGCTTCGCCGGTCTTGCTCCAGAAGGGCAGCGCGATCGGGATGGTGAGGAGGGTAAACACCGCCAGCGCGCCGGTCGCCAGCCAGACCTGACGGTTGAAGATGATCAGCAGCGAAGCGCCGATTTGCAGCACCAGCACCACGGCGTTGAAGGCCCAGCCAGGGGTAAGGCCGAAGCTTTCCATCATGGCGGCATTGGCGTCGAATGCAGCCAGTTTGCCTAAGCCGGCCGACCAGAACACGAAGGTAAGCGCCACGCGCGCAATGAAATAGAAACTGCGCGCATCAAGAATGGCGGCAATGACGGCTGGCATAATGGCGGGCTCCCGAATCGTAGCGGCGGAATGCCGCTTTGCAGCGCTTCTACAGCTTGTTGATAGTCTAACGTCAATCGTTCAATGAGACATTGCGATGCGGTGCATATTTTTTGCAGTGCGGCATTTTGCCCAATGGGCGGAGAACGACGCGAGCATTACATCACCGGCAGTGTTCTCGTCCGTCCTTGGGGTGGTTTATGTCCGACGAAGCTGTGAAGACCAGTGATTTTTCCGGCGTGGGCGCCAATATCGCGCTGTTCCTGATCAATGTGCTGATGCTGGTGATCGTGTTGGCGATTGCCTGGACGCCGCTGGTGATTCCCGCCGTGGCGATCGGCCTGGCTCCGGTCGCGCTGATCGGCGTGCTGCTCACCACCTTCGGCAGCAATATCGCTTAAGCGTATTTCGCTCAGGCGAATTTAGGCGGCCGCTTTTCGAAAAAGGCGGTCATCGCCTCGCGCGCCTCGGCGGATTTCAGCTGCGCCGCGAAGACCTGCATCTCCGCCTGCATCTGCGCGGCGATCTCTTCGGGCTTGGCCTTCATCAGTTTCTTGCTCTGCATCAGCGCCTGGGGCGCCTTGGCGGCCAGCTTGCGCGCGGCCTTCAGCGCGGTTTCGGCCAGAGCTTCGTCATCCACCACGGCATTGATCAGGCCCCATTCGGCGGCGGTGGCGGCGTCGATCGGTTCGCCCAGCAGCAGCATTTCGGCGGCGCGCCGGTTGCCGATGCCGCGCGGCAGCAGCAGGCTCGAAGCCGCCTCCGGGACCAGCGCCAGATTGACGAAAGGCACCGAGAGCTTGGCGCTCTTGGCGGCATAGACCAGATCGCAATGCAGCAGCAAAGTGGTGCCGACGCCGACCGCCACGCCGGTGACGGCGGCCACGATGGGCTTGCGGGCGGTGCTGAGCGCTTTCAAGAAG
>JAYSEE010000210.1:0-4473 GCA_041914045.1 Ferrovibrio sp. | reverse complement strand
ACTTCGCTGTCGGTGCCGCTGGGCGGATTGGCCAGGAAATCCTGCAAATCGTTGCCGGCGGTGAAGCAGCCCGGCGTGCCGGTGATCAGCACGGCGCGTATGGCGGCATCGGCATCCGCCGCCAGCAGGGCATTGGCCATCATGCCGTACATCGCGGCGGTGATGGCATTCTTCTTGTCGGGCCGGTTGAAGGCGATGGTGGCGATGCCTTCGGCGGAGGAAACCAGGATGTCGCTCATGGCGGTTTCTTTCAGTTTGCTTTGTTCAGGCGGTCGAAACCGGCCTTCAGATCGGCGATCAGATCGTCGGTATTTTCCAGCCCGATATGCAGGCGCAGCAGCGGCGGCTTGTCGCTCCACGGCTCGGCGCTGCGCAGCTTATGCGGCATCGCCACGGTGACCAGGCTTTCGAAGCCGCCCCAGGAATAGCCGATGCCGAACAGCTCCAGATGATCCACGAAAGCCGCCAGCGCCTCGGACTTCACGCCCGGCTGCAATTCGAAGGCGAACAGGCCGCAGGCGCCCAGGAAATCGCGCTTCCACAGCGCATGGCCGGGATCGTTGCTCAAGGCCGGGTGACGCACATGGCTCACTTCCGGCCGGCCGCGCAGCCATTCCGCCACCGCCAAGCCGCTTTTCATATGGCGCTCCAGCCGCACCGCCATGGTGCGCAGGCCGCGCAGGCCGAGATAGACTTCGTCGGGCCCGGCCGCCGTGCCGATGGTGCGCGTGGTGTCGCGCAGGGCCGGCCAGGCCGCCTTGGTGGCGATCACCACGCCGAGCTGCGCATCGGAATGGCCGACGATGTATTTGGTGGCCGAATGGATCGAGAGATCCACGCCATGCTGGAAGGATTTGAAATACAGCGGCGTGCCCCAGGTATTGTCCATCAGCACCAATGCGCCATGGGCATGGGCGATCTCGGCGATCAGCGGAATGTCCTGGACCTCGAAAGTGAGCGAGCCCGGCGATTCCGTGAAGATCGCCGTGGTGTTGGGCCGCAGCAGGTCGCGCAGGCCGGCGCCGATGGCGGGCGAGTAATATGTGGTTTCCACGCCGAAGCGCTTCAGCACGGTGTCGCAGAATTGCCGGGTCGGACCATAGACCGTATCCACCATCAGCAGATGGTCGCCGGCTTTCACGGCGGCCATGATGGCCCCGGTGCAGGCGGCGGCGCCCGAGGGGAAGCCGATGGCGCGGTAGCCGCCTTCCAGTTCGGCCAGGGTATTCTCGAACGCATAGGTCAGCGGCGTGCCGACGCGGCCATAGGAGACAACCTGCTCGTCGCGCTCGCGGGCCTGCTGCACCTGGCGCAGGGTGGCCAGATCGGGTTGCAGGATGGTGGAGGCCCGGTAGACCGGGATATTCACCGCGCCATGATGGCCTTCCGGATCGCGGCCCAGGGTGGCAAGCTTGGTTTCGTCGCGCATGATCGGCATACTCCTTGTCGGGCGCCACTATCGCAAAGCCGGCCCCGGCTTTCCAGTGCGCGCCCCGCCGGAGGGAAGTAATGAGCCGCGACGCCGCCATCCAAGCCGCCACCCGCTATCTCGACGAGGGCGGTTTCATCGCCGATCTGGCCCGCCGGGTGGCTATCCCTACGGAAAGCCAGAATGCCGAGCGCGGCCAGGCCATGGGCGATTACCTGGAAGGCGAGATGCGCGCCACCCTGGAGCCGCTAGGTTTCGCTTGCCAGGTGCATCCGAATCCCAATCCCAAGGGCTGGCCCTTCCTGGTTGCGATCCGTCGCGAGCCGGGGGCGAAACACACGGTGTTTTCCTATGGCCATGGCGATGTGGTGCGCGGCCAGGATGCGCAATGGCGCGCCGGCCTGTCGCCCTGGCAGGTGACGCAGGAGGGCGACCGCCTCTTTGGCCGCGGCACCGCCGACAACAAGGGCCAGCATAGCGTGAATATCGGGGCGCTGGCGGCGGTGCTGCGGGTGCGCGGCGGCCGGCTGGGTTTCAACATGGTGCTGGTGATCGAAACCGGCGAGGAGATCGGTTCGCCCGGTTTGCAGGAATTCTGCGCCATGCATCGCGAGGAATGGGGCTGCGACCTGTTTCTCGCCTCCGACGGCCCGCGTCTCGATCCGGCGCGGCCCACTTTGTATTGCGGCGCGCGCGGCGCGCTGAATTTCGACATGAGCGTGAACTATCGCCAGGGCGCGCATCATTCGGGCAATTGGGGCGGGCTGCTGGCCGATCCCGGCATCACGCTTGCGCATGCCATCAGCAGCATCGTTTCGCCAACGGGGCAAATCCGCATCCCGGAATGGGTGCCGGCCGAATTGCCGGCCAGCGTGCGCGCGGCCCTGGCCGATTGCGCGGTCAGCGGCGGCGCGGATGGCCCCGAGATCGACGCCTGGTGGGGCGAGCCGGGCCTCACGCCGGCCGAGCGCGTCTATGGCTGGTGCAGCTTCGATGTGCTGGCCTTCAAGACCGGCAATCCCGATATGCCGGTGAACGCCATTCCCGGCCAGGCCAGCGCCCATTGCCAGATCCGTTTCGTGGTGGGCACCGATTACAAGCAATTCCTGCCCGCTTTGCGCCGGCATCTGGATCGCCAGGGTTTGGGCATGGTGCAGGTGGCGCAGGCCCGCGCCGAGATCATGGATGCCACGCGGCTGGACCCCGAACATCCCTTCGTGCGCTGGGCCGTGCAATCGGTCAGCCGCACCACGGGCGTGAAGCCGGCGCTGCTGCCCAATCTGGGCGGCTCGCTGCCCAACGATGTGTTCGCCGATACTTTGGGGCTGCCCACGGTGTGGGTGCCGCATTCCTATGCCGCCTGTTCGCAGCATGCGCCCAACGAACATATTCTGCTGCCGGTGATGCGGCAGGGGCTGGCGATGATGGCCGGGTTGTTCTGGGATCTGGGCGAGGGCTCGCCGCTTTGATGCCGGAGGCAGTCTCGCTGGCCGGCCTGTTCGGCTGGTCGCTGCTGGCCGCCACTTTGGTGCCGCTGAGTTCGGAAGCCGCCCTGGCCGCCGCCCATGCCGCCAGTCTGGCGCCGGCCTGGCAATTGCTGCTGGTGGCCACGGCAGGGAATCTGCTGGGATCGACGATCAACTGGGCGCTGGGGGCCTATCTGGGCCATTTCCGCCAGCATCGCTGGTTTCCCATCAAGCCGACCAGCCTGGCCGCCGCCGAGGCGCGTTTCCAGCGCTGGGGCTGGCCCGGCCTGCTGCTGGCCTGGCTGCCGGTGGTGGGCGATCCGCTCACCTTCGCCGCCGGCCTGCTGCGCTATCCGCTGGGGCGTTTCCTGGTCCTGGTGGGGATCGGCAAGGCTTTGCGCTATGCCGTGGTGCTTGGGGCAGCCGAGGCGCTCTTGCTTTGGTGGCGATAAGCGGGCAGTCTGCCGCTGTCATAAAATTGTCATATAAGGTGAAGCTCCATGAAGATGCTTAAGGCGGCCGCTTTTGCGGTCATGGCGATGTCCGCGATCGGCGCGACGGCTCCAGCCCAGGCGGGCACGACCTTCGATGCGGTGAAGGCGCGCGGCATTCTGCAATGCGGCGTGAATACCGCGCTGGGCGGCTTCAGCGCCCCGGACAGCAAGGGCGAGTGGCGGGGCATCGACGTGGATGTCTGCCGCGCCATCGCCGCCGCCATGTTCGGCGATGCCGGCAAAATCCGCTTTTCGCCGTTGACCTCGCAGGCCCGTCTGACCGCCCTGCAATCGGGCGAGATCGACGTGCTGTCGCGCAACACCACGCTTACTTTGCAGCGCGATGCCGCCATCGGCCTGAATCCCGCCGGCGTAACCTTTTATGACGGCCAGGGCTTCCTGGTGCCGAAGAAGCTGAATGTGAAAAGCGCCAAGGAGCTGGCCGGCGCCACGGTTTGCGTGCAATCCGGCTCCACCACTGAACTGAACCTGGCGGATTATTTCCGCGCTCAGCAGATGCAGTTCAAGCCGGTGGTGTTCGAGAAGCTGGAAGAACTGGTGGCGGCCTTCTTCGCTGGCCGCTGCGACGTTTACACCTCGGATGCCTCGCAGCTTGCCTCGGCCCGCGCGCTGCAGGCGCAGAATCCCGATGATTACGTGATTCTGCCGGAAATCATCTCCAAGGAGCCGCTGGGGCCTTACGTGCGCCATGGCGACGATCAGTGGCATGACCTGGTGCGCTGGTCGCTCTTCGCCATGATCGAGGCGGAGGAGTATGGGATTACCTCAAAGAACGTGGATGAGATGTTGAAGTCCAACGATCCGAACGTGAAGCGCATCCTGGGCGTGACGCCGGGCATGGGCAAGGCGCTCGGCGTCGACGAGAAATGGGCCTACAACATCATCAAGCAGGTCGGCAATTACGGCGAAAGCTTCGAGCGCAATGTCGGCAAGGGCAGCGCCCTGAAGCTGGATCGCGGCCCGAATGAGCAGTGGACCAAGGGCGGTCTGCTCTATGCCTGGCCGATCCGCTAAGGATTGATTGAGGCCGGCCCGGAATCATTGGCGCAGCCATCGGTTCCGG
>JAYSEE010000209.1:0-6351 GCA_041914045.1 Ferrovibrio sp. | reverse complement strand
AGGAATTGAACGGATAGGACAGCATCTTGCCGTCCGAGGTGCTGTAATAGCCGGTGACGGAAGAAATATAGCTGCCCGGATCGAACTTGTAGCCGTTCTGGGCCATCAGTTCATGCACCGGCTTGATGGCGGCGCGCGAGGCCATCATGGTGCCGGTGCCGACTTCGAAGACCTGCACGATATGCGGACCCTTGCCGGCGCGGAAGGCGGCCATGGCGGCGGTCAGCGTCTCAGGATAGCTGCCCTTGTTGACGGCAACCACCTTGTACTTGTCCTGGCCCTTGTTGAAGCCCTCGGCGATTTCGTTCACGCGCTCGTTGAGCGCGCCGGTCATCGCATGCCACCATTGCAGCTCGATGCGGTTCTGGGCCTGGGCAAGGGCGGAGGAGGCAGAGCCCGCCACCGTGGCGGCGCCCAGCAGCAGGGCAAGCGCCAGCTTGGCGCCCAGCGGACGCACTAAACGGGGACGAGCGGAATTCCGTTCGGTTTTCATCATGTTGTCTCCAATGCTAGTTTCCCACCCTGGTCGGGGGAAGCCGACCTTATATTTTGCGGGCCACGACAATTCCGTGTCCGCTTGATGACAGTTATATGACAGGGCCGGCCCGTGACCAAGGGTTATTCGCATACAATCGAACTCGCAAAGAACCTGTCCGGCGACATCATCCGGGTGGATGGCGAGGCCTATCCTTTCATGTTGCGGCGCGATGCGCGTGCGCGGCGCATGCTGCTGCGGGTAATGCCGGCGGATGGGGCGGTGGTGCTGGTGCTGCCGCGCCATGTGCCGTTGCGGGCCGGCGAGGCTTTCGTCATGGAGCAGGCGGGCTGGATCGCCGCACGCCAGGCCGAGCGGCCGCGCCTGCCGGCCTGGGCCGATGGCGGCTCGCTGCCTTACCTAGGGGAAAGATTGCCGATTCGGCATCGGCCGGAGGCGCGCGGACGCGGCGCGGTCTGGCTGGAGGACGATGCTGTGCATGTGTCGGGCGAGACCGAGCATCTGCCGCGCCGGTTGCGCGACTGGCTGCTGCGTCAGGCGCGCCAGCGCATAGCCGAGGAAGTGCAGCAGCTCACCGCCAAGACCGGTCTGCGCGCCAAGCGGGTCAGCCTGCGCGACACCACCAGCCGCTGGGGCAGCTGCTCCTCCACCGGCACGCTGTCGTTTTCCTGGCGGCTGATCATGGCCCCGCCGCCGGTGCTGCGCTATCTGGTGGCGCATGAAGTGGCGCATCTGCGCCACATGGATCACGGCGAGGGCTTTTGGGCCCTGGTGGCCGGGCTGCTGGATGGCGAAGCCGAGATGCGCGCGGCGAAAGCCTGGCTGCGCCGCCACGGCGCCGCGCTGCATCTGGAAGGCTGAAGCCCGTATGGCAAAACTGCATCGCGATTCCGGCGCCCTGGTGATTCTGCTCGGCTGCATCATCGCGCTCGGGCCGCTCAGCACCGATATGTATCTGCCGTCGCTGCCCGCCCTGACGGAGATTTTCGCCGCCGATGCGGCTGCCGTGCAATTCACCTTGTCGGCTTTCATGATCGGCTTCGCGCTGACGCAACTGATCTATGGCCCGCTTTCCGACCGCCTGGGCCGCAAGCCCGTCTTGCTGTCCGGCGTGGCGATCTACACATTGGCCAGCCTGGTCTGTTTGCTGGCGCCGAATATCGAAACGCTGATCGCGGCGCGTTTCATACAGGCGCTGGGCGCTTGTTCCGGGGTGGTGATAGGGCGGGCCATCGTACGCGATTTGCATGAGCGCGAACGCGCCGCGCAGGTGATGGCGATGATCGCCGTGGTGATGGCGATAACGCCGGCGTTGGCGCCGATCGCCGGCGGCTACCTGCATCACTATTTCGGTTGGCAGGCGAATTTCATCGCCATGGCCTGTTTCGGCATGGCGCTCTGGCTGCTGGTGGCGCTGTTCCTGGCCGAGAGCAATATGCGCCGCGACCCTAATGCCACGCGGCCCGGCCCGATGCTGCGCAATTTCGCCAGCCTGCTGCGCAATCCCGCCTATTGCGGCTATGCCGCCTGCGTGGCGGCGGGCTATGGCGGGCTGTTCTCCTTCATCTCCGGCTCGTCCTTCGTGCTGATTGATGTTTATGGTCTGCCGGAAACCGCCTATGGCTATTGCTTCGGCAGCATCGCGTTTACTTACGGTTGCGGCGCGATGATCGCCAGCCGTTCGGCGGCGCGGCTCGGCCTGCTGCGCCTGCTCGGCCTGGGCAGCGCGTTTTGCTTGCTGGGCGGCTTGGGCATGGCGGCCTTGGTGCTCGGCACCACGGCGCTTACCGATGGCGCCAGCGGGCATTTCCTGTTCGTGCTGGGCCCGATGCTGATCTACATGGCGGGCTTCGCCATGATCATGCCGCTGGCCCAGGCTGGCGCGTTGCAGCCGTTTCCGCATATGGCCGGCTCGGCGGCGGCGCTGATGGGCTTCATCCAGATGAGCGCGGCGGCGCTGATCGGTTCGGCGGTGGGCCATGCGCTGGACGGCACGGCGCGTCCCTTGGCATTCGCAGTGGCATTCTGCGCGCTGCTCGGCCTGGCGGGCTATCTCGTTGTGCGGCGGGTGCAGCCGTAATCAATCCGCCTGCACCAGCCGCGTTTGCAGCCAGGCATTCAAGCCATCCAGCATGTCCGGCGGCAACGGGCCGGCGAAACCCGGATCCTCGCTATTGGCGGGGCGTTTGAAATTGTGGCTCAGCCCGGGGAAGCGCAAGGCGGCATGGTGTTCGGGCTTCGCTCGCATGCCGAGCGACTTGTCCAGCGGCTCGAGGTCGCGGGCAGCGGAAACCTGGCTATCGGCTTCGCCCTGCAGCAGCAGAGCGGGGCCGGGAAAATCGCGCGCCAGCCTTGCCGGATCCAGCGGCAGCA
Organism: Ferrovibrio sp.; assembly: GCA_041914045.1. GTDB lineage: Bacteria > Pseudomonadota > Alphaproteobacteria > Ferrovibrionales > Ferrovibrionaceae > Ferrovibrio. The sequence continues at coordinate 3,482 of JAYSEE010000209.1, read as the reverse complement.
GCGCTTGCAGGAACGGGCCGGCATAACTGGGATAGAGCGGCGCCAGGCTGCGCGGCGTGTCGGCGGGCACCTTGCCTTCGGCCAGGATCGCGGCGCTGACGCGCTTGTTGGCGGCCATCACGGCGCGCGCCTGGGCAGGCGTGGCTTTTTGTTCGGCCAGGGCGCGCTCCAACTGTTCGGCCACCACGGTTTCGAGCGGCCGGCCCGGCGTGGCGGCCAGCACCAGAGCGGCGGGGCCGATGCCGGTGGCGCGCAGCAAGCCGCTGGCCGCCAGTGCGATCACGCCGCCCTCGGAATGGCCGAGAATGCCGCTGCGCTTGCCGTCGATGCCGGGATGCTCGGTCAGGAAGCGGAAGGCCGAAGCCGCATCGCCGACGAAATTCTCCCAGCGGAAGAAAGCCGAGAATGCAGCCGGATCGGTGGGCAGGGCGGCGTTGTTGGCATGCATGCCGCGCTTGTCGTAGCGCAGCGTGGCGATGCCCTGCATGGCCAGATATTCGGCGATCTGGCGCAGCAGATCGGTGCGCAGATGCGGCGGCTGGTTGCCGTCGCGGTCGGTGGGGCCGCTGCCCTGAATCAGCAGCAAGGCCGGCCAGCCGGCGGCGGGCTGGTTGCGCCCTGCCGGCAGCACCAGGCTCAGCGCCAGCGGCGTGCCGCCCACGCCCTGGGCCGTGCCGTGATTGACGGTGAAGGCGTCTTCCGCGGCGGCTTTCATGGGGGAGAGCAGCAGGCCGAGCAGGAGGCAGGGAAATAACAGACGGGAAATCAGCAGCAAGCGCGACATGGGCCTAATCCTATTGCTTTACCGTCTCATTGTCTCGCGGGTTGCGGGCCAACTTGCCAGGTCATGCGCGGCTCGCCGGCCGGACCATCCCCCTGGCCGCCCAACTGGCTGCCCGGCATAGGAGATTCCACGCGCGTCGAAGGAATTCCCTGCGCGGCTCCGGCATTCTGCGGGCGGCCGAACTGGCGCAGGATGCGGTCCCACAGCGAGGGCTCGTTGTCATTGGCGCCGGCAGGAGCGGGTGCTTGCGTGACGGGCGGCGCATTGGGATTGAGCAGGCCGGAGAGCAGCCGTTGCAGGCCGCCGCGCGCGGTCGGCAATTCGCGCGGTTCGGTGCCGCGCAGCGCATCGTTCATGAAGCCGCGCCAGATCTGCGCCGGCAGGCCGCCGCCCGACACTTTGTTCATCGGCGAATTGTCGTCGTTGCCGACCCATACGCCGGCGATCAGGTCGGGCGTATAGCCGACGAACCAGGCATCGCGATAATCCGAGGTGGTGCCGGTCTTGCCGGCGACCTGACGGTTGGGCAGGCGCGCCGCGCGGCCGGTGCCGTTATCCACCACGCCGCGCAAAAGATCGTTCAGCATGCCCAGCGGCATCTCGTCGATCATATGCGCCATCACGCTTTCATTGCCGCGCCGGAACAATATGTTGCCATTGCCATCGGCCACTTCGCGCACGCCATAGGCCATCACGGTATAGCCGCCATTGGCGAAGGCGGCATAGGCATTCGACAATTCCAGCAGCCCGGTTTCGAACGCGCCCAGCGCCAGAGAGGGGTGCGGCTTCAGGTCGCTGACGATTCCCAGCCGCCGCGCGGTGTCGATCACGCGCTGGCGGCCCACCTGTTCGGAGATCCGCACCGCCACGGCATTCGACGAGCGTGCGGCGGCCTCCGCGAAGCTGATATCGCCTTGATATTTGCCGTCGAAATTGCGCGGCGACCATTTGCCGTCGATGGTGATCGGCGAGTCCGAGAAGGTGTCGTTGGGCTCGATGCCGTTTTCGATGGCGGTGAGGAACACGATGGGTTTGAAGGCGCTGCCCGGCTGGCGGCGCGCTTGGGTGGCGCGGTTGAACGGGCTGTCGATATAGTCGCGGCCGCCCACCATGGCGCGCACCGCGCCATCCGGCGACAATGCCACCAGGGCGGCCTGTTCGGCATGCAGCTTTTCGCCGTCGCGGCTCATGATGCCGTCCACGCTGCGCTCGGCCGCCTGCTGCATGCGCGCATCCAGGCTGGTCAACACCACAAGGTCGCCATGCTGGCGGCCGACCAGTTGATAGACTTCCTCCAGCACCCAATCGGCGAAATAGCGCGCATTCGGCATCGGCAGGCGCGAGGATGCCAATTGCGCCGGGCGTTTCAGCGCCGCGTCCAACGCCTTGGCATCAATCAATTCGGCATCGGCCATGTTGTGCAGCACTTGCGCCGCGCGCTGCTGAGCCGATTTGATGTTGCCGGTGGGGGCGAGCCGCGAGGGCGCTTTCAGCAGGCCGACCAGCATGGCGGATTCGCTTAAGTTCAGTTGCGTCGCCGGCTTGTCGAAATAGCGTTGCGCGGCGGCTTCCACGCCATAGGCTCCGGCGCCGAAATAGACCCGGTTGAGATACATCTCCAGGATCTGGTCCTTGGTGAAATTGCGCTCCAGCCATAGCGCCAGCAGCACTTCTTGCGCCTTGCGCTTGAGCGTGCGGCCGGAATCGAGGAACACGTTCTTGGCCAATTGCTGGGTCAGCGTGGACCCGCCCTGCACCACGCGGCCGGCCCGCAGGTTCACCCACATGGCGCGGGCCAGGCCGATCGGATCGAGGCCGAAATGGTCGTGGAAACGGCGATCCTCGGTGCCGATCAGCGCCTGCGGCAGATGCTTGGGCAGTTCGGCCAGGGTGCGGTGTTCGCCATAGAGGTCGCCATAGGTGGCGAGCACGGTGCCGTCGGCGGCTTTGAGCGTCACCGAATTGCGCCGCTCGATGACATAGAGTTCGCGGAAATCCGGCAGGTCATAGGCGAAATAGGCGAATAATCCGCCCAGGCCGATGGCGGCCCAGATGCCGACCAGCAGGGCCAGCCGCATCAGCCCGCCCAGCAGGCTTTTGGGGGCCTTGCCGCCGGCGTTCTTGCGGCTGCGACGGGTTTTCCGCTCTTGCGGCTCGGATTTCTGCTTGCGGGGAGAGGACATCGAATCCTGGTGGCGTGACGCTTGGTTAATGCTGGCCGCCTATGTGGCGGCGGAATGTGACGGCTTTAGGGCGGGCTATTATGCCCGTAGGAGGTTGACGGGGGGTGAAAGGATTGTATGTTATATAATAACATTTACTAGGCATTCCCCAGGCATCCCCCAGGCATCCCAATGGCTTCCCACCCCCATCATCACGGGCATCACGAACCCGGCCATCGTCATGGTGGCCTGGATCATGGCGGCCAGGCGGTTTCTCGTTTCGACTCCCTGGCCGTGAAGGTGCTGGCCGCCGGGGCGGGGCTGCGCATCCTGATGGTGCTGCCGGCCATCGCGCTGCTCTGGGCGGCGGTGGCCTGGGCCTTGCTGGGCGGCGAAGGCTGAGATGGCCGATATCCGCCTGCATAACGTGACCGTGGCCTATCAGCGCCATCCGGCCCTGCATCATATCGAGGGCTGCTTCGCCGCTGGTTCGCTCACCGCCGTAGTGGGGCCGAACGGGGCGGGCAAGTCCACTT
>JAYSEE010000208.1:0-6391 GCA_041914045.1 Ferrovibrio sp. | reverse complement strand
ATCTTGCGCGCAAGCTGGTGGAAGCCTTGCGGGCGAAAAGCGATGCCGGCGGCGTGGAAGGTCTGATCCACGAATATTCGCTATCCAGCCAGGAAGGCGTGGCGCTGATGTGCCTGGCGGAAGCCTTGCTGCGCATCCCCGACCGCGCCACCCGCGATGCGCTGATCCGCGACAAGATCGGCGCCGGCGATTGGGAGGCGCATATCGGCCATAGCCGCTCGCTGTTCGTCAATGCCGCCACCTGGGGCTTGCTGATCACCGGCAAGCTCGCCGTCACCAACAGCGGCAAGACGCTGTCGCATGCGCTGACCAAGCTGATCGCGCGCGGCGGCGAGCCGCTGATCCGCAAGGGCGTGGATATCGCCATGCGCATGATGGGCGAGCAATTCGTCTCCGGCCGCAACATCGCCGAAGCCTTGGCCAACAGCCGGCGTTTCGAGGCGCAGGGCTTCCGTTATTCCTACGACATGCTGGGCGAGGCGGCGCTGACGGCTGCCGATGCCGCGCGCTATTACGCCGATTACGAACAGGCCATCCATGCCATCGGCAAGGCGGCGGCGGGGCGCGGCATCTATGAGGGCCCGGGCATTTCGATCAAGCTTTCCGCGCTGCATCCGCGCTATGGCCGCGCCAATCTGGAGCGCGTGCGCCATGAATTGCAGCCGCGCCTGAAGGCGTTGGCGCTGCTGGCGCGGCGCTACGATATCGGCATCAACATCGACGCCGAAGAGGCCGACCGGCTGGAAATCTCGCTCGATCTGCTGGAAAGCCTGTGTTTCGAGCCCGAGCTTGCCGGCTGGAACGGCATCGGCTTCGTGGTGCAGGCCTATCAGAAGCGCGCGCCTTTCGTGATCGACTGGATCGTCGATCTCGGCCGGCGCAGCAATCATCGCCTGATGCTGCGCCTGGTGAAGGGCGCTTATTGGGACAGCGAGATCAAGCGCGCCCAGATGGAGGGCCTGGAAGGCTTTCCGGTTTATACCCGCAAGCTGCATACCGATGTGTCGTATCTGGCCTGCGCGCGCAAGCTGCTGGCGGCGCCCGATGCGGTCTATCCGCAATTCGCCACCCATAACGCGCAGACCCTGGCCAGCATCCACAGCATGGCCGGCAGCAACTATTATTCCGGCCAGTATGAATTCCAATGCCTGCATGGCATGGGCGAGCCGCTTTACGAGGAAGTGGTGGGGCGCGACAAGCTGAACCGTCCCTGCCGCATCTATGCGCCGGTGGGCAGCCATGAAACCTTGCTGCCTTATCTGGTGCGTCGCCTGCTGGAAAACGGCGCCAATACGTCTTTCGTCAATCAGATCGCCGATGCCGATATCGCCATCGAAAGTTTGATCGCCGATCCGCTGGAGGCTGCGCGTGCGATTCAGCCGCTGGGCGCGCCGCATCCCAAAATCGCGCAGCCGCGCGACATCCTGGGCAAGCGGCGCAATTCCATGGGGCTGGATCTTTCCAACGAACAGCGTCTGGCCTCGCTGTCTGCCGCCCTGCTGGCCAGCGCCGATCAGAAATGGCGCGCCGCGCCGATCCTGGCCGATGGCGAGGTATTGCACGGCAATGCGGCGGTGCTGCGTAATCCCGCCAACCGCAGCGATATCGTCGGCCAGGTGATCGAGGCGAGCGCGGAGCAAGCGGCGCAGGCCGTGGATGGCGCGCTGGCCGCCGCGCCGATCTGGCAGGCCACGCCGCCGGCCGAGCGTGCGCAATGCCTGCTGCGGGCCGCCGACCTGCTGGAACAGCGCATGCCGCAATTGCTCGGCCTGATCGTGCGCGAGGCCGGCAAGTCGCTGCCCAATGCCATCGGCGAGGTGCGCGAGGCGGTGGATTTCCTGCGCTATTATGCCGAAGCCGTGGCGGCGGATTTTTCCAACGACACGCATCGGCCGCTGGGCCCGGTGGTCTGCATCAGCCCATGGAATTTCCCGCTGGCGATTTTCACCGGCCAGGTGGCGGCGGCCTTGGCGGCCGGCAATGCGGTGCTGGCCAAGCCGGCCGAGGAAACCCCGCTGATCGCGGCGCAGGCCATCCGCATCCTGCTGGAAGCCGGCCTGCCGGCCGGCGCGGTGCAATTGCTGCCGGGCGATGGCAACATAGGCGCCGCGCTGGTGGCGGATGCGCGCATTCGCGGCGTGATGTTCACCGGCTCCACCGAAGTGGCGCGGTTGATCCAGGGCCAGCTTGCCGGGCGGCTGTCGCCCGATGGCCTGCCGATCCCGCTGATCGCCGAAACCGGCGGCTTGAATGCGATGATCGTGGATTCCTCGGCGCTGTCGGAGCAGGTGGTGAACGACGTGCTGGCTTCCGCCTTCGATTCCGCCGGCCAGCGTTGCTCGGCTTTGCGGCTGCTTTGCCTGCAAGAGGACGTGGCCGATAGCGTGCTGACCATGCTGAAAGGCGCGATGGCGGAATTGAGCATCGGTTCGCCGGATCGCTTGTCGGTGGATGTGGGGCCGGTGATCAGCGCATCGGCGCAGCGCATGATTCAGGCGCATATCGAGGCGATGCGCGGCCGCAAATTCAAGCTGGAGCAATTGCCGCTGCCGCCGCAGGCCGGCCATGGCACTTTCGTGCCGCCGACCTTGATCGAACTGGATGCCATCGCCGATCTGGAGAAGGAAGTGTTCGGCCCGGTGCTGCATGTGGTGCGCTACCGCCGCGAAACGCTCGAGCAGGTGATCGCGCAGATCAATGCATCCGGCTATGCGCTTACCTTCGGCCTGCATAGCCGCATTGACGAAACCATCGCGCAAGTGACCGAGCGCATGCATGCCGGCAATATCTATGTGAACCGCAATGTCATCGGCGCGGTGGTGGGCGTGCAGCCCTTCGGCGGCCATGGCCTGTCGGGCACCGGGCCGAAGGCCGGCGGCCCGCTTTATCTGCGCCGCTTGCTGGCTATGCAGCCTGTTTTCAAAGTTGCGCGGGAAGCCGAGTGCAAGGCGGCGGATTTGCAGGCGGCGCGGCAATTCCAGGCCTGGCTGCAACAGCAAGGCCATGTTGCGGAAGCGGAACGCTGCGGCAGCTTCATCGCACGCAGCCCGCTGGGTCTGCTGCGCGAATTGCCCGGCCCGGTGGGCGAGCGCAATATCTATGCCCTGGTGCCGCGCGGCGGCGTGCTTTGCGCGGCGGCTGGGCAATCCGGTTTGCTGGTGCAGATTGCGGCGGCCTTGGCGACCGGCAATCGCGCGATTCTGGCCGATGGCGCGGCGGCGCGGCAGGTGATCGCCGCCTTGCCGGAAGCCTTGCATTTGCATGCCAAGCTGGAAAAGCCGGGCGATGCAAACGTGGCCGTGGCGCTTTGCGACGACGATGGCCAGATGATGCTGGCTCTGGCGCAGCGGTTGCTGCAAGCCTATCCGGCTCTGGTGCCGATCCATCCGCCGCGCCGGGATGCGGCGGCGGATGGCGGCGCGGATTATCCGCTGGAATGGCTGCTGGCAGAGCGCGCGGTCGCCACCAACACGGCGGCGGCCGGCGGCAATGCCAGCTTGATGAGCATTGGTTAGGGCAGTTGGAACAACGCCGATGCGGGAATCACATCGGCGCATTTCTGCTGCATGTCGAACAGATTGGCCTGATGCGGCGCTTCGGCGCGGTCGCCCACGCAATCCTCAAGCACGATCGGCTTGAAGCCATGCGACATGGCATCCACCACGCTGGCGCGCACGCAGCCGCTGGTGGTACAGCCGGCCACCAGCAGGGTTTCCACGCCGCGCTGCGTCAGCCAGGGCGCCAGATTGGTGCCGAAGAAGCCTGACGGCACGGTCTTGCGGATCACCACCTCGCCCGTCTGCGGCGTCAATTCCGGCACGATCTGGCTGGTATTGCCGCGCTCCACCAGGGTTTGCATGCCGGGAATCTTCATGCTGAACACATTGGCGTCGCTGCCGTCGTCGGCATAGACGATGCGGGTATGGGCGATGGGCAATTGCCGCTTGCGCGCCCAGGCCAGCACGGGCACGGTGGCCGAGATCGCCGCCGGAATATTGCCGCCGCCGAACACCTCGGGATCGGCGAAGCCGTTGACGAAATCAATGATCAGCAGACCCATGCGGCCGCCAAGGCCCAGCGCGTTGCCGAAACCCTGGCGCTGATAGACTTCAAGTTCCGACATGCTTCAGGCCGCCTCGCTCATATCCACCACGCGGCCCTTTTCCACCACCGGCTTGTTGTCGAGCATCACGGTGCAATTGCGCATCGGAATGTCGATATGGCAGGCGGTGTTGCGGCTGCCGCCGGCTTCGGTGTTGGGCCCCAGCGAGAACAGGAAATTGCCCTCGAAGGCGCGCGCATCCATGCCCAAAGTGGACTCGATATCGAACAGGCCCAGCGTGGACCAGCGGGCGCGCGGCTGCAGGCCCCAGCCGATATGCGAGATGGCATAGGCCTCGGGATCGTTGAAGGAGGCCATGTAATCGCGCAGCAGATCGGCATCCAGCGCGCCGGCGATATCGGTGACATAGCCGCCCTTGATGACGAGGCGTACCGGCTCGCTGACATAGCGCTTCATCGGCAGCAGGATGTCGCCGCGATCCAGCACGATGGTGCCTTCCGAAGTGGTTTCATCCGGCCAAGTGGCGAGGAAGCCGCTCGGCCAATGGTCCCAACGGCCCGGCTCGTCGGAGAAGCCGTATTCGGTGAGCAGCGGATAAGCGCCGAGCGCGCAGCGGAAATCCGTGCCGGCATCGGAGCGCACCTGCATGCTGCGGCCGCGCTTGAGCAATTCGGCGGCGGCCAGCACGCGGGCGCGGTCGGCTTCGGTGGGCAATATGCGCACCAGCACTTCCGGCGGCTCCACCGCCAGCAGGATGCGGGTGCCGCTTTCCAGGATTTCCTGCTGCTCGGGCGAGAACAGCAGCAGCATCAGGTCGATCACCAGGTCGCTGGATTTCAGCGCGGCCATGGCGGCGGGATTGCTGGTCAGCGGCGTAAGGCCGACATAAGCGGTCTTGTCGCGGCTGAGGGATTTTTCCCCGTTCATCGGCGGCAATTCCAGCACCATCACCTGGGCGCCGGCCAGCTGCACGGCGGTGCGGGCGCAGGCCAGGGTTTGCGGATGGCTATCCTGGCTGGTCAGGATGGTGACCAGTTCGGTGGGCTTCAGCTTCGAGAGCTTCAGCACCTGGGTCCAGGCTGCAATCAATTCGGAATCGCTGATGGCCATTTGGCATCTCCATTAATTAACGCTGCGTTCGATCAAGAGGGTTGCAATCGTCCAAGCGAATCCTGCATTTTCGGGCAGGACTCCGCGACGCGATTTCGCGTGCGCGCAATCGCTTTTGGAAACCGATATGACGAAGATACAGGTCAAGCCCCCAGCCCGCCGCGCCCCTCGGCGGCCGGGCCGTCCGAGCGGCGACAGCGCCACCCAGGAAACCATACTCGATATTGCCGAACTGGAATTCGCCGCGCGCGGCTATGCCGGAACCGCCTTGCGCGAGATCGCCGAACGGGCCGATGTGAATCAGGCGCTGATCAACTATTACTTCGGCAGCAAGCAGAAGCTGTTCGAGGAAGTGTTCAAGCGGCGCGGCCTGCATATCACGCGGCGCCGCATGGAATTGCTGACCGAACTGGAACGGCAGAGCCCGGTGCCCAATCTGCGCAGCCTGCTGCAAGCCTTCATCACGCCGCCCTTCGAGATGAAGGATCAGGGCCCGGGCGGGCTGGCTTTCATGCGCTTGCAGGCGCGGCTGCATTTCGAGCCGGAGGAACTGGCGATCAAGCTGCGCCGCGAGGTGTACGATCTTTCCACCAAGCGCTATGTGAAGGCCATTATCCGCGCGCTGCCGAAGGCGGATCCGGCGGACATCTATTGGCGCACGACGTTCATGATCGGCGCGCAGCTTTACATGCTGTCCGGGCTTTACCGCCTGGAGGATATTTCCGACGGGCAATACAAGGGCGCGTCGCTGAGCGATGAAGTGATCGACCGCATGGTCATGTTCATGGAGCACGGCATGCAGGCGCCCAGTAGCGCGAAGACCCCTGGCGGCCTCAAGGCAAAAGCGGCGGCGAACGGTCAAAGCAGGGCGCGCCGCGAAAAATAATCGCGGCGCGGCGCAATGCTTGGCGCGGGCGTTCATCATGCCGCGTCGTCCAGGCAGGCCGGCACCGCGCGTTGGAACGGCAGCACGCTTTCGAACAGGCGCGCGGCCTGCACCACCAGGCGGTCGGCGTAAAGATCGCCGACGATCTGCAGGCCCACCGGCAGGCCGGCGGCGGTGAGGCCGCAAGGCAGCGTGGCCGCCGGCTGGCCGGTCATGTTGAAGGGATAGGTGAAGGGCGTCCAGCTCATCCAATTCTCGGCGTCGAAACCGGCCGGCGTGTTGCGCCCCACCTCGAAAGCCGCCACCGACAAGGTCGGCGTCAGCAGCAGATC
>JAYSEE010000207.1:0-6452 GCA_041914045.1 Ferrovibrio sp. | reverse complement strand
GCCACGGCGGCGGCTGTTGGCGAACGCCTGGCCAAGCTGGCGGGCGGCGTGCAGGTGCTGGTGGTCACTCATTCGCCGCAAGTGGCGGCCAAGGGCATCCATCATTGGCGCATCGCCAAGCGCGAGGCCGGCCCGGCCAAGGCGCGCACCACGTTCACCGATGTGGCGCCGCTGGATGCCGCCGAACGCCGCGAGGAAATCGCCCGCATGCTCGCCGGCGCCACCATCACCGATGCCGCGCGCGCGGCGGCCGACGATCTGCTGGCGCAAGCGGGATGAGCCGCCAGCGCGCAAAGCCGGTGGAAGAACTCACTCCTCGGCTGGCCAAGCTCGAGCATAAGCGCCTTTCGGAAGAGATCGCTGAACACGATAAACGCTATCATGCGGAAGACGCGCCGACGATTTCCGATGCCGATTACGATGCGCTGAAGCGCCGCTTGTTGGAGATCGAAGCGAAGTTTCCTGAATTGTCCGATCCGCTGGGTGTGTCGTCCCGCGTCGGCGCCGCGCCGGCGGCGGGCTTCGCCAAAGTGCGCCATGCCAGGCCGATGCTGTCGCTCGACAATGCCTTTTCGGAAAGCGAGGTGGCGGATTTCGTCGGCCGCATCCGGCGTTTTCTCAATCTGGCCGAGGATGCCGAGCTGGCTTTCCTGGCCGAGCCGAAAATCGACGGCCTGTCCGCCTCGTTGCGCTATGAGAAGGGCGAATTGGTGCGCGCCGCCACGCGCGGCGACGGCCAGGAAGGCGAGGATATCTCAGCCAATATCAAGACGCTCAAGCATGGCGTGCCGCATCGGCTGAAGGGCAGCGATTGGCCCGATGTGCTGGAAGTGCGCGGCGAGGTCTATATGGAGCGCGGCGATTTCCTGGCCTTCCGCGAGCGCCAGGAGGAAGCGGCGCGCGAACGCGAGGCCAAGGGCTTGTCGGCGGCGGCAATCCGCATTCCGGTCAATCCGCGCAATGCCGCCGCCGGCTCGTTGCGCCAACTCAATCCGGAAATCACCGCACAGCGTCCCTTGCGGTTCTTCGGCTATTACTGGGGCGATGTGTCCGCGCCGCTGGCCGACAGCATGGCCGGCGCGCGCCGCAAGCTGGAAGCCTGGGGCTTCACGCTCAATCCGCATACCAAGCTCTGCCATTCGGTGGCGGATCTGATGGCCTATTATGCCGGGATCGCCGCGCAGCGCACCAACCTGGCTTTCGATATTGATGGTGTGGTTTACAAGGTGAACCGGCTGGATTGGCAGGAGCGGCTGGGTTTCGTGTCGCGCAGCCCGCGCTGGGCCATCGCGCATAAATTCCCCGCCGAGCAGGCGCAGACCCTGCTGGAAGATATTGATATCCAGGTCGGCCGCACCGGCACGCTTACCCCGGTGGCGAAGCTCAAGCCGGTCAATGTGGGCGGCGTGCTGGTATCGAACGCCACCTTGCATAACGAAGACGAGATCGCCCGCAAGGATGTGCGGATCGGCGATACGGTGATCGTGCAGCGCGCCGGGGATGTGATTCCGCAGATCGTGGGCGTGGTGCTGGAACATAGGCCCAAGCATGCCGCGCCCTTCGCATTCCCCACCCGCTGCCCGGTCTGCGGCGCGCCGGCCGAGCGCGAGGTGGACGAGGCCGGCGAGGCCGATGCGCGGCGGCGCTGCACCGGCGGGGTGAGCTGCGCGGCGCAGGCGACCGAAGGCCTGCGGCATTTCGTGTCGCGCCAAGCTTTCGATATCGAGGGATTGGGCGAGAAGCAGATCGCCGCCTTCTATGAATGGGACTGGCTGAAAGAGCCGGCCGATATCTTCAAATTGCAGCGCCATGCCGATGCGCTGATGAAGAAGGAAGGCTATGGCGAATTGTCGGTGGGCAATCTGCTGCGCGCCATCGAACAGCGCCGCGCGATCGGCTTCGACCGTTTCATCTACGCCTTGGGCATCCGCCATGTGGGGCAGGAGCGGGCGCGGCTGGTTGCCATGCATTACGGCGTGCCGCGCGCTTGGCTGGACGCCATGGATGCCGCGAAAGAGCATGAGGGCGAAGGGCAGAACGAGGCCTGGGGCGATCTGAACAGCATCGACCGCATGGGCGAGATCGTGGCGAAAGCCATCGTCGGCTTCTGCACTCGGCCGCAAAGCCGCAGGGTGATTGAGCATTTGCTGGAGCAGGTCAGCGTGCAGCCGGTGGAAAAGCCCAGCCAGGATTCGGCGGTGGCCGGCAAGACCGTGGTGTTCACCGGCAGCCTGGAGAAATTCACCCGCGACGAAGCCAAGGCGCGCGCCCTGGCGCTGGGCGCCAAGGTGGCCGGCTCGGTATCGAAAAAAACCGATTATCTGGTGGCGGGGCCCGGCGCGGGCTCCAAACTGACTGACGCCAATAAACTCGGCGTTAAGGTTTTGAGCGAGGATGACTGGCTCGCCCTGATCGGCGGCTGAGCCCTGCGGCCTGAAAAATCAATCCGATCAATTTGATATCGCAATAATCAGCAGACGGATTAATATCCCTTAAAATCCGACCTATGCATTTTTTGCATTGCAGCACTCGAAACTAAGCCATTGTTGTTTCATGGGTGCAGTGCAATATCAGTCTTGTGACCGCGAACAACCCCGGTCAATAGAGGAGATGAAAATGTTTACCGCCCGTTCCCAGTCCGACGCTTTTACCCAGGCCGCTCCGCTGAGCGCCATCGAGGTGGAAGCCCAGGCGCGCCGTCTGCGTGCTGAGACGGTGAGCGCGCTGGCCAAGAAGGTTCTGCCGTTTCTGAAGTCTCTGCTGGCCCGTTATCAGGCGTGGCAGAAGCATCAGCAGGCTATCGTCGAGCTGAATGGTCTTGATGACGCCATGTTGCGCGATATCGGCCTGAATCGCTCGGAAATCGAAGCCGCCGTGGATGGCAAGATGTATCGCCCGTTGGCGCAGAAGGTCTCGCAGACCGGCGCGTCCAACGAAAATGGCCAGCAAAAGGCCGCCGGTGTGGTGCGCCTCGTGCCGCGCCAAGCCGCTTAAGCCCAGGCCGCTTAAGCCAGTTCAGCAGTACCGTCTCGCAAAGTAAGTACCGCTTAGTCCCCCAGTAAAGCGTACAGTAAGCAGTAAAGCGTAGCGTAGCGTATGCGTCAGTTGCGTGAAGTAGAGCGTAAAGTAAAGTTCACAGTCGAGTAGAGTTCGCACAGTAAAGTTTAAGTTCCTCCCCACGCCGGGTCAGATGCTGATCGGATTTTCCGAGAACGCATCGGCCCGGCGTTTAATTTTTTAGTGCAGTTTATTTTTGTCACTATTCTGATGAAAATTTAATCGTTCGCGGATTAAATTTAAGACCTTTGCTTATTGCGATGCACAATAAAAATATTCAATAAAACCATGCATTTTTCTCTCTTGAAAAACAAATGGTGCGGTGCAATATAGTTTCTAAGTGTTGGGTAGGAATCGTTCGAGATCAGGCATCCGTGTCGCGCCAGACCAGGAGATTGCCATGACCCAGATTACCCACATATCGAACCCCACCGCTTCGCTGCTTGAGCAGCTTTACGATCATCGCCATCCCAGCACCATCGAGCTGGAGGCTTATGCCCGCCGCCTGCGCGCCCAGGCGATTGCCGATCTCGCCAAGACTGGCTGGGCCGCGCTGTCGAAGGCCTGGAATGCCAAGCCGGCCGTGCAGGAGCAGCCCTGGGAACGCCCGCTGAGCTTTGCCGAGATCGAGGCTGATGTGCGCTTCCAGCGCGCCGAAGCGATTGCCGAATTGATCTATCAGGCCAGCCGGCTGATCCAAGCCGGCGCCACCAAGCTGTTCGCCTGGGTGCGGTTCGGCAGCACGCGCGAAGCGGCGATGGCCGAGCTTTACGGCATGGATGATCGCAGCCTGAAGGATATGGGCCTGTGCCGTGGCGACATTCCGTCCGCCGTGGATGGTCAGGTCTATCGTCCGGCCCGCCCGGTCACCAAAGTCGCCAAGGCCGATCCGGCGGCCAACGAGAATGCCGGCGTTGCTGCCGCGATCGAAAAGGCGCGCATCAGCGCCCGCGTGGTCGCCTGACGCTGTTTCAGGGTCCGCGCGTCAGGATCAGCGTATGCCAGCCCTCGCGGGCGATGCGCTGTTCCAGCCGCAGGCCCTGGCTGCGATAAGCGGCGAAGACGGCAGCGTCTTCATGCGCCAGCAGGCCCGATAGAACCAGAAACCCGCCGGGCGCGACGCGGCGGGAAAGGTCGCGGGCCATGCGGCGCAACGGACCAGCCAGGATATTCGCCAGCACCAAGTCATACGGCCCGGCTTTCCGCAAAAGCGGAGCGCCGGGCCGATTTGCGACCAGGCACTGAATCCGCGCCGCCCCGGTGCTGTTCAGCCCATTCAGCCGCGCATTGTTTTTCGCCACATCAACCGCCACCGGATCGATATCGGCGGCCAGCAACACGGCATCGGCGGCCATGCAGCGCGCCGCCGCCATGGCCAGCACGCCCGAGCCGCAGCCGAAATCCAGCGTTTTGCGAAAGGTTTTGCGCTTTGCCAGCCGGTCGATGGCCAGCAGGCAGCCATAGGTGGAAGGCGCGCGCCCGGTGCCGAAGGCCAACCCTGCATCCAGCAGCAGCGGCCGCGCGCTCGGAGGCGCGCTGCCCGCATCATGGGCGCCATAAAGATAGAAGCGTCCGGCCTGGATCGGCGCATTCACGATATTGGTATGGCGCACCCAATCCTGATCGGGCAGATGGCCGCCCTGGATCGGCGCATTCTGCATATCCATGCTCTTGGCGATGCCGCCGAGGCGTTTTTTCCAGGCCGTCATATCCGGCGGCGCATCGAACAGGATTTGCAGCCGCCAGCGCGCATCGTCCGGATTGGGCATCGGCGCCACTTCGTAGGAACTGACCGCCACGCTGCCATCGGCTTCGCCCAGCAGATCCTCGAAGGGCGCGAGCTGCGGGAAATCCATCTCGATTTCGACGAACCAGAATTCCGCCATCACGCCGACTCCATTTTCATGCTGATTGGACGAAACGATCTATCACACGTTTTTCGCCGGCCTTTTCGAAAGCCACCAGCAATTTATCGCCATCCACGGCGCGGATGCGGCCATAGCCGAATTTTTCATGGAACACCCGCTCGCCGATTTCGAAATGGCGTGGGCCACGGGATGAGGCTTGCGACGACGAGGCGTCGTCATCGACGTGTTTCGCCTTGCCCTGGATGGCGGCCGCCTTGCCGAGTTGCCAGCTATGGCCGCCATAACTGGTTTTCGGCTGACTGCTGCTGAAGCCGCCGAAGCTCGGCGCCTTGGCGCCGCCGCCGTAAAGCCCGGGCTGGGCGCGCTGTTCGATATTGGCCTGCGGTAATTCGTCGATGAAGCGCGACGGCATCGCGCTGCTCCATTGATTGAAGATGCGGCGATTGGCGGCGAAGCTGATATGGGAACGGATGCGGGCGCGCGTGATGCCCACATAGGCCAGCCGGCGCTCTTCCTCCAGGCCGGCATTGCCGTTGCCTTCCAAGGCGCGGCGGCTGGGAAACAGGTCTTCCTCCCAGCCGGGCAGGAATACGTAATCGAATTCCAGGCCCTTGGCGGCATGCAGGGTCATGATGCTCACCATCGGCTGGCCATCGGCCGCCTCGGCATCCATCACCAGGGCCACGTGATCAAGGAAGCCCTGGAAATTCTCGAACTCGTCCAGCGCGCCGATCAATTCGCGCAGGTTTTCCAGCCGGCCCGGCGCCTCCGGCGATTTGTCGGCCTGCCACATGCCGGTATAGCCGGATTCTTCCAGCATGATCGCGGCCACTTCCGGGTGCGGCAAAGTCTCCAGCAATTCGCGCCAACGCGCGAAATCGTTGAGCAGCGCTTTCAGGGTGGCGCGCGGCTTGGGCTTGATCTCATCCGTATCCAGCAGGTCGATCAGCGTGGCCACCAGCGAGCCGCCGGCCTGCCGCGCCAGGCGATGGATGCTCTGCATCGTCGTGTCGCCGAGGCCGCGCTTGGGCAGATTGACGATGCGCTCGAAGGCCAAGTCGTCGTCGGGCTGCATCAGCACGCGGATATAGGCGATGGCGTCTCTGATTTCGCGCCGCTCGTAGAAGCGCAGGCCGCCGATCACCCGGT
Source organism: Ferrovibrio sp. (assembly GCA_041914045.1). Lineage (GTDB taxonomy): Bacteria > Pseudomonadota > Alphaproteobacteria > Ferrovibrionales > Ferrovibrionaceae > Ferrovibrio. The sequence goes on along the minus strand of JAYSEE010000207.1, from coordinate 378 downwards.
ATTTCAGGCCGATGGTGAGGAAGCGTTCTTCGAAGCCGCGCGTCAGATGTCCGGCCCGCACCAGGATGGCGATTCGGTCCAGGGATATGCCGTTGCGTTCCAGCGCCTCGATTTCCTCGCCCACCATGCGGGCTTCCTCGTCGCCGTCCCACACGCCCTGCACGATCACCTTTTCGCCATCGGCGGTGTCGGTCCACAAGGTCTTGCCGAGCCGCCCGGTATTGTTGGCGATCAGGCCCGAGGCAGCGGCCAGGATATGCGGGGTGGAGCGGTAATTGCGTTCCAGCCGCACGATATGGGCGTTTTCGAAATCCTTTTCGAAACGCAGGATGTTGCCCACCTCCGCGCCGCGCCAGCCATAGATCGACTGGTCGTCGT
>JAYSEE010000206.1:0-6548 GCA_041914045.1 Ferrovibrio sp. | reverse complement strand
TCGCCGCCGGCTTCGAATGGCGCGAGCCGGGCTGCTCGATGTGCCTGGCGATGAATGCCGACAAGCTGAAACCCGAGGAACGCTGCGCCTCCACCTCGAACCGCAATTTCGAAGGCCGGCAGGGCGCGCGCGGCCGCACCCATCTGATGAGCCCGGCGATGGCGGCCGCCGCCGCGATTGCCGGCAAGCTGGCCGACGTGCGCAAGATCGCCTGAGCACGGCCAGAGAGAGCCCTGGGAGAGACAGACATGGACAAGTTCACCACACTGACGGCCGTGGCCGCCCCGCTGCCGATGATCAATGTCGATACCGACATGATCATCCCCAAGCAGTTCCTGAAGACGGTGGAGCGCACCGGCCTGGCGAAAGGCCTGTTCTTCGAACTGCGCGAGACGCCGGACGGCAAGCCGGTGCCGGATTTCTTCATGAACCAGGCGCAATACAAGGGCGCGCAGATCCTGGTGGCCGGCGACAATTTCGGCTGCGGCTCGTCGCGCGAGCATGCGCCCTGGGCCCTGCTGGATTACGGCATCCGCTGCGTGATCGCGCCCAGCTTCGCCGACATCTTCTACAACAACTGCTTCCAGAACGGCATCCTGCCGATCAAGCTGCCGCAGGCCGATGTGGACAAGCTGATGGACGATGCCAAGCGCGGCCAGAATGCCCGCATCACCGTCGATCTGGAAAAGCAGGAGATCAAGGGCCCGGATGGCGGCACGATCAAGTTCGAGATCGACCCGCATAAGAAGCATTGCCTGCTCAACGGTCTGGACAATATCGGCCTCACGCTGGAGAAGAAGAAATCCATCGACGATTTCGAAACCCGCCAGCGCGCCGCCCAGCCCTGGCGCTATGCGCAAGCCGGCCGGGTGAGTTGATCGGCGCGTGAGCTGATCGGCTGCGTCAGCTGATATTGCAAGTCTCGTCACCCTCGGACTTGTTCCGGGGCTCCATGCCTGAAACAGCAAAGACACTTAACCATGGACCACCGAGTCAAGCCCGGTGGTGACGGGTTTGTGGAACGGAATTCCAGCCGGACAGCATTGGACATGTCCGGGCATGACAGCAGTAAAGCAAGAAGGAAAACAGGATCATGTCTAATCGTACCATGTTGATGCTGCCCGGCGACGGGATCGGCCCGGAAGTGATGGGCGAGGTTCGCCGCGTCATCGAATGGATGGACAAGCGCCGTCATGTTTCCTTCAACGTGAAGGAAGATCTGGTGGGCGGCTGCGCCTATGAAAAGCATGGCGCGCCGCTGGCCGACAAGACCATGCAGGACGCGCTGGATTGCGGCGTGGTGCTGCTCGGCGCGGTGGGCGGCCCGCAATGGGACAACCTGCCCTTCGACAAGAAGCCGGAACGCGGCCTGCTGCGTCTGCGCAAGGAAATGGACCTGTTCGCCAATCTGCGCCCGGCGAAATGCTTCGATGCCCTGGTGGAAGCCAGCAGCCTGAAGCCGGAACTTGTGGCCGGCCTCGACATCATGATCGTGCGCGAGCTCACCGGCGGCGTGTATTTCGGTTCGCCGCGCGGCATCGAGACGCTGCCGAATGGCGAGCGTCGCGGCGTGAACACCCAGGTTTACACCACCAGCGAAATCCGCCGCGTGGCGGCCGTGGCCTTCGAGCTGGCGCAGAAGCGCGGCAACAAGGTGACTTCGCTGGAAAAGGCCAATGTGATGGAATCCGGCGTGCTGTGGCGCGAGGAGGTCACCAAGCTGCATCAGGAAAAATACCAGGACGTGCAGCTCGAGCATATGTATGCCGATAACGGCGCGATGCAGCTGGTGCGCAATCCCAAGCAGTTCGACGTGATGGTGACCGACAATCTGTTCGGCGACATCCTGTCGGATGAAGCCGCCATGCTTACCGGCTCGCTGGGCATGCTGCCCTCGGCTTCGATCGGCGCCGCCGATCCGGCCACCGGCCGCCGCATGGCGTTGTTCGAGCCGGTGCATGGCTCGGCGCCGGATATCGCCGGCAAGGGCGTGGCCAATCCGCTCGCCACCATCCAGAGCTTCTCCATGGCCCTGCGCTATGCCTATGATCTCGGCGGCGACGCCGACCTGATCGACAAGGCGGCGGAGAACGTGCTGAAGAGCGGCGTGCGCACCGCCGATCTGGGCGGCGGCTCCGCCAAGGTGGGCACCAAGGGCATGGGCGACGCCCTGATCAAGGAACTGGATAAGCTGGCGGCCTGATCGGCTTCCGGCTACACTTCTCCCCATCCATGGGATCGGGGAGAGATTGCGAATGACAAGTCTGAAACTTTTCGGCCGCAACCTCTCCCCCTATACGCGGCGCGTCGCGATTGCGATGACGCTGCTCGATATTCCGCATGAGCGCGAATATCTTTCCGTCACCACCGACCCGGCGCGCGGGCTGGCGATCAATCCGGTGGGGCGGGTGCCGGCCTTGCAATTGTCGGCCGACGAAATCCTGATCGAATCCGCCGCCATCCTGGATTACCTGATGGAACTGGCCGGGCCGAAAAGCCTGATCCCGGCGCGCGGCAAGGCGCGGCGCGATTGCCAGCGCCTGATGGCGATTGCCAGCGGCGTGCTGGATAAGGCGGTGGGCGCGGTTTATGAAGTGCGCCGCCGCCCGGCCGAAAAAGTGCATCAACCTTGGTTGCGGCATCTGCTCGGCCAGGCCAGCGGCGGCCTCACGGCGCTGGAAGCCGCCGCCGCGCAGATCAACCCCCAGCATCCCTGGCTGCTGGGCGAGGATTTCAGCCTGGCCGATATCACCGTGGCGGTGACGGTCAGCTTCCTGCGCGTGATGCAGCCCGGCCTGCTGCCCGATGGCGCCTATCCGCATCTGGAAAAACTCACCGCCGCCTGCGAAGCCATGCCCGCTTTCAAGGCGCATCCGGTGGAGCAGCCCTAAAAAATTCTTAAAAGTTGTGATATTGTGTTTTATGCTCTTGATGGCTCTTTACGTTCTTGATATGTTCAAGTGACATGATCAAGGATAAACCGTTATGACCGTGCTTCCCGATCCGCTCACCGAAGCCAGTCTCACCGCCATGATGCGTGACCGTCGCTATTGGCATCCTACCCAGCGCGACCCGGCTTTTCAGAAAACCGTCGAGCAGGGTTTCCGTCAGCTTTATCCGGAAACACAGCGCGATGCGACCGGACGGCAGCTGCGCCAACCGCCGCGCGAAGGCGGTTCGCGGCAAGAGCGGTCCTCGAACAATCGCGGGCCCAGCGCCCGTGGGTCAGGTAATCGTGTGCAGGTGGATGCCTATAGCCGCCACCAGGATGGCCATCTGGTGCAGGTTTCCGACCATACCCGCGCGCCGCCCGGACAAGGTGGCGGCCAGGGCGGCAGCCATGAGGGACCGCGCGCCAGCCAGGAAAAACTCGACGCCATCCGCAAGGCCGGCACATGGGTGGGCGAAAGCCGCGAATGCGTGGCGCTGGTCAAGCATGCGCTGCCGCAACTCGGCCCCACCCGCAATTGGCGCCGTGGCGCCGATATCAAAGGGCCCAACGATCCGCCCTTACAGCCCGGCACGCCGATCGCCACCTTCGACAAGGAAGGCCGCTATCCCAACAAACCCACCGGCAATCATGCCGCGATCTTCCTGGGTTATGGCAAGAATGCCGAAGGGCAGGAAGGCATCCGGGTGTTGGATCAGGCTGATAAAAACAAACCCGATGAACGTATTATTCCTTTTGGCCGATCATCTTCCGTGTCGGCGTCGAATAGAGCGGAAGCTTTTAGCGTGATATCAGCCACGCAGAGAGCGGGACGATGAAAGCAAAATGTCTTTACGCAATTCTAGCTGCTTCGGTTTTATTGCTTTCGGGATTTCCAGCCTATGCGCAATTTCAGAGTACCGCTTGCCCGATTTTGCACCCAGTCAATCAGAAAGCTAGATTGAATACTGCTTACCCATTGGAGGATGGCATTATCAGTGGGATGCTTCCGGATCCCGAATATACTGATGATGATGGGACGGAAGTGGCAGTCTATGATTATCGTCGCTATGAAGAACTTTTTCATCATTCCGCTAAACTGAAATGCAGATATAGAGGGGCGCCGGATATTTTAGTCGATGTGCCTGGCATTCTGATGCGATGTGAAATGCGCTGGCATGAACCACCCAGTCCAAAGGCTGATCCGATCTATATTTCTGCCTATTGCGAATCCGATATTTCCGGAACTGCTAACTGATAGGCCGCATCCAACCGGATCGCGCCCTGTTCGATGTGGACTAGGCGCAGGGCGTCGCAGCGGGCTTGCAGCGGCGGCGTCACATCGCGGCCATGCTGGCGCAGCAGCGCCTTGGCGGAAAACACCGCGCCGAACCGCGCGATGGTGACATGCGGTTCGAACGGTTCACCATTGCCGGGCAAAGCGTCATGCAATGCCATGAAATGCGCGGTGGTTTCCGCATCGGGCAGCAGATAGACCAGATGCGGATATTTGCCGCCCGTGGGCATCGAAAAAATCTCCAGCCGGTCGAAGCGCGCCGCAAAAGCCGGCATGGCGGCAGCGAGGCTTTCGGCGCGGCCGGCGGCCTCCTGCGGCGTCACGCTATCGGTGGGAAACAGCAGGGTCACATGGGGCGGCACGGCTTTATGCTGCGGATCGTGCTGGGCGCGGATCGCTTCCAGCCAGCTTGCGGCATTCTCGGCCCAGGCGAAGGTAAGGATGATGGCGATCTGCATGGCCGCAGCTTGCAGTCGCCCTTGGGCTATGCATAGCATCGCGCCATGGATATTTCGCTTTTCATCGCCACCATGCTGGCCGGCGCCGCCTATGTGATTCTGCCCGGCCCGGCTTTTCTGGCCCTGCTCGGCATCGGCGCGGCGCAGGGCCGCGCGGCCGGCGCGGGTTTCGTGATCGGCCATCTGGCCGGCGATCTGGTCTGGGCCAGCCTGGCGATCACCGCCATCGTCGGCTCGGCCAGCCTGGGAACATTGGTGTTCGATCTGCTCGGCTTGGTCTGCGGCTGCTATCTCGGCTGGCTGGGCTGGAAGGCTTTGCGCGCCAAACCCACCGCCGAGGGCGGGCTGGATAACGCGGTGAGGCATCCGCTGCGGCGCGGCCTGGCTTTCGGGTTGACCAATCCCAAGGGCTATCCGGTCAGCGTGGCGATGTTCACCGCCTTGCTGGCCAGCCATGCGCAGGAATTGGGCTGGAGCCTGTTTCCGCAATTGCTGGCCGCCGCCTTCGTCGGTTTCGTGCTGGCGGATATCGTGCTGGTGGCGCTGATCGGCTCAAGCCCGGTGCGGCGCATCTATACGCGGCATCAGCTTGCCATCACCCGCGCCTCCGGCCTGTTGTTCATCGGCTTCGGTTTGCAGGCGCTGTGGCAATCGGCGGGCGGCCTGCTGTTCCGGCGCGGCTAGAACAGCCACAACAACGCCAGCGCGACCGCCGCCGGCACGGTCTGGATGAAGATGATCTTGCGGCTGGCGGTGAAGCCGCCATAAAGCCCGGCCGCCAGGATGCAGGCCAGGAAAAAGCTCTGGATGTGTTTGGCGGCCGGCGGATCGGGATAGAGCAGGCCGAAGATCAGCCCGGCGGCCAGGAAGCCGTTATACAAGCCCTGATTGGCCGCCAGCACCGCCGAGGCTTGCGCCTGTTCCAGTTTCTGGCCGAAGGCGCGCAGGCCGAGCGGCTTGGTCCAGAAAACCATCTCCAGCACCAGGATATAGACATGCAGCAGCGCGATCAGCGCAACGACGATGGTCTGGAGGATGGGCATGGATTGTCCTGTCAGGCTTTGAGGGCGGCTTCCACCAGGGCGAGGCGGTCGTTGCCGAAATACATATCATGGCCGTCGACGAAAATCGTCGGGCTGCCGAAGCCGCCGCGCTGCGCCACTTCGTCGGTATTGGTTTTCAGTTCGGCCTTGATGGCGGCATCGTTGCTTGCCGTCAGCATGGCATCGGCATCCAGCCCGGCGCGGCGGCAGGCTTCGCGCAGCGCCGGCTCCTGGCTGATATCCTGATCCTCGCCCCAATAGAGTTCGAACAGCGCGCGCGCCAGCGCCGGCTGCTTGCCTTGGCTCTCGGCCCAGATGCAGCCGCGCATCGCCTTCACGCTGTTGACCGGAAACACGCTGGGCGGAAACTTGATCTTCAAGCCGGCCAGCCGCGCCCAATCGGCCAGGTCCTTCAGCATATAGGCCGCCTTGGCCGGCACCGGATTGTCGCGCATGGCGTAAACGCTGGGATTCACCGCGTTGAACACGCCGCCCACCAGGATCGGCCGCCATTGGATGCTTTCGCCCAGGCGCTCGGCCATCGGCTGGATATTGTGGAAGGCCAGGTAGGTCCAGGGGCTGGATACGTCGTAGAACATCTCGATGCGCGGTTGCGTCACGGCTTTCCTCCCGATGCTTTGTCGCCATGTTAGGCGCTGCCGCCGCTTCTGCAACAGCCAGCCGGCATGCTATAGGAAAAAACGATATCCGAGGGCGCATGCTATCGCCCCGAAAAAGGATGCGGGGACAAGGATTCGGGGGACAAGGATAAGGGGGGAGGCGAGCATGCTGGATTTCCGCAAGGTGCGCTATTTCAAGGC
>JAYSEE010000205.1:0-6625 GCA_041914045.1 Ferrovibrio sp. | reverse complement strand
TGCGTCGGCATCCTCGCCTATGGCCTGGTGCCGAATTATTGGATGCTGCTGCCGGTGGCGATGATTGCCGGCGTCGGCAACAGCGTGTTCCACCCGGCGGATTATTCCATCCTCACCGCTTCCGTGAACCAGACCCGGCTCGGCCGCGCCTATGGCAGCCATACGCTGGGCGGCAATCTCGGCTGGGCCCTGGCCCCGGTTTTCATGGGCGGCGCGGCCTGGCTGGTGGGGTGGCGCGGCGCGCTGGCGCTGGCTGCCGCCATGGGCCTGCTGGCGCTGCTGGCTTTGCTGCTGCGGCGCGACCGGCTGAAGGAAGATATCGGCGCCAAATCCAGCAAGGCCGCCGACAAAGATGGTGCGCCGGCCGCCAAATTGCGGCTGTTCACGCTGCCGGTGGTGATGTGCTTCGTGTATTTCACCATGATCGCCACCGCATCGGTAGGCATCCAGAATTTCCTGCCGGTGATCCTGGACGGCATCTACAAAACGCCGCTGGCCGTTGCCACCTCCGCCCTCACCGGCTTCCTACTCGGCGCCGGCATCGGCATCATCGCCGGCAGCGTGCTGGTGGATCGCAATTATTCGCCGCACCGAATGGTGGTTGCCGGCCTGCTGGGCTCGGGCAGCATGATCCTGATCGTCGCCACGGTGGCTGTGCCCAACAGCATGCTGATCGCCTTGATGGCCTTCGCCGGCTTCCTGCAAGGCATCACCACGCCCTCGCGCGACATGATCGTGCGGCTCGCGACCCCGAAAGGCGCGTCAGGCCGGGTGTTCGGCTTCGTCTATTCCGGCCTCGATGCCGGATCGGCGATCGGCCCGGTGGCCGTGGGCTTCCTGCTGGATCATGGCAATCCGCAGGCCGTGCTGCTGCTGATGGCGATCGTGATGGCGGCCACCACGCTAACCGTGCTCGGCATCGGCAATCTCAGCCGAACCGCGACAAAGGCTAGTTGATCAGCACCGCGGCCGGCGCCGGCGTGGCGATTACCGCCGGCGCGTCGCCCTTCGGGCGATTGCCGAGCAGCAGGTTTTCCGGCCGCACGCCGCGCGCCAGCAGGTAATCGCGCACAGCTTCGGCGCGGCGCACGGACAGGCTTTCGGCTTCCATCGCCTCGTCCGGCGCGGCCTGGCCGATCAAGGCCAGCGGCTGCTGGCGCTGTTCAAGCATTTCCGCCTGGCGATCCAGCACCAGACGCGCCAACGGGCTCAACCCGGACGAGCGGCTTTCGAAAAACACGACAGACTGCCCATGCTGCGCGGAGGATTGGCCAGGTTGCGCGGGCCGATCCTCGGCGGCGGCGGCAAGCGGGCTGATGGCAACGATAAAAGCAAACAGGTAAGAGCGCATGACGCACCCCCTGGTTTAACGGTTTCCGGTTTAATCGGCGGCCGCTGAAGCCGCCTTGCATGCTTACAGGCTGTTGCCTGAATCGGGCGGCTTTGTGGCCCGATCATGGCGAGATCGGACAATTTCAGCCGCTGGAAATCGCCAATTACCGCGTCGCATGCTATAAATGTCGGAATTGTCGATGGGAGCGACGATGCGCATCGCCTGGAAGGATTTGGCTGCCGCCGAAAGCCGCGACCTGCATGGCCGCCGGATCGAACTGGAAGGCTGGCTCCTGCCGCCGCCGGATTTCGACCCGGATGCGGACAGCGCCTCATCCGACTATTTCGTGCTGGCCGACGATGCGCTCTGCTGCGCCGGCTGCCTGCCGCAAGACCCCAATCGCCGCGTCGAGATCTTTGCCGCCGAACCGGTGAAGCTGGGCGGGCTGCTCGGCCTCAGCGGCAGACTGACCCGCTTGCCCGATGGCGACGCGTCCGGCTGGCGCTACCAACTGCATGATGCGCGGCCCTTGCCGATGCCGCATGCGGCAGGATTCAGCCGGCGCGCCGTGCTGGGCGCGGCGCTCAATCTTGGCCTCGCCTTCGGCCTCTCGGCCTGGCAGCCGGCATCGGCGATAGCTGCCGAGATCGACCCGGAACCGGGCCGGCGCGCGCTGGCCGGGCGGCTGACCATCGACCTGCATAGCCATGCCGGCGCCATCAACGGCGTGCGCCGCATTGCCGAACGCGCACCCTACCGCCCGGTAGCCGCGCCGATGCGGGCTGGCGGCATGGCGGCGATCTGCCTCAGCGTGGTGGCCGACAGCCCCGTCACCCATGTGGATGCGGATCGCCGCATCCGCCCGATCCGCGATCCCAAGCCCGGCGAATTATTCGAGCATAGCAGCCGCGCCATCGAACGCGCACTGGGCCTGGCGCGCGAACAGAAGCTGGGCATCATCCGCAACGGCGCGGATCTGCGCGCCGCCAGCGCCGAAAGGCCCGGCGTGATCATCGCCAGCGAAGGCGCCGATTTTCTGGAAGGCAAGCTGGAGCGCGTGGACGCCGCCCATCGCGACTGGCATCTGCGGCATTTGCAGCTCACGCATTACCGGCCCAACGAACTCGGCGACATCCAGACCGAGCCCGCCGTGCATGGCGGCCTGAGCGATTTCGGCGCTGCCGTGATCGAACGCTGCAATGCGCTGGGCATCGTGGTGGATGTGGCGCATGGCCCGATCGCATTGGTGCAGCGCGCCGCCAAAATCAGCCGCAAGCCGCTGGTGCTGTCGCATACGTCATTCCTCGCCCGTCCGGGCGAATTCAGCCGCCGCATCAATGCCGAACATGCCAAGCTGATCGCCGAAACCGGCGGCGTGATCGGCATCTGGCCGCCGCAGACGGTCTATGAGGATTTGAACGCCATGGCCGCCGGCATGGCGCGATTGGCGAAACTGATCGGCATCGACCATGTCGGCCTGGGCAGCGACATGATGGGATTGGTCAGCGCCTCGATCTTCCCGTCTTACGAAAGCCTGCCGCAGCTGGCTTCGGCCTTGCTGCTGCAAGGCATCGACGAAGACGGCGTACGCAAGATGCTCGGCGGCAATTACGCCCGCGTATTCGAACAGAGCCTAGCCGGCTGAAAGTTCGAAATGGAAGGTCTTGTTGATGATGCGCCAGCGGCCATCGCACAGCACCAGGCTGAGATAATCGGTGAACAGCTTCGGCAGGATCGCGCAATTCACCTTCACGAAGGCGGTGTTCGGCCCCGTGATGTCCACCAGCAGAATCCGCTCGTATGCGCGGGTTTGATTGCTGGCCTTGGGCGCCGGCCGCCCGCCGATCAGCTTGAACCAGGCCGGCATGTCCATATCGACCAGATTGCCGCCCGTGGTGCTGAACAAATGCGCGGCGGGATGGAAAGCCTGCTCCAGCTTGGCCAGATCGCCTTCATAAAGGCCATCCAGATAAACCTGAACCGTAGCGGTAACGGCGGCGAGGACGGGATCGGACATGAGCGACCTTTACGGCTGGCGGTATTATCAAAACGCCTTACGGCTGGCGGTATTTTCTAAAACGCCTTACGGCTGGCGGTGATACTTCAACGGCAGCAATTCGGCGGTGCTGTAGCTGGCAAGCCGGCCATCCGCATTCAGGATGACGCGCGCTTCGGGCGCGAAATCGCGCAGCATCTCGCGGCAGATGCCGCAAGGCGCCACCACCTGGATGCTCTGGTTCGCCTCGGTGGGGCGCGGATGCCGCACCGACACGATGGCGGCAATCGGATCGTCGATGCCGGCGCCATCGGCCATCGCCTGCCCCACCGCCACGGCTTCGGCGCAAACCGATGCGCGGCCGACATAGGTATCCAGATGCAGGCCGGTGACCACCTTGCCCGAACGGGTGCGCAAGGCCGCTGCGATATGATGCCGGCCGACGGCGTAACGCCTGCGGATCAAATCCGAGGCAGCATCCAGCACCGCGGCGTCTTCGGCAGCGCTCACACCAATAGATTGCTCTTTGTGTTCCATTTGGTTACCATGATTGCAATTGCTATTTCATAATTTAAGCCAAAAAGCGAGGCAATCCTATGGCGATCATAATGGGGCCGGTGCTGAAATTCGTCGGTCTGCAAGACGATCTTTGGCAAGTCAGCGCGCTGATCGTAGTGGACGATGCGCCCGATGCGCATGGCGCATTCCCAAACCTCTCTCTGGCTTACGAACATCAGGATATGCAGCCGGCTCAATCCATCGAGGCCCGGCGGATTCACGACCATGCGGGCAGATATGCGCTTCGTTTCGACATGACGATCCCGCGCGTGGATGCGGAGCGAAAAGTTACCTATCGCATTCCCGGCGCATTCGCAGATTCTTTCTCGTTCTTCATACCGGGGAAGAACAAGCAGCTCAGCTTTGCCTATGCTTCATGCAACGGTTTCTCCGAGCCCGGCTTGATGAAAGATGTGAACGACCATTTCGCATTATGGGATCACCTCTTGAAAACCGCTCCTGAGGCCGTGCCCAATGAACCCGCAACGCATACGCATCTCCTCATAATGGGCGGGGATCAGATTTATGCCGATTCCATATGGCTGGAAAAGCAGGAGCTTGGCGACTGGAGCACGCAACCCAATGCGGAAGCGAATGCCCACGAACTTACGCCTGGCATGAAGGCGGAATTCGATGACTTCTTCTTCGATCTATATGTGAAACGCTGGGCCCATCCCAGAAACGGCGGCAAACATAGCGCGCAGGCCATGGCCTCCATCCCGACAGTGATGATGTGGGACGATCACGACATCATCGACGGCTGGGGGTCGTATAGCGAGGAGCGCAATAATTGCGCCGTATTTAAAGAATTGTTCCGTGCCGCGGAAAAGCATTTCCATATTTTCCAACAGCAAGCCGTGCGCGATACCAACATGCTTTCCTCCGGCTTTTTACGCCAGACCGGGGCGCATACCTATCTACATCGCATAGACGATATTGCAATTTTGGCGCTCGATCTCCGGAGCGAGCGCACCCCATTCCAAGTGATTTCCAAAGAACATTGGAGCGAAATCTACGACAAGCTGGAAACCCTGCCCGATGCCACTCGCCATCTTCTGGTATTGTCGAGCATCCCGGTCGTACATGCCGATTTCGGCCTTGCCGAGGGACTGCTGAACATATGGCCCGGCCGCCAGGAATTGGAGGATGATCTGCTGGATCATTGGAATACGGAGCAGCATGCCGAAGAACGGCGGCGCTTCGTGCACCGGCTATCCAAATTCTGCGACGAAAAACGATGCCGCGTAACGCTTCTATCCGGCGATGTGCATATCGGCGCTTATGGCGTAATCGAAGACACCAGACCAACGCTTAAAAACGGCCCCTTGACCATGAACCAGCTTACCGCCTCCGGCATCGTGCATCCGCCGCCCGGCGGCTTCGCGCGGTTCGCCATTGAGCGGATGTTCGCCAACGGCGCTGATGAAATTGATGTCGGAATCGTCGCCAATCTGAAACCGCCGGGCGCCGGCAAGCGGCTTTTCATCGGCGCGCGCAACTGGCTCAGCCTGGATATCGAGCCGGCAAGCGCGCGCGGGCGCATTTGGGCGAAATGGCATGCGGAAGACGATCTCCGCACGCCAAGAACCAAGGTGATTGATAGAATCGCTAAGACCTAACCATCACCCAGGCTGCTCATCATCCAAGCTGGCCGAGAGCTTCGGCCAGTTTTTCGGCCAGGGCGGTTTGCGCGGCGCGGCGTTCGCGCTGTTCCTCCACCACCGCTTCCGGCGCGCGGGCGACGAAGGTGGCGTCGCCGAGCTTGGCGTCGATCTTGGCGATTTCGGCCAGCGCCTTTTCGCGCTCCTTGCCCAGGCGGGCGCGTTCCTTGGCGATGTCGATCACATCGGCCAGCGGCAGCAGCAAGGTGGCTTCATCCAGCACCACGCGGGCGCAGCCGGCGGGCGCGGCGCCGGAGCCGAGTTCTATCGCTTCGATGCGCGCCAAGCGCTTGATCGGGTCGGCATGGCGCTGCAAGCGCGCCTGGGTTTCCGCCGAAGCGCCCTGCACGATCAGACCGATCTTGGCGGCGGCCGGCACATTGAGTTCGCTGCGCGCGGCGCGCACGCCCTCAATCAGCCGGATCAGCCAGTCGATCTCGGCAGCGGCAGCGGTATCGACAGGCGCCGCGCCATCCTTGGGCCAATGCCTCAGCATCAGGAAACCCTGGCTCTTGCCGTCGAACAACTGCTCCCACAGCTCTTCCGTCACGAAGGGCATGAAGGGATGCAGCAGATGGATCAACTGGCGCAGCACATAGGCGCAGACCGCGCGGGTCTCGGCCTTGGCGGGGCCATCCTCGCCCATCAGCACCGGCTTGGAGAGTTCGAGATACCAGTCGCAGAATTCCGACCAGGTGAAGCGATACAGCGCGGCCGCCGCCTCGTTGAACTTATAGGCTTCCAGCGCCGCCGTGGTTTCGTTGGCGGCATTGCCGAGCCGGCCGAGTATCCAGCGGTTGACGGTGGCCTTGGCTTGCGCCGGATCGAAGCCTGCGGGCAACGCGCATTCGTTCATCTCGGCGAAGCGCGCGGCATTCCACAGCTTGGTGGCGAAGTTGCGATAGCCCTCCACGCGGCTTTCCGACATTTTCACGTCGCGGCCCTGGGCGGCGAAAATGGAGAGCGCGAAACGCAGCGCATCGGCGCCGAATTTGTCGATCAGGTCGAGCGGGTCGAGCACATTGCCCTTCGACTTCGACATCTTCTGGCCCTTCTCGTCGCGGACCAGGGCATGGA
>JAYSEE010000204.1:2802-6646 GCA_041914045.1 Ferrovibrio sp. | reverse complement strand
GGCGTGGTCTACACTTGGCCGGAAGTCGCCAGCGTGGGCAAGACCGAGGAAGAGCTCAAGGCGGCCGGCGTGCAATATAAGGTGGGCAAATTCCCCTTCACGGCGAATGCCCGCGCCCGCGCCATGACCATGACCGACGGTTTCGTGAAAATCCTCGAGGATGCGGCCAGCCAGAAGATCGTCGGCTGCCACATCATTGGCGCCGATGCCGGCCATATCCTCCAGGAAGTGGTGCTCGCCATCGAATTCGGCGCTTCCGCCGAGGATATCTATCGCACGGTGCATTCGCATCCGGCTCTGAACGAGGCGGTGAAGGAAGCGGCGCTGGCGGTGGATGGCCGCGCGATCAATATCTGATCGCCGCTTCGATCCAGTCCGGGATTGCCGGCTAGACGTTGAATCAAGGGGGGGGCTGATGCCAGTATGGCGTCAGTAACCACTCCCTTGATGGATGCGGCTTTGCAGAATTCCTTCGGCGATACCGGCGAGCGTTTCCAGGCCAGCGAGCTGTTTCACGAGATTCCGGCTCCGGTCGATCCGCATTGCCAGGCTATGGCTGCGTTGTGGCGCGAGCTTTGTCCGCCCGATAGTTTGCCGGCGCGCGGCGATTTCACTTTCGAGCGCTTGCAAGCCATCGGCGTGCTGGGCAATGCCTTCGTGATCGAGCCGATCGGCCCGCATCCGGATTACGGCACCGATTGGCGCTATCGACTGATGGGCACCAACATCGCCTGGATGTTCGGTTCCGACCCCACCAACATACCCTTCTCGCAGCATTTCCTGCCCGATGAGGCGCGGGTCTGCATTGATTTTTCCAATCAGGTGGCGCAATCGCGCCAGCCGGTTTTCCTGATCGGCCGGCTGCGTTCCGGCGATTTCAGCGGCACGCTGGAAACCATGTCGCTGCCGGTTCTGGCGCCGGACGGCGAAACGGTATGGCTGCTCGGCGTCAGCTTCGCCGCCGCCGATAAGGATTGATGGGCTAAGACTTCAGAGCAAGCCGGCGATCACGCGGTCCGGCGGCGCATGGCCGTCGGCGAAGGTCTTGATGTTGATGATGACCTTCTCGCCCATATCGACGCGGCCTTCCAGGGTTGCCGAGCCCATATGGGGCAACAGCACCGCGTTCTTCAGCTCCAGCAGCTTCGGATTCATCGAAGGCGCATGCTCGAATACGTCCAGGCCGGCGCCGGCGATCTCGCCCTTGCGCAGCTTGCGGATCAGCGCGTTTTCGTCGATCACCTCGCCGCGCGCGGTGTTGACCAGATAGGCATGCGGGGGCATCAGATCGAGCCGGCGCGCCGAAAGCAGGTGGAAGGTGGCCGGCGTATGCGGGCAATTCACCGAGATGATGTCCATGCGGGCCAGCATCTGGTCCAGGCTCTCCCAATAGGTGGCCTCCAGTTCCTGCTCCACGCTTTCATGCACGCGTTTGCGGTTATGGTAATGGATCGACAGGCCGAAAGCCTTGGCGCGGCGGGCCAGCGCCTGGCCGATGCGGCCCATGCCGATAATGCCCAGCCGCTTGCCCCAGATGCGCTGGCCCAGCATCCAGGTGGGCGACCAGCCGGCCCATTCGCCGCCGCTGCTGCGCAGCAAGTTGGCGCCTTCGATCAACCGGCGCGGCACCGCCAGGATCAGCGCCATGGTCATATCGGCGGTATCCTCGGTCAGCACGCCGGGCGTGTTGGTCACGGTCACGCCGCGCTGGCGGGCGGCGGCCAGGTCGATATGGTCCACGCCGGTGCCGAAATTGGCGATCAGGCGGAAATTCGGGCCGGCATGGGCCAGGGTGGCGCCGTCGATGCGGTCGGTAAGGGTGGGCACCAGCACATCGGCGGTCTTCACCGCCTCGATCAGTTCGGCATGGCTGAGCGGCTTGTCGGCCAGGTTCAGCTTCACATCGAACAGCTCCATCATCCGGGTTTCGATCGGATCGGGCAGCTTGCGGGTGACCACCACCAGCGGGCGTTTTTTCTGTGTCGGCATGCGGTTCAATCCGGCAGCGATAGAGGCGTGTCCTTCACGCCTTGCTTAGCAGATCGGCGGGTCGGAAACAAACGGCCAGACCGCATGGAATCAACCGGATTTGAGGCAATATGGCCCCAAATCCCGGCTTTTCGGCTTATTGAACGTAAAGCGGCATATAGGCGCGGATGGATTTCTCCAATTCGGCGTCCACATCCGTCATGGCCAGGCGGATCAGGTCGTGAATCAGCCGGTCGCGGTCGTTGAGGGTGGCCTTTTCACCCAGCGTGTTGGAACGCTTGGCCGAGGCGGCGGCCTCGCCGACCTTGAAGCCCCGGGCATCGCGCAATTCGACCCCGATTTCCACGCTGACCTCGAAGCGGGTCACCTGATCGTTGGTGAAATTGCCGCGCAGACCGGGGGTCTTGGCGATATCCTGCTCAATCACGCTGGCATCCTTGATCACGATGCGCAGGCTGTTCTGCTGGCTGTTGTCCAGCCTTACGCGGTCGCGCACCCAGCGTTCGGCCACGCGGGCCGGCGGCTGGGGCAGCAGATGCTCGATATGCGGCGGCTGGAAGCTGGGCTTGAACTCGGTGATCGTGTCCACGCTGCCGGCGGCGAAAGTCAGCACCGGGCGATGCGCGAAGCTGATTTCCGGCAGCATCAGGCGCTCGGGTTCGGGGGTCTGGCAGGCGGTGAGCGCCAGCGGCAGGGCCAGGGCGAAGGCCGGACCGGCCAGCAGCAGGCCGCGTCGGTTGAAAGTCGCAAGTCTCGTCATGGCGGGTACTCCCGTCGTTCGTTATGGAGGCGAATATCGCGGCTCCTAACTAGGCGGCGGAATCGGGCGATTTCAAGGCTTTTAAATGGAAATTTCCGCCAAATTCACCGGGTCGAAGCGATATTCCCGGCTGCAGAACTGGCAATTGGCCGCGATCACGCCGTCCTGGGTGATGGAGTCGATCTCCTCCGTCGTGAAGGAGCGCAGCACGGTGACCAGGCGTTCGGCATTGCAGGTGCAGCGGGCTTCCAGCGCTTTCGGCTCGAAAACCCGCACGCCGTCTTCATGGAACAGGCGATAGAGCAGGTCGTTGGGCGGCAGGTCCGGGCTGGTCAGTTCATCGGCCTTGGCGGTATGGGCCAGGGCGGTCACGCGTTCCCAGGCCTCGGCGCGCTCTTCCGGGGTCAGCACGGCGTCTGTCCCCCCCGATGCCTGCCCAAACGTCTGCCCAAAGGTCTGTCCGGGCGTTTGCTCGGGCAGTTGCTGCAGCATCAGCCCGCCGGCCCGCCAGCGCCAGCGGCCCAGCCGGTCCGGCCGCCGCTTGGCCGCCAGGATGATGCGGGCATTCAGCTGTTCGGATTGCGCGAAATAGGCATGGGCGGCATCGGCCAGATTGGCCCCGCTCAGGTCCACGATGCCTTGATAGCGCTCCATCTCCTCGCCCTGCGGGTCGATGGTGAAGGCCAGATAGCCCTTGCCCAGCAGCAGCGGCACCAATTCGGCGCCCGGGCCGATGCTCAGGCCCAGCAGCCGGTCGGCATCGAAGGCGGCATAGCCGCGCAGGCCATGCAGCTGCACGCCATCCTCGCTATTACGGCAATCGGCAACCAAGGTGGAAACCGGGCCATCGCCCTTGGCCTGCAAGCTGAACACGCCCTCGAATTTCAGCGCTGTCGCCATGGTGGCAGCCAGCGCCATCGCTTCGGCCAGCAGGCGGGCCACCGGCTCGGGATAGCCATGGCGTTCCAGCACGCCGTCCACCAGCGGACCCAGCCGCACCAGGCGGCCGCGCACATCGCAATGCTCCACCTGAAACGGCAGCGAAAGATCGTCGGGAACGCTCACGCCATCAACCGTTGTTGAAACACCAGGCCA
>JAYSEE010000204.1:0-2792 GCA_041914045.1 Ferrovibrio sp. | reverse complement strand
CTCGTCGAACACCACCGATTGCGGACCGTCGATCACCTCGGCGGTCACTTCCTCGCCGCGATGGGCGGGCAGGCAATGCATGAAGATCGCGTTCTTCGCCGCGGCCTGCATCAGCTTGGCATCCACCCGATAGGGCTGCAAAGCGGCATGCCGGCGCGCGGCTTCTTCATCCTGGCCCATGGAAACCCAGGTATCGGCCAGCACGCATTCGGCATCGCGCACGGCTTGGTAGGGATCGGCCACCACGCGCACGGCGGCGTTTTCCTTGGCGGCCCAGGCCAGCACATCGGCGGCCGGATGCAGGCCTTGCGGGCAGGCCAGGTCGATGGCGAAGCCGAAGCGGGCGGCGGCATGGATCCAGGAATGCGCCATGTTGTTGCCGTCGCCGATCCAGGCCACCTTGCGGCCACGGATCGCGCCCAGCTTTTCCTCGAAGGTCAGCACATCGGCCATCACCTGGCAGGGATGGCTGTCGTCGGTCAGGCCGTTGATCACCGGGATCGCGGCATTCTCGGCCAGTTCCAGCATGTTGGAAGGCAGCGAGGTGCGCAGCATCACCGCATCCACCATGCCCGACAGGATGCGCGCGGTATCGGCGATGGTTTCGCCGCGCCCGAGTTGCAGATCGTCGGCGCGCAGCGAGATCGTCTCGCCGCCCAATTGCCGCATCGCCACGTCGAAGCTCAGCCGCGTGCGGGTCGAGGGCTTCTCGAAGATCATCGCCAATACGCGGCCGGCGGCCGGCGCATCGGGCTCGGGCTTCGCCTTCGGCCAGCCCTTGCGGCCCTGCTTCATGCGCGCGGCATGGTCCAGGATGCCGCGCAGGGTATCGGCGGTCAGCAGATGCAGATCGAGGAAATGCCGCACCTTCATGCCGCGTTTCCTGCCGCTTTCGCGGACAAGGCCGCGCAAGCCGCTTCCAGCTTGCTCGTCGCTTCCGCCAGTTCGGCTTCCGAGATCAGCAGCGAGGGCAGCAGGCGCACGGTGTTGTCGGCCGCCGATACCGAAACCATCTGCTGTTGCTGCAAGGCAGCCACCAGATCGCCGTTCGGTAGCTTGGTCTTCACCGCCAGCAGAAAGCCCTGGCCGCGCACTTCCTCAAGCACATCGGGATATTTGTCGAGCAGCATGGCAAGCTGCTGCTTGAACATGGAGGCCCGGCGCTGCACATCCTCGAAAAAACCAGGCGCCAGCATCACATCCAGCACGGCATTGCCGGCCGCCATCGCCAGCATGTTGCCGCCGAAAGTGGTGCCATGCGTGCCGGGCGCGATGCCGGAAGCCGCTTCCTTGGTGGCAAGGATGGCGCCCATCGGGAAACCGCCGCCCAAACCCTTGGCCAGCGCCATGATGTCGGGCGTGATGCCGCTCCATTCATGGGCGAACAGCTTGCCGGTGCGGCCCATGCCGGTCTGCACTTCGTCCATGATCAGCAGCAGGCCGTTATCGTCGCACAGCTTGCGGATGGCGCGCAGAGTTTCGGTCGGGATCGCGCGGATGCCGCCTTCGCCCTGGATCGGCTCCAGCATGATGGCGCAGGTCTGCGGCCCGATGGCGGCCTTCAGCGCCGCCATGTCGTTCAGCGGCGCATGGTCGAAGCCATCGGCCTTCACGCCGAAGCCATCGAGATATTTCTTGTTGTTGCCGGCGGCCAGCATGCCCAGCGTGCGGCCATGGAAAGCGCCGTCGAAGGTGATGACGCGCCATTTCTCCGGCTGACCTTTCGCGGCGAAATGCTTGCGCGCGATCTTGACCGAACCCTCGCAGGCCTCGGCGCCGGAATTGCAGAAGAAGGCCACGTCGGCAAAGGAATGCGCCACCAGCCGTTCGGCCAGCTTGGCCTGCCCGGGAATCTCGAACAGGTTCGAGGTGTGCCACAGCTTGCCCACCTGCTCGGTCAGCTTGGCGACCAGATGCGGATGGTTATGGCCCAGGGCGGTGACGGCGATGCCGGAGGCGAAATCCAGATAACGTCGACCGTCGGCGGTCATGAGGTAGGAACCCTCGCCCCGCTCGAACGCAAGGGGGGCCCTTGCGTAGGTCGACATCAATGCGCTCACGGCACGATCCTTTCTGTTTGCAAATAGTCCAAAAACACCTTCGCCAGCCCCGGCATACGCTGCCGGGCTGGCGAGAGGGCGAATTATGGGCCAAAAAGTCCCTATGTCAATTCGGTGAATTGTACCGGCACAATGGGGGTTTTCGAGGGGATTTTCCGGGCCTTATATCAGCTTTGCAGCCGCCAGCCGCGCTTCAGCAGCAGCAGGCAGAGCAGCCATAACGTCAGGCCCGCAAGGCCCAGCGCGGCGGCGCCGATCAGCGTATCGCCATCGGCATGGCCGGTCATGCCATAGCGGAAGCCGTCGATCATGAAGAAGAACGGATTGGCATGGGCGACGGCCAGCCAGATCGGCGGCAATTGCTGCACCGAATAGAAGGTGCCCGACAGGAAGGCTAGCGGCGTGATGGCGAAATTGGTCACGGCGGCCAGATGGTCGAATTTCTGGCTCCACAATCCGGCCAGGATGCCGATCAGCGCCAGAATCAACGATCCCATGGCTGCGAAATAGATCGCTGCCCACCAATGCTGCATGCCGGTGGAAATGAAAGGCTCCATCGCCAGGCCGACCGCCAGCGCCACCAACAGGCCGCGCGTGACGCCGGCCAGGGCATAGGCCACCAGCATTTCACCGGCGGTCAGCGGCGGCATCAGCACATCCACGATATTGCCCTGGATCTTCGAAATCATGATCGAGGACGAAGTGTTGGCGAAGGCATTCTGCGTGGTGGCC
>JAYSEE010000203.1:0-6646 GCA_041914045.1 Ferrovibrio sp. | reverse complement strand
TGCCAAGCGGCTAGAGCCGACAGCACGGTGTTCATTTCGGCATCGCTCAGATGGCTGCTGGAAGGCAGGCAAACCGTACGATCATTCAAACCATGCGCCACCGGGTTGGCCGGCGAAACATAGCGGCGATAAGGCGCCTGGTCCGACAATGCGCACCAGAAGCCGCGCGCATCTATGCCCGCCCGCTTCAAATGCGCGATCAGATCGGAATTGGCTTCCGGAGAGGCCGTAAGCACCACGCTTAGCCAACAGCCGGATTGCGTGAAATCCTCCACCGGCATGAAACTGATATCGTTGCGCCCCTGAAGGGCTTTCTTATATGCGGAAGCAATGCGGCGTTTCGCGCCAAGCATGTCGTCTATGCGTTCGACCTGAGCCAAACCGATGGCGGCGTTGACATTGGTCATGCGGAAATTGAAGCCTGCGCGGTCATGCCTATAGTCAGTTCCGGTCCGCGCCTGCGTGCTGAGATGCCTGATCTCGCGCGCCCAATCGGCATTATCGGTCAAAACCATGCCGCCGCCGCCGGCGGTGACCGTCTTATTGCCGTTGAAACTGATCGCCGCCAGATCGCCATAGCCGCCGCCGCGCAAGTTTCCTTTGCTTGCGCCGAGAGTGCAAGCCGCATCCTCAATCAGAACGATGCCATGGCGCTGCGCCAAAGCGCGCAAAGGGGCCGGGTCCGGCAGATTGCCCAATACATCCACGGCCATGATGGCGCGCGGTTTGCTGCTGCTGGCGGCAATGGCCGCCTCCACGGCGACCGGATCAATGCTCCAGTCGCTGGCGCGAATATCGACGAAGACAGGAATCCCGCCGGCATGGATAACTGCGTTCGCGGTGGCTGCAAAGGTCCAATCCGGCAGGATCACGCTTTCGCCCGGTTGCAGACCGATGGCATGCAGGCAAAGCTGCAAAGCCGCCGTACCATTAACGCAAGCAATGCCATGGGCACGGCCAGCCAAGGCGGCAACCCGCTTTTCCAACTCGGTGACGAAAGGACCGGCCGAGGAAACCCAGTTATCGGCTACGCACTGAGCCAAATACTCGGCTTCTCGGCCGCGCAGATCGGGAACGGCAACAGGAATCATCGGGCCCTCATGGCCTCCATGCAGGCAATAAAACGCCCCACGCTACCGTCCAGGCTTTGGCGCAATGGCGCAGGATCGGGCGACGGGGCCTCCAAGGCCGCAATCAAGGCGGCCCGGTCGGTAGCGCGCGGCGACAGACCGAACCGGCTGAGCGGCGCCATATCCACCGAAGCAGCATGGGGCTGCAAGCTGATAGACCGGCGGCCGGCCAGAAAAGCCTCGATCAACGGCGCCGAAAACATGCCAATCACCTGCCCGGTATGATCGAGCAGATCGGTGGAATAATTGATGAAATCATCCTCGCTGGGCAATTGCGGCAATTCACTCTGCTCGGGATGAGGCGCGTAGCGTATCTTGCCGAACAGATCCGGCCGCTCGACCGCCGCCTCGCAAAGGCAGTTCCAGGCATCCTCTTCCGTGTAGCCAAGATCGCGGCCATGCCCACGCCGCACTGGCGCTCCGAGAAAAATCGTGTCGCGACTGTTTGTTGGCGGCAGGGCCGGTATGCTGCTCCACAGCGGATGACCGCACAAGACCAAACGCTCCCGCGGCAAGCCTTCGGCAATCGCTTCGCCGCGCGCCAATTCATCTATCACCATGATGCTGTCGGGGAGAATGCCATTAGGCCCTTCCAGCAGCCGCCGCCGATAGCCATACCAGATGTCGACATATTGTGCCGTGGGAATGCCCTGCTCGCGTGCATAGGCGATGACGCCATGCTCCATCTCCCAGCCGCCAGCCGAAACCACCAACGCCTTTGGGCAATGCGCTTCGACAAATGCAAGCGCCGCCCTGCCATCGGTACGATTGAGATCGCCCGCCAGCAAACGCCCTGGCGGCATATCGTCTCCAATTGCGCGCAACGCCATAGGCGCCGCGACGATACGCCAATTCAGATCGGCACGCCCGTGTAAAGCTCGCAGGGCCGGGCGCAAAAACGCACCAGCGCCCGCCTCCACTACCACCAACAACAGATCCAGCATGGCGCCGTCCGCTGCACTTGCGCCTCAGGCCGCGGCCTTCAGCAAGGCATCGCGGTTGGCCAGCACTTTGCGGATGCCGGCAGCATAACGATCCATATCCTCCAGGGTCTGCGGCGGCTGCATCACGGCAGTGATCATCAACTCGCGGCTCTCCAACCGCTCGCAAACCGGACACAGTCCCTCTGCATAGCTGAGATTCTTGTTGCGCGGATTTGCCGTAAAGGGAAATCCCTTGTCGCCGATGGCGATGCGCTTCTGATAAGTGGGATAGAGATAGGTAGGCTTGAGATAGCCGCCGCGAATGAACAGGCCTTCCGCCAGCATCGCCTTAACGAACAGATCGCGCGGCAATCCCGTGCGAAGCGCATCATATTTCATCGCGTACATGTAGTAGACGTGGCGATTGCCTTCGCCGACATGCGGCGCGGCTATCCCATCTATGCCTGCTAAACCTTCATCGAGCCGGCGCGCCAATGCCTCGCGCTCGGCATTCAGGCGAGGAAGCTTCTTGAACTGCTCGATTGCCACCGCAGCTTCCAGTTCGGTCATGCGCAGGTTGAGGCCGATGGCATTCACCAGATCGTCAATACCGAAGCCTTCCAGCACCGCCTCGCCATGATTGCGCATCAAGGCGGCTTTTTCGAACAGCTTGTCGTTGTTGGTGATCACCACGCCGCCCTCGCCGCATTGCATCACCTTGTGGCGATTGAAGCTGAACACTCCGATATCTCCGATGGTGCCGGTCAGCTTGCCTTGATGCAGCGCATCGGGCGCCTGGGCATTATCTTCGATCAGGAACAGGCCATGGCGATCGGCAATGGCGCGCAATTCAGTCAATCGTGCGGAATGACCAAAAATATTCACCGCAATGATCGCCTTGGTATGCGGCGTTATATTCGCCTCCACCGAAGCCGGGTCGACGCCGAAGGTTTCCGCTTCGATGTCGGCGAAAACCGGCACGGCGCCCAGCATCAGCACGACGGT
This sequence comes from Ferrovibrio sp., assembly GCA_041914045.1. Lineage (GTDB taxonomy): Bacteria > Pseudomonadota > Alphaproteobacteria > Ferrovibrionales > Ferrovibrionaceae > Ferrovibrio. The sequence goes on along the minus strand of JAYSEE010000203.1, from coordinate 3,588 downwards.
GGATGTGGCGCTCATGGTATAGGGCGAGGTAATCACCTCGTCGCCCGGGCCTATGCCCGTGGCCGAAAGCGCGCAAAGCAAACCGGATGTTGCGGAATTCACCGCCACGGCATGCTTCACGCCATAATGTTCGCAGAACATGCGCTGCAAGCCGCGCACCGCTTCGCCGCCCCAAAAAGGCTCGCCCGGCGATGCGATAAAGCCTGACAATTCGCCGCGATCCAATACCGCCAGCACTGCATGCCGCTCTTCCTCGCCGATGGCATTGTTGAACTGGAAGGGCTTGTCGTTGATCGGCTTGCCGCCCAGCAGGGCCAAGGTGTCCGCATTGCTCATCTGATTGTCATCTCCTCACGATCAGGCCAAAGCAATGGCTGCGCCGCCATTGGCCCGCGATTGCAATACAGCATCCATGGCCGCCATCGTGGCGTCGGCCTGTTCAAACCCACAGCCCTGCTCTTGCAAGGCTTTCATGCCGCCCTGTCCCAGCAGGCGATACATGTCCGCAAAGCCGCCCACAGGCTCGGCATCGCGCTGCATGGCCGTGAGATGGCTGTAGCCCTGGTAATGCAATCCGGCGACCGGCGCTTCCCGCAGGATTTCAGCGCCGCCGGCGCGCAACGCCATTCGTCCGTCGCGACCGATCACATCCATATCCAGCAGATCGTAATCCAGGCCGCTAAAACCGTTGAACAGCGCATTCGGACCAGAAAAATCCAGCAGAAAGCTGGGATTGGGATCGGCCTCCGCCGCAGCCTCGCCCTTGGCGTCGTGCAGCCAGCGCGCCCGCTGCGGCATGCCGAACCAATGCACCAGCAAATCAATGAAATGGCTGGCGTAATTGCGCAGGCCACGGGCGTAAGCCACCAGAACCGCCGTCGGGTCGCGCGGCAGGCTCTGGCGCAAGGCGGCAATGCGCGGATCGAAGCGGCGATTGTAATTGAAGATCAACGGCACATCGGCAAGCCTGGCCAGATCGGCGATGCGACGCAGTTCGGCGCGATCACGGGCCGGCGGCTTCTCGATAATCAAGCCGCGCGCTCCCGCCTGCAAGGCAGCCTCTACGGCAGCAAGCCGCGCCGCTTCCGGCACGCAGATCGCGGCAACGCAATCACGCGGCAGCGGCAATGACGCCAGATCGTTCTGCAACATGGCGGCGGGCAATCCCGGCCAGGCCGCGGCAATCGCCGCGCGACGGCCGGCATCGGATTCCACCACGCCGGCCAACCGCACCCCTTGCGGGGCCGCGGCCAGCACAGCGGCCAGATGGCTAAGCGGCAAACTCCCTGCCAATCCGACATTGCCGGCGCCGATGCGTCCGCCGCCAATGATCGCAACGGCAACGCTCATGCGGCGCGCGACTCCAAAAAAGTCAGCGTTTCGACAAGGCCGAAACATTCGCCCTCGCGATACAGCGCATCGAAGATGCGGCCTACGAATGCCATATCCTCGGGCGTATCCACGCACCAGTTATGATGGCTCATATTCTCCGATTGCGTTATCGGCACCACCTTGAACTGATCCGGATGATCGCGCAGATACAGAGCAAAAAGCTCGCGCTCTTCGGGCTTATGCAGATTGGCATCCGCCCATGCGATGGAACGGCGCGACACCACATCGGCGCTGAGGCCCAGCGGATAGCTCCAAACCACGCGGTTGGAAACAAAATCGGCAGCCGGATCGCTCAGGCCCACATCCACCATGCGTTGCAGCACGGCCGGATCAATCAGCGGACAATCGCCGCCGGTCTTCAGCACCACCTCGCCAGTATAGGGCGCAATGGCGCCGGCGATACGTCCGGCAATATCGTCCTCAAGGGGATGACGGAAAACTTCCAATCCTTCGCCACGAACAAAATCAATCAATGGTTCGTTGCGGGGATCAAGGGTGGTTGCCAGCACAATGCGATCCACGCCGCGCACGCGCCGCATGCGATCAATGATATGCCAAACCAAGGGCTTCCCAGCCAGGGGCAACAGCGCCTTGCCGGGCAGGCGCGAGGAGCCCATACGCGCCTGGATAACGCCAATCACCTGGCTCATAACGCGCCTGCCGACATGTATTCGTCTCGCAGCACGGAAAATACGGCCATATCGTAATAACGCCCATTGCGATAGATGAAACGGCGGCGCACGCCCTCGGCCACAAAGCCGACCCGCTTATAGGAAGCGATGGCGCGCTGGTTGTCGGCATTCACGCCGAGCTGCACCGATTCAAGATTCAATTTGTCGAAAGCGTAATGCAGGATCAGCTTGGCGGCTTCGGTGCCATAGCCTTTGTCCCAAACATCCTTTTCCCCAATCAGAATGTTGAACTGGGCCCGGCGGCAAACCCAACTGATGGCATAAAGGCCGCAAGTTCCGACAACGCGACCATCCTTGGCGCGGATCGCAAATGCCACATTGTCCTCGGATTCGGATGCCATGCGCCAAAAGGCTTCGATATCCTTCTCGCGCGTGGGGCGCAGGCCCATCTCCAAAAAATGCGTTACATCGGCATCATCCCACCAGCGCGCCAAAGCATCTAGATCGGCCCGCCGAAGCGCAGCCAGATCGATTCTTTCGCCGGTCAGAAAACCGTTCTGTCCGATAGTCATCCACGCGCCTCCCGCAACATCGGCGCTTCCGCGCCGGATGGCATGCTCGCCAATAGGGTTTCCGCGACATGCGCTATTTCCGCTGCGTCCGGATTGCGATCGCGGTTGAACAGATCGGTGCCGATGCCATCGAAGCTGACGGCATTGCGGCGCAGACCGAGATAGAAACGCGCCCCATCGACGCGGCGTTCCGTTGCATCGGCTTCGGCGGCATCCAGCAATGCGGAAATTCGAGAAAACTCGGCCACGCTGCCCAAATGCGCCGCATGCGCAACGGTATGGATCGGTCCGGCATTGCTTAAATAAACCACCGGGCGGCCCAATACGGCAGCCTCATGCGCCGCCGAACTGGTCACGGCGACCGTCAGCGCCGCGCGGCGAATAACCGGGTAGCTATGGTCCAGCTCGTTGAGCAGAACCACGTTCGGCAGCCGCAACAGGCGCCAATAGAAGGCATCATCGCGACGGCCGATCTGAGCCGGATGCTCCTTCACAACCAGCAATGCATCCGCCGGCAATGCCTGGCTGAGATGGTTAATGGTATGCGATTGATCAATGAAGGCCGGCGCCAGGCCATGCAATGAAATCTCCGGCTCCACCTGCAGCGGAAAGAAGACAATGCGGCGATCGGCGGGGAGATCGGCCACGCGAGGCCGATCGGGGGCGATCAGAAAACGACGATGCCGGCGGCCCCGGATGATCATCGCCATCTCGCCCAGCATGCTGTAGCCCACTTTCGCCTTGCGTGAACGGCCAAGATGATAGCGGGCATGCTTCATCGCATTGGAAGCCAGGAAGCGCAGCATAGGCAGCAATTCCGCGCGTTTGCGCTTGAGGCCGACGTAATACTCGAAATCGCCGGTTGGCCGGATTTCCGCTTCGATCTGCTCAACCTCCGCCATATCCGGCCTAGGCTCCGCGCGCAGCCGTGCATTCAGCCAGGCAGAATTGCCGAATTCATCCTCGGCCCAGTAATAACGGAAGCCAAAGCG
>JAYSEE010000202.1:0-6722 GCA_041914045.1 Ferrovibrio sp. | reverse complement strand
TCCTTGCGGTTATAGACGATGATGCCGACGCCGCCCTGTTGCGCCTGCTCGATGCAGACTTCTATTCCGTGCGCAAGGTAAGGCCTGCATGTGCAGATATCCGAGCCGAATACATCCGAGCCGTTGCATTCGTCGTGGATGCGGCAGGCGATTTTGGTTTCGCTGTCGCCCAGCTTGGATACCTCGCCGAACAAATAGACCGTCATGCCGCCGATGGGCGGCAGGAACACTTTCAAATCCGGGCGCGTAACAAGCTCGGGGAACATGCCGCCGGTCTGCTCGAACAGATTGCGGCGCAGTTCGGTTTCGGAAATCTTGAAACGCGCCGCCACGCCGGGCAGCCACCAGACCGGCTCGATGGCGACCTTGGTGACGCGCACATCGCCATTGGCGGCAAGAATATCGCCATCGGGCTTGAGCCGCCCCGCCGCCATCGCGGCATGCAGTTCGGGCATGTTGATATGCGCCTTGGTGACGGCGATGGTGGGGCGGATATCCCAGCCGCGCTTGATGAAATCGCCGAACACCTCGCTGACCATATGGCCCCAGGGGTCGAGCGAAACGATCTTGGCCGGATCGCGCCATTGCGGAAATGGGCCCAGCGGCTCGGCCGGCGCGGTATTGGTAAGATCAGGCTTATGCTCGGCCTTGAGCTGGCCGGCGGCAATCGCCAAGGCGCGGTAAAGCGAATAAGCGCCGGCATGGGTGCCGATGGCATTCTTGCCGCCGCGCCCGGCTTCCACCGGATTGTTCAAGGTTGCAACGACGGGGCCGCGCTTTTGCGGGTCTGCCGCCCCCCATTCCACCGGCAGCGGCTTTGGCCCGGTGCCGCCAGGATGCGAGGTGAGGATGATCGGCTTGATTGCGGGTTTCTTGGTCCCGCCGTCCAGATCGTTGCTCATGCACCAATCTAGCGCCGGCTGTCGGAAGCCCGCAATAGCCTACTTTTTGTCGGGATCGAACGGATTCTTGGACTTGCGCAGCACGATGCGGATCGGAATGCCATCCAGATCGAAAGCATCGCGGTAGCCGTTGATCAGATAGCGCTGATAGGTTTCCGGAATGGTTTCGGCGCGGCCGGCGAACAGCGACAGGGTCGGCGGCCGGGTTTTCACCTGGGTGCCGTAGCGGATGCGCACGCTGCGGCCATTGGCCAGCGGCGGGGCATTCTTCTGCAACATGTATTCTAGCCAGCGATTGAAGGCCGAGGTCGGCACGCGGCGATTCCAGCGCTCGTATTGCTTCAGCACGGCGGGCAGCAGGCGGTCGAGATGGCGGCCGGTCAGCGCGGAGAGCGTGATCACCGGAATGCCGCGCGCCTGCGGCAGCGAGGTTTGCAGCCGGTCTTCGATGGCCTTCAGAGTCAGCGCGCGATCTTCCACCGCATCCCACTTGTTCACCGCGATCACCAGCGCGCGGCCCTCGCGCAGCACATGGTCGGCGATGGTGAGGTCCTGCTTGTCGAAGCCCTGCACGCCGTCGATCAGCAACACCACCACCTGGGCCATGCGGATGGAATACAGCGTATCGGCCACCGACAGCTTTTCCAGCTTATGCTCCACCCGCGCCTTGCGGCGCAGGCCGGCGGTATCGACCAGGCGAATATCGCGGCCCTGGTAATCCCAGCGGATGGTGATGCTGTCGCGCGTCAGGCCCGGCTCGGGGCCAGTGAGCAGGCGATCCTCGCGGATCAGCGCATTGATCAAGGTGGACTTGCCGGCATTGGGCCGACCGGTTACCGCAAGCTGGATCGGCCGCGTGGGATCGTCCGGCGTCTCCACATCCACATCGGTCTCGACCGGCAACAGCCCATCAGCATCTGGCGCGGCAGCGGCTTCCTCGTCTTCAACTTCCGGCTCGGGCCGGCCGATATGCTCGGCGATGGCCTCATGCAGATCGTAAAGGCCCTCGCCATGTTCGGCGGAAAGCGGCAAAGGCTCGCCCAGGCCCAGGCCATGGGCTTCGGCCAAGCCGATCCGCCCGGCTCCGCCCTCGCATTTATTGGCCAGCAGCAGCACCGGCCTTTTCTGCCGCCGCAGCCATTTGGCGAAATGTTCGTCCAGCGGCGTGATGCCGGCGCGGGCGTCGATCACGAACAGCACCAGATCGGCCTGCTGCACGGCAAGCTCGGTCTGCAAGCGCATGCGGCCCGCCATGCTGTCGTCGTGCGCATCTTCCAGGCCGGCGGTATCGACGGCGGTGAATTCCAACTCGCCCAGTCGGGCCTGACCTTCGCGGCGGTCGCGCGTCACGCCCGGCGTGTCGTCGACCAGCGCAAGGCGCTTGCCCACCAGCCGATTGAACAGCGTGGATTTGCCGACATTGGGCCGGCCGACAATGGCGATCTTGGCTGTCATGGTTGCAGCCTAGCGCAAAGCCGTGAGACGGGCATCCTCGGAGAGGATATAGGCGGTGCCGCCCGCCACCAGCGGCGACACCGAGGCCGAGCCGGACAGCTTGATCGCGCCCAGCAGGTCGCCGTTATAGGGCGAGATGGCATAGGCGCGTTCATCGGTGGAAGCGACCAGCAGGCGATCGCCGGCCAGCACCGGGCCATACCAGGTGATCAGACCCTTCTTGCTGCGCGAGGTGGGATCCTTGTAACGCTGCAACTGCCGGATCCACTTCACCTTGCCGTCGCGCCGCGCCAGGCAGACGATCTCGGCATCCACCGTCACCACATAGATGAAATCGCCGGCCACCCAGGGCGTCTGCACGCTGGAAATCGCGCGTTCCCAAAGGCGTTCGCCGGTGCGCAGGTCGATGGCCAGGAAACGGCCCGACTGGCTGATGGCATAAACGCGGCCGCGATCAATCACCGGACGGCCATTGATGTCGTTCAACGCGCCCACCGAACTGGTGCGGCCCGCCGTGCGGACCAGTTGTTCGGTCCAGGCCACGGTGCCGGTATCGGCGCGCAAGGCAACCAATTCGCCGGAGCTATAAGGCACCACCACGATATTGCCTTCGATGGCGGGATTGGCGGCGCCCACCAGACCGGCCATTTCGTTGAGGCCGTTATGGGTCCAAAGCTGGCGGCCGGTCTCGGCCTCCATGGCGATGGTCTGATTATCCTGCGTGATGACGAACAGGCGGCCGGCATCAACAGCCGGCGCGCCGCGCACCGGCAGGCTGAGCGCGATATGCCAATACATCAGCCCGGTGCGGGGCTGCAAAGCCATCACATCGCCATAGGCGGTGGAGAGAAACAGCTTGCCATCGGCATAGGCCATGCCGCCGCCCACCGCGCCGGTATCCTCGCCCTTCGGCGTGAAATTGACGCGCCAGAGCCGGCGGCCGGTCGCCGCATCGAAAGCGGAAACGCGGGTTTCGGCATCCTTGGTGAAGATCAGCCCTTCAGCCACCACCGGCTGGCCGAGAATCTTGGTCTCGTCGTCGCCCGCCGAGCCGATATCGGCGGTCCAGGCCGTGCCGAGCGTGGGCCCCAAGGCAAGGTGATGCATGGCATGGCTGGCATAACCGCCGGCCTGCGGCCAATCGGCATTCGCCCAGGGCCGCGGCAGCAGCACCGGCGTATCGGCCAAAGCGGGATCCGGATCGAGCTGGCTGTCATAGGCCAGCACCGAAATCCGCTCGCCGGGAATGCGGTTCTTGGCGTCGCTGTTGGATTCGATGATGTTGCTGATCGTATCGCAGCCGCCGAGCAGCAGCAGGGCCGGAAGCAGAAGATAAGCGGTGCGACGGCGCATGCCGGATTTCCTTACAGCGGGCCGCCAAGGGCGGCGAGCAATTCGCTGGCCCGGCCGCGCACGCCCAACGGGGCTTGCGGATCGTCCGACAATTCGGTGAGCAGCTTGCGGGCCGTGTCGCGCGCGCCGGCCTTCAATTCCACCTGGGCCAGCAATTCGCGCGCCAGGCTGTTCCACGGGCTGGTCGTCGGGATGGCGCCGAGCCGGCTGCGCAGATCCTCGGCGGACAGCGTTTCGAAGCCGTTCAGCGCCGCGAAATAACGCGCCAAATCGCGATATTCCGCATCGACCTTGCTGTCGGCGGCGAGCCGATCGTAAACCGCGACGGCGCCAGCCGCATCCTTGGCGCGAACCAGTTGGCCGGCATCCTGAAAGGCAGCCAGCAGCTTGTAGCCATCGGGGCCGGTCTTGGCCAGGGAAGCGAAAGCCTGGGCGGCATCGGCATGCTTGCCGTCCTGCGCCAAGGCCTGGGCATTGGTGAAGGCCAGGCCGGCAGCCTCGGCGCGGTCGCGGCTATAGGTCCGCCAGATTTCGTAACCGGCCACCCCCACCAGCAGCGCCACGATGGCGCCGACCAGCGGCCATTGATAGCGCCGCCATACCTGCATCGCCCGGTCGCGGCGGTATTCCTCGTCCACTTCCTGGATGAAGGTGTCTTTCTCGGCCAAAACCCTGACTCCCATGCCAAAACTGTAAAAACCGCCCAAAACCGCAAACCCGCACCAGATGCTGGCTGGCGGGGCGGCGTACCATAGCCGGATCGGCCGCGCTTGGCAAAGCTCGCGGGCCGGCTTCGGCGGGTGTCGGCCGAGGCCCTGGCGCTCTCCTATCCGCCGACTTAAAGGTTTGATAACCAATGCAGACTTGGCAACGTAACAAATTTTGTCTAAAGTCAGGTATGCACCCGGCCGCTGGCAGGTCCGGGACGGCAGGCTTTGCGATCTGACAGGGAGCAAACGGCATGAGTGGTTTCGGTGCCAAGTACATGCAGGCCTCGGCGGGCCGGATTTCCTTCGGCAAGGCCGCCGCGCTCGGTTTCGCAGTCGCCGTCGCCCTGCTGGGCAGCTCCCTGTTGGGCAGCCAGGCCGCCTTGGCCCAGAAAGGCCCGCGCTATCCCACCGCCTTGATCCCCTTCGAGCAGGAACGCGCGCAAAATCGCGGCGACCGCGCCACCCTGCTGCTGAACGAAGACGCTTCGCGCATTCCTGGCCACCGCATCGTCGAACTGCCGATCGTGAACGGCAAGATGGGCGAGCATGCCAAGCTGGACGACGGCGTGGATATCTTCTTCCCCTTCGGCCGCATCCTCACCGCCACCACCGAATTGCACAAATACAAGTCGCTCACGCTCGGCAATGATCGCGAGTTCCAGCCCGATCCGCGCTACAAGCGCGTGAACCAGTTCGACCGCGCGCTGGGCCATGTTTGCGCCAGCGAGCGGGTCGAGGGCGAAACCCCGATGAAGATCGAACTGCGCATGGGCGAAAACAACAGCCTCAGCTTGGTGCGCGTGATCCCGCCGGAATACAAGAACCCGGCGGATTCCGATGCGGTTTCCTACCGCGTGACCAGCGCCATGGAAATCCGCCATCTGGCCCGCCAGGAGCCGGAAGCGGAAAAGCTGTATCGCAACTGCCTGCGCGGCAAGAACGACCAGAAGGTCAGCAGCAAGGATTGATCTTGCTGCTGCCGCCCTCGGGTACAGCCCAGCCTGCCGATTTGCTTACCGGCCTGGGCTGAAGCATGGCTTGGCAAAACATCCTGCAGCTTCTCGGCTTGATGATGGTGGTGGTGCTGATCGCACCCGCCGTCTTTCGCATTCATTGGAAAAGCACCGCCGTGCTGTTCTCCATCGGCTGCTGGCTGGCGATCTTCGTCGCGGTCAGTCTCGTTTTCGACCTGCTGTTGCGGTAACATTCCCGAGAGCCCCGATTGACGCCCGCCATGCAGTGGCGGCTAAATCCTTCGCCCACGGCGAGCGGAACAAGATTGCATCCCGCGCCGCGCCGTAACGGCAGGAGGAATTGCAATGCATGCCGATCTGTTGAGCCTCGCTCCCAAGATCGATCTGTCGCGCCGCGGCTTCGTCGCCACCGGCTTGGTTTCCGGTTTCTCGCTGGCCGCCGGCCCAGTGATGGGCCAGAGCGTGATCACCACCGACACCAATGGCCTTACCGCCGGCGAGGTTCGCATCCCGGCCCCGGGCGGCTATCAGATGGCGGCCTACCGCGCCATGCCCAGCAAGGGCGGCCCCTTCCCCACCGTGATGGTGATCCAGGAAATCTTCGGCGTGCACGAGCATATCAAGGACGTGGCGCGCCGGCTGGCCAAGATGGGCTATCTCGCCATCGCGCCCGATCTCTATGGCCGCCAGGCCGATATGAGCAAGGTGACCGAAATGTCCGCCGCCGTGGCCGTGGCCGGAAGCGTGCCGGACGCCCAAGTGATGGGCGATCTGGATGCGGTTTCCGCCTGGGCCAAGGGCCATGGCGGCGACGGCGTGAAGCTCGCCATCACCGGCTTCTGCTGGGGCGGCCGCGTCGTGTGGCTCTATGCCGCGCATAACCCGGCGCTGACCGCAGGCGTGGCCTGGTATGGCCGCGTGGTGGGCACGCCCAACGAGCGCCAGCCCCGCAACCCGATGGATCTGGTGGGCCAGCTGCGCGCGCCGGTGCTGGGCCTTTACGGCGCCGCCGACCAGGGCATCCCCAACGACACCGTGGAGAAATTCCGCGATGCCGCCAAAGCCGCCGGCAAGACCGTGGATATCGTGTTCTATCCCGACACGCCGCATGCCTTCCATGCCGATTACCGCGCCAGCTACCGCAAGGGGCCGGCGGAAGACGGCTGGGCCAAGATGCATGCCTGGTTGGTGCGCCACGGCGTCGGCTGACGCAAGCATAGATTCCCCACATCGACCCTCCGGCCATTCCAGGCCGGAGGGTTTTTTTCTGCGCGCAAACCCAGCAGGATGCGTCTCCCTGCCTTCGCCGGATGATGCAAGATGGATTC
>JAYSEE010000201.1:0-6740 GCA_041914045.1 Ferrovibrio sp. | reverse complement strand
ATAAATGTCGCCAAGGTAGCGCAGGTCAGCCGCAAGCCGCCGGCATCGCGCCAATTCTGCAACCGGGTCAAGACGCGGAAGCCCTGCGCATTGCCTTCGAAGCCGAGCAAATCGGCGCGCTCGGCGGCATTCAAGCCTTCGAGATGCACCGCGCCCGCGCCGGAACGGAACCAATGCTGCACGGTCGCTTCGCCGAAATGGCCGAAAGGCGGATTGCCGATATCATGGCCGATGCAGGCGGCCGCCACGATATGGCCGAACTCCGCCGCCGTGATGCCGCCCAGTTCCTCCTCGCGCCGCGCCGCCACCGCCTCGCCCACCTGCGCCCCGAGCGAACGGCCCACCGAAGAGACTTCCAGCGAATGGGTGAGCCGGTTGCGCACGTAATCGCTCTCGGGCAGCGAATGCACCTGGGTCTTATCCTGCAGGCGCCGGAAAGCCGAACAGAACACCACGCGGTCCCAATCCTTCTGAAACGGATTGCGCGTGGGCGTAACCGGCTCGGCGCCTGCATGGCCGAGCCGGCGCGGAGATAGCAAACGGCGCCAGGACATCATCCCGACAAGATTGCAGAATACCCGCCCAGGCCACAAGACGGCGGCGGCGCGGCGCGCGAATTTAACCGTGAATCGGTCCCGGCTATTCCCTTTTCGCCGCCTTGGTTCCAGACTGCCCGGCAGCAAAGTACGGGACACGGAAAAGTATGCTTTATCTAGCCCTCATGGCGGTGCTGGCGACCGGACTGGTCGCCCTGCTTTGCCTGGTAATTCGGATTTTGTTCGCACCGGGCTCGGTTTCCCTGCTGTATTGGTCGCTTGCGCATTTCGCATTGTCTTTCGGCGGCGCGGTGCTGACCCTGCATATCTACTGGCAGCCGATGCCGCTCTGGCTGGTCGGGCTTGCCGCCTTCAGCCAGCAATTTTTCGTCTGGTTCCTGCTCTATGGCGTGCGGGCGCAATTCGGCCTCAGCGCGCCCTGGCGCAATGCATTGCTGCTCAGCGCATTATCGGCCGCGGTCGGCTTCGCCTTCTATGTCGCCCTGCCGACCAGCAAAACCGTGCCCAGCTTCGTCATCCAGGCGGCGGTCCTGTTCTATTCCGGCCTTCTGATGATCCGCCTGCGGCGCTCCAGGCTTTACGGCTTCATCGGCATACTGCTGCTGATCCGCGCCATCAATTCCCTGGCCTTCGTGGCGGCCGCCCTGCTGCATGGCCAATCCGCCGCGCCGGTCTGGCCGATCATCGTGTCGATGGCGATGAATCTTTTGTCCGGCATGGGCCTCGCCCTGTTGCAGCTCGATGAGATGCGCCGCAGCAATGCCGCTGCGGAACATGAAAAGCAGGAGGCTTTGAACCTGCTCAGCACGGTGATCGACGCGATTCCCGCCATCGTGCATTTCAAGGATGCCGATCTGCGGCATGTGCTGATGAACAGCTTCGCCCGCAGGCTGTTGGAGCAATACGGCCATGATCCGATCGGCAAACGCCTCTCCGAACTGGCGCCGGGGCCGCATTCGGAAATCGCCGAAACCTCCGACCGCGCCGTGCTGCAAACCGGCGCGGCGCAGGATTTCGTCGAAGCGCCCTGGACCTATCCCAGCGGGATGCATGCGATCTGGTGGGTGACCAAGCTGCCCCTGCGCGGCAAGCGCGGCGATATGCGCGGCGTGGTGACCGTGGCGCTGGACATCACCCAGCTCAAGGAAGCCGAAGTGCGGCTGAAGGAAGGCATGCAGGAGGCCGAACGCGCCAACCGGGCGAAGAGCCGCTTCCTTGCCAATATGAGCCATGAATTGCGCACGCCGCTGAACGCCATCATCGGTTTCGCCGAGATGCTGAGCGGCGGCTATGGCGGCGCGTTGAACGAAAAGCAGCAGAATTACGTGAGCAGCATCCACACATCCGGCCAGCATCTGCTCGCCCTGGTCAACGATATCCTTGATCTTTCGCGCATTGATGCCGGCCGGCAGAAGCTGCAGCCGGAAATGCTGTCGGTGGATGCGATGTTCAATGAGGCGGTGGCGATGACCCGGCCATCCGCCGATGCGGCGCATGTGCAATTGCTGTATTCGCCCACCGGCATCCAGTGCCATGCCGATCGCCGCGCCCTGATGCAGATATTGCTCAACCTGCTGAGCAATGCCGTGAAATTCAATCGCCCGGGCGGATCGGTAACTCTGGAAACGCGGCGCATCGGCGATGCGACGCTGATTGCGGTGAGCGATACCGGCCTCGGCATGAGTCCGGCCGAACTGGCGCGCGCTTTCCAGCCCTTCGAGCGCGGCGATGCCTACATGACGCAGAACAAGACCGGCGCCGGCCTCGGGCTTTCGATCTGCAAGGGCCTGGCGGAATTGCATGGCGGCAAAATCGACCTGGAAAGCCGCCAGGGCAGCGGCACCCGCATCGAATTCCACCTGCCGGACCGGCCTTTCGGCAATGCTCCCACTTCGTGACAACCATCACTGACGGCATGACGCGCTCCGCCTAGAGTGGCAGCATCGAAAGCGGCGGTGGAGCCGGCAGCGTCCCCTCCCCCCTAGAAGCAGGTTCCGCCGCCGCGAAGCGACTTTTCCCCGGTTGCTGCATCCCACCCCCGGTTGCGGCATGTGAAATGCCTCCTGCGAGTATGCGTTTCTCGTGCGTTGCGTAAGTTGATTCCTCCCCTTGAAGGGCGGCGCCATCCCACGGCGCCGCCCTTTTCCTTTCTTGGCCCAGGCTTCCCGGCCCTTTACAAAAGCCGCCGGATTGGCGAGGGATAATCATGCCTTCCTTCTCGTCCTCGCCGGTGCCGCCGGGTTTCGTCCGCGCCCGACCCAACTCGCGGTTCTTCCGCAGCCTTGGCCGCTATTACATGCTCGAGCGGCCGGACGCGCCGCCGGTTTACGGCATCCATGCGCGGCCCAAACATGGCAACCGCCACGGCACCGGCCATGGCGGCTTCCTGGCCACCCTGGCCGACACGTTCATGGCCGGCTATGCGAGCCATGCCTTTCCCGGCGAACGCATAGTCACGGCCGAATTGCGCATCCGCTATGTGCGCCCAGCGCGGATCGGCAGTTGGCTGCAAAGCCGCTGCGTTTCGATCGAACGCAAAGCCGATATCGTGCTGGTGCAATGCGATGTGGAGGCCGATGGCGCGCCGGTCATCCGCGCCTATGGCCGCTTCAAGCTGCTGCCGCCGCTAACCTAGTCCGATGCCATCGGGCATGACCGCGAAGCGCAGCATGGGTTGCGCCGCCATGCGGCTGCCCTGCTCGCGGATGCTTTCCAGCAACAGCCAGCGCGCATCGCAGCCAGCGGGGGACAAGGCGATTTCGAGATAACCGCGCCGCGATGTGTCGCACCACAGCATGCCGGGGCTAGCATTGCGCATCAACGCCGCCAAATCTTCCGGCGGCAGCGGAACGGAGGCTTCCATTCCAGGCGAGGTGACGCCCGGCGTGGCGCATTCGACGAAACGTGGGCCATGCGCGAAGGCCCAGGCATTATGGGTATCGCCGCTGAGCATCAGCAAACGCCGGCCCGGCTTGTCGGCCTGCGCCAACAGCCAACGGCGCGCCGCCGCGTAACCCGGCCAGGAATCCCGCGACGGCGAAAGGCCCCGCATATGCAGATCGGCGCTGCGGCCCAATCCGGCCCGCAAGGCCGGGCTGGCGCTTTCCGGCAGACGCTCGAGAATGGTGGGCGGATAGCGCCGCTCGCCGAACACGATCTGCTGCGCCAGGATTTGCCAGGTTGCGCCGCGCTTCGCCGAAGCCTCCAGCCGCGCGGCAAGCCAATCCTGCTGCCGGACGCCCAGTATCTGGCGATCAGGCTTTTCCAGCGCGGCGCGATACGCATCCAGCCCGGCCAGATAGGGCGCGCTGCCGGGAGGATTGTCGATCAAGGCGCGCGGCAAAGCCGGCTGCGCATCGCGCCCTTCGATGCGGGTATCGAGCAGAATCAGATCGGCCAGATCGCCCAGCTTCACGCTGCGATAGAGATGCTCGGCATCGCGGATCGGCAGCCATTCGTAATAGGCCTGGCGCGCTGCCGCCCGCCGCGCCGCCCATTCGCCTTCGCTGGAAGGCTGATGATTCTGCGCGCCATCGCGCCAGGCGTCATTGGCGAATTCGTGATCGTCCCATATCGCCATCATGCTATGGGCGGCATGCAGCGCGCGCAGATCGGGATCGCGGCGATAGAAGGCATAACGCTGGCGATAATCGGCCAGCGCCAGCAATTCATGATCCGGCTGCAAACCCGCGCGGCCCGGGCCGCGCTGCGACGGCGACGGATAAGTCTTGTCGCCGTATTCGTAGATGTAATCGCCAAGATGCAGCAGCAGATCGAGATCGTCGCGGATGGCGGCATGGGCATAGGCGTTGAAATAGCCGAAGCCGATATTGGCGCAGGAAAACACCGCCAGCTTCATGGCGCGGCGGCCGCTGACCGGCAAGGTGCGGCCCCGGCCGGTGGGCGAAACCGCGCCATCGGCGGCGCGGAAACGGTAATATAATCGGCGATCGGCAGGCAGCCCGGCGGCCACGGCCTTGGCGCAGAAATCCCGCGCCGGCGCGGCCTGAACGCTGCCGCGCGCGATAATGGCGGCAAAGCCGGGATCGCCGGCGACTTCCCATTGCAGCATTGCCGCCTGGCCATCGGCGGAAACATAGCGCGTCCATAACAGCAGGCTGGAGGCATCCGGATCGCCGCTGGCAACGCCATGCGAAAAGCCCGAATTGCCTTGGCCGGCCGCCGGATCGGCGGCTTTTTCCCTCGCCGCGACGCAGCCGGCCAAGGCCAGCGGCGATGCCGCCGCGAGGAAACGCCGCCGGGAAATGCCGCTCGCCATGACGCCCGCTCCGTGAAGCCTTTGCCGATGCTGATGCCGGCATCGAGCATGGCATGGGGTTGGCGCGGTTTCCATATCGGAACCGGCTCCGCGGAAATCGCGGAATGAAAAATTTCCGCCGCCGAGGGGTTTATTTTTCTTACCGATACGCAACATTAGCGCCAGCGTTTATTAGCGCCTGTGTTTTTCAGCAATGGGGACAAAGTCATGACTGCTGCCAATGGCCGCCAGGCCGATCATCCGCTTCACGCCCAGTTCCTGCAGCGCTGGTCGCCGCGCGCCTTCACCGGCGAGGCGATTTCGCCCGCCGATCTGAACACCATCCTGGAAGCCGCGCGCTGGGCGCCGTCGGCCTATAATTCGCAGCCTTGGCGTCTGTTCTATGCCCGCCGCGACACGCCGCATTGGGATACCTTCTTCGGCTTGCTGAACGAAGGCAATCAGGCCTGGGCGAAGACCGCCGCCGCCATCATCGTGGTTGCCTCCAAGGCCGCCTTCATCGGCCCGAACGGCGCCGAAATGGTTTCGATGACGCCGTCCTACGATACCGGCGCGGCCTGGGCCAGCCTGGCCTTGCAGGCGACTTTGTCCGGCTGGGCGGCGCATGGCATCGTCGGCTTCGACCGCGCCCGCGCCAAGACCGCGCTGAACATGCCGGCCGATTTCAACGTAGAAGCCGGCATCGTCATCGGCCGCCAGGGCGACAAGTCGATCCTGCCCGAGGCGCTGGCCGCCCGCGAAGTGCCCAACAGCCGTAAACCGCTGAGCGAAACCGCCTTCGAGGGCGGCTATAAGGGCTGATCCGTCGGCAAGACGGCGATGATGGAATAAGAGCT
Source organism: Ferrovibrio sp. (assembly GCA_041914045.1). Classification (GTDB taxonomy): domain Bacteria; phylum Pseudomonadota; class Alphaproteobacteria; order Ferrovibrionales; family Ferrovibrionaceae; genus Ferrovibrio. The sequence continues at coordinate 1,068 of JAYSEE010000201.1, read as the reverse complement.
TTGGTGGCCTCTGTCGCTCAGGCGAACAGGGCCACCATCTGCCGCGCCGCCGCCACGCGCGCGCCGGCCGCGTTCCAGACTTCCATGGCCTGCAGCGAATAGCCATGCGCGGCCTGTTCGCTATGCGTGCGCAGCAGATGCCAATCGTCAGCCGCCGCATCGCCGGCGGCGATCGGGTGGAACAGATCAATGCCCCAGGTCATTGTGCTGATCGGCGCGAAGGCCTTGAACTGCACCATGACGGCAGGCGGCGGCGCATCGGCGAGCGCCAGCAGCGCGACCACGGGATCGACCCCGGCGGCATCGAGATGCCGCACCCAGACGGTGAAATCCGGCGCGCCGCCGCCCGATGCCGGCAACAGCCCGGCCGCCAGCCGCACATCGAAATTCTGAAAGAAAGTGGGCGTGAGAACCCCCGGGCCGGCGAAAGGCGGGCAGGCATCGGGGCCGGGCGGCGCCACCGCCAGATCGGATCTGGCAGAGAAATCATGCGCGATGCCGCTGTCGCGCTCGGCGCCATAGGTAAAGATCGCGCGCGCCGCCATGCCGGCTTCGGATCGGCAATCCACGCCGAGGATGACGCTGGATTTGCCCTGGCGCAGCAGGCCGGGCGTGAAACTCAGCCGGCCCGAGGCGGGACCGACGAAAGCCACCTGCGCCGAACGCAGCGGCGGCAGGCCGGGCGCCGCCCGCTGCGCCACCACCGCCGAAAGCGCCGTGGTCATGCCGCCGTAAAGCGTGCGGCCTTGCGACCATTCGGGCGGCGCCTGCAGGGTATAGGCGCCGTCCTGTTCGGCGATGGCGTCGATGACGGAAAGCAATGTCGGCATGGCATGGAACTCCTCTCCGTCACAACTCCTCTCCGTCACATAGAGCGTTTCCGCGCGCCGGGAAAGCGCCAACGAAAAAGGCCGGGCGCTGGCCCGGCCTTTCCGTGGATTTCCGTTGCGGAAATGCTTAGTCGTCCTGGCCGCCATCGACGGCGGTTTCGGCCTTCGGACGCAGCGAAAGGTCTTCGCCGGTCTCCTGGTCCACCACCTTCATCGACAGGCGCACCTTGCCGCGTTC
>JAYSEE010000200.1:0-6791 GCA_041914045.1 Ferrovibrio sp. | reverse complement strand
CTCATGCCCAGCAAGCCGAAATTCACCTTCGAATCATTATTCGTGGCCGCCGTGGGCGCGACCGCATCTTCGTATTCATAACGGCCAAGACCGGCGAAACCGAGCACGCCCGGACCCAGCTGATACGTCGCGCCGGCGGAAACCCAGCTATAGGCGTCGCGCCCCGCCGCAACCACGCCAGCCGTGTTGCCTTGATCGGTCTTGCTGCGGGCATAGTCGATGCCCAGGCTGTACGAGCCGGGATTGACGCCGTTGCTGATATAGCGCGTGCCGGCGGTGTAGACATCGCGCTTATCGCCGCCCAGGCCGGTGGCAGGATTCTTCGAGCCGGTTTCCTCATTCTTATAGAGGCCGCCGACCTGCACCGCCGCGCCGCCGGAGATGTTGTAGGTCAGCATGCCGCCGAGAGCGTAGGCTTGCAGGCCCTGCTGCTGAAACAGCGTGGCGCCGCCCGACGTGGTATTGGCCTCGATGGCATAGCGCGCATAGCCGGCATAAAGGCCGACATCGAATACGCCGAAGCTTTCCACGTAATTGGCGCCGAGCTGATAGACATTGGAGAATTGCCCGGCATCGGTGGTGCGCCCGAAGCCGCCGCCGCAGGAGCGGCCGGAACCGCCGGTGACATTGCTGCCTGCCGCGCCCGTGGCCTGGCTGAAATCCTCGCAGCCATCCGGCACGTAAGACAGGCCAAGCATCAGGCCCTTGCCGGCCTTGGAGCCGAAATAGCGATCCGCGGCGGTATAGAGATTGATGCCCTCGGCATCGTCGCCGACGAATTTGCTGAAATTGCCCGTGGTGCGCGCGCCAGCCGGAGCCAAGGTAATGGCGATGGCGCTGGTGGGATCGACGGTGCCATAACCGGGACTGGCGGTCGGCGCGCCGTAGATCATTTTCGAGGTGGCGCGATCGGTGGAGCCGAACTCCGCCTTGCCGATATCGGCGCGTTCCAGCGTGAGATAGCGCTCGTCGATCTGATCGGTCTCGGTGGAGGCTTCCAGCTCCACCCGACCGCCGATGATCAGGCCGTTATCCAGCACAGAACGCAGATTGAAATAGATTTCCGCATCGGCGGAAAGCGCCGTGCTGTTGCGATCCACTTGCGTGGGATTGTTCGGCCTGTCCTGAACCTTGAAAACTTCGGTGAGATAGCCGCCGACGGTGATCTTCGGCACTTCGGCCTTCACCTGCGCGAAGGTCGCATCCGTGACGGCGAAAACGGAAAGCCCAGCCAGGGCGGTGACCAAGGCGGTAAAAAGACGATAACGCTGCTGCATGGCATAATCTCCGGTAAAACCTGACGCCACACATGACGCAGGCAGCACCGGAGAGCAAGCGTGCGGAATGTGAGCGCCGTCACACCCGCCGGAAACGTGATGTTACGCTTTTTTGTCGTCGTAATACAGCACGGCCCAGTAATTGTAGATTACCGCGAAAACGGCCAATCCGAGACCGAAGAAGATGGCGCCGAAATCATGCGCGCCGGCAGCGACTACGACGCCCAAAATGCCGAGCAGAACGGTAATCGCGCACATCACCCAAAATCCGAAGATATTCATTGTTTCGGCCTCCTTAGCCGTTGTTGCGCATCGGCGTCGTCGAACAGCACGCGCTGTCCTGCGCCTTCCAGATCATCGAATTGTCCTGAACGCAGCGCCCACAGGAATCCCACCATGCCGATCAGGCCGAGCCCAAGCGCCACCGGAATCAGATACAGCAGAATGGTCATGCCGCCTCGCTTTCCCGGGTTGCCGAAACATCGCCGCGCGGCATGCGCAGCGCATTCAGCACCACCACCAGCGAGGATGACGACATCGCCACCGCCGCCACCAGCGGCGTGACGAAACCGGCAATCGCCAGCGGCACTGCGAACAGATTATACCCCAGCGCGGCCAGCAGATTCTGCACCGTCAGCCGGCGGCTGGCGCGCGCCAGTTTCAGAAAATCCGCCACCGCCATCAAACGGCCGCCGCGAAACACCGCATCGGCGGCATTCTGCGCCACATCCAGGCCGGTGGCCGGCGACAGCGAGGCATCGGCGGCGGCCAGGGCCACCGCATCGTTCAATCCATCGCCCACCATCAGCACGCGATGGCCAACGCGCTGCAAATCGGCGATGCAGGACGCCTTGCTCACCGGATCGGTCTCGGCGCGCCAATCGGCAATGCCCAGCCGCTCGGCAATGGCCTGCACCACCGGCCGGCGGTCGCCGGACAGAAGCTGGATGCGATAGCCCTGCCCTTGCAGCGCGGCGATGGCGGCGGCCGCATCCGCGCGCAAGGTATCCTGAAAGCGGAAGCGCAACGGCGCATAGCCAGGACGGACAAAACAGATTTCGCTGCCGGTGAAGCCGTCCTCGCGCTCTGGCAAGCCGCAGAACCGCGCATTGCCCAGGCGGATTTCGCCATCCGGTGTCATGCGGCGCAGGCCGCCGCCGGTCACTTCCTCCACGGCTTCAGCGGGCAGCGCATCCGGGCAAGCCGCCAGCAAGGCGCGGCAAAGCGGATGCCGGCTGCGGGCCGCCAGCGCGGCGGCGGCGCGCAAATCCTCGGCTGCCTGCGCGGCATCCGGCAGCAGGCGCGGTTCGCCAAGAGTAAGCGTGCCGGTCTTGTCGAACACGATGGTGTCGATGGCCGCCGAGCGCTCCAGCGCGGAAGCCGATTTCAAAAGAATGCCCGCCGCCATCAACCGGCTGCTCGCCACCACCTGCACCACCGGCACCGCCAGCGCCAGCGCGCAGGGGCAGGTGATGATCAGCACGGCGGCGGCGATCAAAATGGCGCTGCGGATATCGGCATCGCCGATGAATACCCAGCCGAGGAAACTCAGCAAAGCGGCGGCATGCACCACCGGCGCGTAATAGCGCGCCACTTTATCGGCCAATTGCACGAAACGGCCGCGGCCCTGCTCCGCGGCCTCCATCAAGCGCGCGATTTCGCCCAGCAAGGTGTCGCGGCCCACGGCGGTCACGTCCACCTGCAATGGCGCATCCAGATTGATCATGCCGGCGAATACCTTGCCGCCGGGCGCAATCGGACGCGGCATGGTTTCGCCGTCGATCAGGCTGGCATCCAGCGCGGAGGCTCCCTCGCGCACCACGCCATCCACCGGAATGCGTTCGCCGCTGGCGACCAGCACGCAATCGCCGGCCAGCACCTTGGCGGCCGGGCGCTGGCGCGTGCCTTCTGCGGTCAGCACCGTCACCGGCCGCGCGGTGAAGGCGATCAGCCGTTCGGCGCCGCGCCGGGCCACGCCGCGCGCGCGGCGGTCGAGATAGCGGCCGACCAGCAGAAAGAACAGCAGGGTCACGGCCGCGTCGAAATAGGCATGCGGCCCGGAGCGGATCAACTCGGCCACGCTCACCGCCGCCGCCAAGGTCACGCCGATGGAAATCGGCACATCCATATTGGTGCGGCCCTGGCGCAAGGCGGCGAAAGCCGAACGGAAGAAAGGCTGCCCGGCATAGAGAATGGCGGGAATGGCGATCAAGCCGGAGAGCAAATGGAACAGGTCGCGCGTGGCAGGCCCCATCGAGCCGAGATGACCCGACCAGACCGAAACGCTGAGCAGCATGATATTCGCCGCCGCGAAGCCGGCCACCGCCATGGCGCGCAGCAAACGCTTTTCTTCATTCTGGCCGGCCTGCTCCAACCCTTCCGCCGTGTAAGGCAGGCAGCGATAGCCCAGGCCCTGCACGATGCCGCCCAGGGCATTCACCCGTTCCGCCGCGCCCTTCCACTCCAGATGCAGCCGCCGGGTGGCGACAGAGACCCGCGCCTGGGTTACATCCGGCTGGGCGCGCAAGGCCTGCTCGATCAGCCACAAGCAAGCCGCGCAATGCAGGCCTTCCACCAACAATTCGATACGTTGGCCGCCATCCGGCGCAACTGCCACGAAGTCGCTCCAATCAGCGCCGTCATTGACGGTTTCAGGCCGTTCGCCGCGCCCCGCTTCGCCGCGCAGAGCGTAATACTGCTCCAGCCCCAAACCCTTGATGATGGCATGAGCGCCCGAACAGCCGCGACAGCAGAAACGGCCATCGACAGGATTGGCGCCGAGATCGCCGCCGCAATGCACGCAGACCGCCATTGCCGGGGCATCGGACCCGGCAGCTTGGTTCCGCGGCAATTGCAGCAAAGCTGCGGTCATCGCACGAACAGCCTCTCCGCGCCTTCATAAAGGCGCTCGCCCTGTTGCGCGGTGTAATGCAAATCCCACTGGCCATGCTTGGGCGGCAGGAATTCGGCGCGATAGCGGCCGGCGCCGACCGGCTGGAATCCGAGTTCCAGCGCCGCCAAGTTTTCCACCGGCCGCTGCAATTCGGCCACGATGTTCAGATTATCCAGCGGCTTGCCCTTGGCGTCGTCGAACGACAGCACCAGCGCGATGCGGCCATCGCTCTTATCTTCGCGCTGCAATTTGACCTGCCAACCCATGGCGGCCTGTTCGCTCAACCGCGCCTTGGTGCGGTCGAATTCCTGGCCCTTCTTGTAGGGATGCTCCACCACCAAGCCGCTGAAGGTATCGGTGGCAAACGCGATCAGCGTGGCATTGACGCCGAACACCACCAGGAAGCCGACAACGAAAAGCCAGGGAATCCAGCGCCCGGCCGGTTTGATCGCCGCCGATTTGATCGCCCCCGATTTGATCACCTGGGCCATGGCAGCCTCCTCAATTCGGGCCGTTGAACTTGGTGGTATAGGTCGCCGCCTTGCGGCCAGTGGCGGCATCGCGCAGCACCATATCCATATCGGTGCTGGGGCTCTTCACCGCCTGGCGCGGAATGCGCACGAACAGGCGGAATTCGCCCACGCTGTCCGGCTCCACATCCAGCACCAGTTCGTTTTGCAGGCCGGCATCGCGTTCGCCGCCCAGGAACAAGCCGGCTGAGGGCATATCGGCCAGGCTGAGGCGGTATTGCACCGGCTCGCGGCGCTTGTTCAGCACCTTTACGGTATAGCCATTGCGCAGCGAGCCGTCCGACAGCGTAACGAAAAGCGGCGCGCGGTCGTGCAGCACATTGATTTCCACGTCGCTGCGCAGCGCCAGCGCGGCCGTCATCACCGCCAATACCAGCACCAGCAGCACGGAATAGATCACCGTGCGGCTGCGCAGCAGCTTCAATATCTGCGGCTGCTTCTTCGCCCGGCGTTCGAGATTCACCACCGAAACGAAGTCGATCAGCCGCAGCGGACGGCCGACCTTGCCCATAATGTCGTCGCAGGCATCAATGCACAGGCCGCAGCCGATGCATTCCAGTTGCTGGCCGTCGCGGATATCAATGCCGGTGGGACACACATTCACGCAGGCGCGGCAATCCACGCAATCGCCGCGGCCTTCCCAGCTCTGCCCGGTCTTATGGCTGCCGCGCTTCTCGCCGCGCCAGCCCTGGTAGGTCACGGCCAGGGTATGCTCGTCCTGCATCGCGGCCTGGAAACGCGGCCAGGGGCACATATAGGTGCAAACCTGCTCGCGGGCCCAGCCGGCCAGCAGATAGGTGGTGCCGGTGAACAGGCCGAAGAAGAAATACGTGCCCATGCCGGCCTGGCCGGTGAACATTTCGCGCGTCACCGTGGGCGCATCCTGAAAATACATGATCCAGGCGCCGCCGGTGGCCGCCGCGATCAGCAGCCAGACCGAGTGCTTGGCGACCTTGCGCCAAACCTTATCGAAACTCAGCGGCTGCTTATCGAGCCGGATGCGGGCGTTGCGGTCGCCTTCGATCCAGCGTTCGACCAGCATGAACAGGTCGGTCCACACCGTCTGCGGGCAGGTATAGCCGCACCAGATGCGGCCGAACAAAGCGGTGGCAAGGAACAGCGCCACCGCGCCAAGGATCAGCAGGCCGGTGATGTAATAGACTTCCTGCGGCCAGATTTCGATCCAGAAGAAATAGCCGCGCCGGCCTTCCATATCGAGCAGCAGCGCCTGACTGGGCGCGTTCGGTCCGCGATCCCAGCGGACCCACGGGCCGATATAATACAGCGCCAGGCAAGCGATCAGCACCGCCCACTTGATGTTGCGGAACGTGCCGGAAACCGCGCGCGGATACACTTTAACATGGTCGGCATACAGCGAGGGCGAGAACATGCCCAACGCTGCGTCCTCATGCGCCGCACCCGCGTGCGCTGCTGTTTCGGGCTTCGCGCCCGATGTTTTCGATACTTCGCTCACGTCTGCCACCCCGGCTTCCGTTTACAAAAACCGGCCTTTACTCGCCGTTACGCTTTATTCGCCGCCGCCAAGCGCGTGCACGTACAGCGCCAGCATCTTGACGGTGGCCGGATCGAGGCGTCCGCCCCAGGCCGGCATCACGCCGTTGCGGCTCTGCGCGATGGTCTGCACGATGGCCGCCTTGTCGGAGCCGTAGAGCCAGATCTTATCGGTCAGATTCGGAGCTCCAAGCTCGCGATTGCCCTTGGCTTGCTCGCCATGGCAAGCCACGCATTGCTCGGCGAAGATCTTCGCGCCCTCGGCGACGGTCGGCGCATTGGCCGGGCCGATGCCGGACAACGACATCACGTAATCGGCCACCGCGTTCACTTGCGGCGCGGTGAGCATGCCGTCGGCCAGGAAGCGCGGCATCTGCGAAACCCGGGTATCGTCGTTGCCCGGCCAACGGATGCCGTTGCGCAAGGTCTGGTGGATCGTCTCGATGTCGCCGCCCCAAAGCCAATCGTCGTCGGCCAAGTTGGGATACCCCTTGGCGCCGGTGCCGCCCGACTGGTGGCAAGGCGCGCAATTCTCGGCGAACAGCACGCGACCGCCCGACAGCGCGAAGCGGGTCAAGT
>JAYSEE010000199.1:0-6836 GCA_041914045.1 Ferrovibrio sp. | reverse complement strand
CCGGATGCAACCGTTACGCATCACAGTCCGCTCTGCGGCAGCCGCATCACCGTGGACCTGAAGATGGAAGGCGACCGGGTGGTGGGCTATGGCCAACTGGTGAAAGCCTGCGCGCTCGGCCAGGCTTCCGCCTCGATTTTCGGCCGCCATGTGGTGGGCCAGGATGCCGCCACCCTGCGCGATCTGCTGGCCCGCATGCGCGCCATGCTGAAGGAGGGCGGCCCGCCGCCCGGCCCGGATTTCGCCGGCGGCGTTTTCACCGATCTGGAAGTGCTGAGCCCGGTGCGCGACCACAAGGCCCGCCACAACGCCGTGCTGCTGCCCTTCGAAGCCACCGTGAAGGCCATCGACCAGATCGAGGCCAAGCAATCCTGATTGCCGCGTTTAAAGCGCCGCCTTGGCCACGCCCTGGATCAGGCCGATCATGCCGTTCAGGCCGTTGATGCGGTTGGAGGTGATATTCTCCCACACGCCGATCTTGCCCAGGAAATCCGGCGGGTTGTTCACGATCTCGGCGGGCGTGCGGCCGGAATAGACTTTCAGCAGCAGGGCGATCAGCCCGGCCACGATCTCGCTTTCGCTGCTGGCCTGATAATAAACCCGACCATCGCGCGCCTCGCCATGCAGCCAGGCACGGTTGATGCAACCTTTCACCCGCCATTCATCGGTGCGCAGGGCATCCGGATAGGGCGGCAAGGCGCGGCCGAGATCAATCAGGAAACGGTAGCGGTCCATCCAATCGTCGAACAGCGCGAAATCCTCGACGATCTCCGCCTGTGCTTCGGCAATGCTTTGGCTCATGGCGCCCGCCGCCAAGTGGTCACGCCGGCCTTGTCTTCCAGCAGGATGCCGCGCGCGGCCAGTTCGTCGCGGATGCGGTCGCTTTCGGCCCAGTTCTTGGCGGCCCGCGCAGCCTTGCGCTGGGCGATGGCGGCCTCGATCTCGGCGGCATCATCGGCGGCCTCGCCGCCCTGGAACCAGGCGGCGGGCTGCTGCTGCAACAGGCCGATCAGCTTGCCTGCCGCCAGCATCTGGCCTTTCAGGCGGCCGCGCTCATCCGGGTCTATCGCCTTGTTGGCGGCGCTGGCCAGGGCATGCAATTCGGCCAAAGCCTTCGGCGTGTTCAGATCGTCGGCCAGCGCGGCGCGGAAACTTTCCGGCGTCGGCATCTCCTCGGTCTGCACATCCTGCAGGGCTTCCAGCGTGCGGTAGAGGCGGTCGAGCTGCGCCTTGGCTTCGCGCAGGCCGGCATCGCTCCAATCCAGCGGCTGGCGGTAATGCGCCGACAGCAAGGCAAGCCGGATCGCCTCGCCGGGCGCCTGCTCGCGCAGATCGCGCACCAGCAGCACATTGCCTAGCGATTTCGACATTTTCTCGGCATCCACATTCACGAAGCCGTTATGCATCCAGTAGCGGCAGAAAGGCTGGCCGCCCAGCTGGCCGCTATTGGCGCAGGTGCTTTGCGCGATTTCGTTTTCGTGATGCGGGAAGATCAGGTCATGGCCGCCGCCATGGATGTCCAGCGGGCCGGAGCCGAGCGTCGCGTCGATCATCGCCGAGCATTCGATATGCCAGCCCGGCCGGCCGAAGCCCCAGGGGCTGTCCCAGCCCGGCACGCCCTCGGCCGACGGCTTCCACAGCACGAAATCCGCCGGATCGCGCTTATAGGGCGCCACATCCACGCGCGCGCCGGCGATCATCTCGTCGCGGTTGCGGCGCGACAGCCGGCCGTATTCGGCATAGGACGGCACATTGAACAGCACATGGCCTTCCGCCGCATAGGCATGGCCATTGGCGATCAGCCGTTCGATCATCTCCACAATCTGCTGAATATGCCCGGTCACCTTCGGCTCGATGCCCGGCGGCGGCACGCCCAGCGCCTGCATGTCGGCATGATAGGCGGCGAGATAGCGTTCGGTGATTACGCCGATCGGCACGCCTTCGGCCTTGGCGGCATTGTTGATCTTGTCTTCCACGTCGGTGACGTTGCGCACATAGATTACGCGCGGATATTCGCTTTCCAGCAACCGGCGCAGCACGTCGAACACCACGGCCGGGCGGGCATTGCCGATATGGGCGAAATTGTAGACGGTGGGGCCGCAGACATACATCGTCACCCGGCCGGCATCCACCGGCACGAATTTCTCTTTCACGCGCGACAATGTGTTGTGCAGATGGATATCCATGGCCCGGACCCTTCGATTGGCCCGGGACTATAGGATAACCGGCCTATTTATCAACCCCGCCGGCGGGGCGCTTATTTCAGGAAGTTGACCAGCGAGAGCTGCAGGCTGTCGCGGGTGATAGTGTAGCTGGCTTCCAGCGAGGTTTGCAGCGACTTGATCAGGGTGGCGGTTTCGGCCACGTCCACATTCTCGATATTGCCGATCCGCGTCTTCAGCACATCGGTGCTGCGGTCGTGGCGGGTCTGCACTTCCTTCAGCCGCTGTTCCACATGGCCGTTGGCGGAGGCCAGATTCTGCAACTGGCTGATGGCGGTTTCCAGATGGGCGATGGCGTCGTCCACCCGCTGGGTGAAAAGCTGGCTGTCGCCGATATCCTGGAGCGACGAACGGAAGCGCACGATGGCGTCCACCACGCGCTGGAAGGCCGGGTCGGCGGCGGTCTGGCCGTATTCCACCCGCTCGTTGTCGTCCACATACAGGCCGACGAACTGGGTTTCGGCGGCGCCGGTGGTGCTTTCATCCACGCTTGGCGTGGCCGGGTCGTCCACTGGCGCGTAGCCGGTCCGGTCGAAATAGTAATTGTCCTTGATCTGGAAATTCTCGCCATCGTCGGTGGACGGGAAATTCAGATATTCCACCTGGCTGGCCACCGGATCGGCCTCGGTGATCTCGGTATAGGCGCCCGGCACCGCGCCGGCGCCGTAATTCTGGCCCAGCAGCGCGTTGGTCGAGAGCTGGCCATTGATCGGATTGATCTGGAAGTTGCGGCCGCCATAGATGAAGCGGTCGCCATCCTTGGTTTGCAGCAGAGTGCCGATGCGGTCGAGCAGCACGTCGGCCTGGGCCGTCGGCGCCGAGGTGGCGGCGAAGAAGCTGTCGCGATTCTTGATCATCAGATCCTTGGCGTCGGTCGCCGTGTCGATGATCTGCTCCATGGTCAGGCCATAGAGGCGCACGCGGTTCTGCGCCGAAAGCGTGCCGCTCTTGTAGGTTTCCACGGTCTTCAATTCGGCCTTCAGATCGGCCACTTCCTGGGCGCGGGGCGCCACGCCGATCAAGCCGTTGGCATAGCGGCCGGAGGAAAGCTGCCCCTCTTGCAGGGTGAGTTGCAGGTTCAATTGCCGAATTTGGCGGGTTTGATCGAAGATGCGGGCGAGTTGGGTGGAGCCCGAAACAGCGGCGACCATGGCTTACCTCCCGATTGCAATGACCTGGTCGAACATCTGCGTGACGGCATTCAGAACATTCGCCATGGCGGCGTAGTTGTTCTGCAGCACTTGCAGGGTCGCCAGTTCGGTATCGATATCGACGCCGGTCAGATTGCGGTATTTCTGGTCCAGCGTGTGTTCCACGCGTTCGGCGGCATCGCGGTTGGTTTCGTTCACATCGGTGGTGCGGGCGGCGTAAGCCATGATGCCGTCCACCAGGCCGAACAGATTGACGTTGTTCAGCGCCAAGCCGTTGGATTGCGCCGCGCCGGTATTGTCGGTCACGCCCGAGCGGTTGACATTGGCGGCGGAGATCAGGGTGGTGCGCATGGCCTGCTGCACCGGGCCGGCAGCCAGCACTTTCAGGGTGGCGGCGCCGGTCAGCAGATCGGCGTTGATGGTAAGCGACTGCGCCTCGAAGCCGGTTTCGGCGGCCGTGAAGGCGGTGAAGAATTCGGTGCCTTCGGCCGGCGTCGGCGCCGGCACCACGCCCTCGGCGCCGGCATAGGCGGTGTTCACCATGTCCACCAGATTGAAGGCGAAAGCATCGAGTTGGTTGGCGTATTTCGCCAGCGTGCCGACATTGGGGTCGGTGCTGTTCAATGCGGCATCGGTGGGGTCGAGATAATCCAGCACGGCGCGCAGGCTGCCGTTCAGGATGCCGGTATTCAGCGAATTCGTCGAACCCTGATAGGTGACGGTGCCGGCCGTGGTGGTGGACGAGCGGGTATAGGTGAATTGCTGCGCCACCGTGCCGGTGATCTGGATGCCGCCGGTGGTGTAAACGCTCATCTCGCCGCGATCATTGGTCAGTACGCGCACATCCACCAAGTCGGCGATGCTGCGCACATGCTGGTCGCGCAAATCCTCCAGATCGCCGGTCGGCTGGCCGGCGCCAAGCGCCGCGGTGATCTGCACGTTCAATTTCTGGATTTCCGTCGAAGCGGTGTTGATTGTACTCACCGCCGCTTCGGCCTGTTCGTCGGCGCGGGTGCGCAGTTCGGTCTGGCGGGCGTTCAACTGATTGATCTTCAGCACCAGATCCTGGCCGCGGCGGATCACATTCTGCGACGACGCCAAATCCTCGGGATTGGCTTCCAAGGTCTTCCAGGCGTCTTCGAAGCGCGACAGCAGGGCGGCCAGTTCCGGCTGCGTGCCGTCGGTATTGGTGGCATCCAGAATATCGGCCAGCGCCTGGGTCAGATCGGTGGCGGTGTTCAGGCGGCCGAGATCGGCCTGCGTATTGTAGTGATCCTGCTGCACATCCTTGGCCGCCACGCGGGTGATGGTGGCGATCAGCGGCGCGCCGGGCAGGCCGTCGATGCCGGGCGTGGTCAGCGTGGCGACCTTGCGCGTGTAATTCTCGTTCTGCGCATTGCCCACATTGGCCGAGAGCAGCCGGGTCTGGGTCTGGAACGCGGCGAGCGCGGCGACCGAGGTGGAGAGTGCGGCAGAGAGCGACATGGCGGCTTTTCCTTCTCCGGCGGCGCATCAGCGCCGCCGTTGCTCCGGCGGCTTAGCGGCGGATATTGATGGTTTCCTGCAGCAATTCGTCGGCCACGGTGATCAGGCGGGCATTGGCCGAATAGGCGCGCTGCGCGACGATCATCTTGGAAAACTCCTCGGCGATATCCACGTTCGACTGTTCGATGGCGGCCGAGACCAGGTTGCCGACGCCGCTGCCGCCCACATCGGTCAGCACGGCGGAGCCGGAGCCGGGGGTTTCCAGGAAGGCGTTGCCGTCCACGCGGTCCAGTTCGGTCGGATCGCGGAACTTGGCGAGCTGCAACTGGTAGAACGGCCGCACATTGCCGTTGTCGAAGGTGACCGAGACCTGGCCGTTATTGTCGATCGCCAGGCTCTTGAAATTGCCGCGCGGCACGCCGTTCTGGCTGAAATCGTTCAGCGCCAGGCTGGTGCCGGCGAATTGCGTGGTGCCGACGGTGGTGTTGAACGAGCCCAGATCGAGGGTCAGGTTCTGGGTGGTGCCGTCGGCGAAGAAATCCACCGAGAAGGTGAGAGCGGCGTTGTCGCCATCCGCCTGCGTGGCCGGCGCGGTCAGGCCGCCGCCGGTGGTGATGGTGCCGATGGTGCCGGGCACGCCCGCGCCCACCACGCCGCCGAGATCGCCGAAGGTGATGGCGGCGGGGCCGAAGGTCTGGGTGGCGCCGGTATCGTCCACGGTGGAGATGCTGAGTTCCCAGTTATTCGCGGCGGTGCGGCTCCAGGTCAGATCCAGCGTGCGGGCATTGCCCAGGCTGTCGAAAACCTGGATCGAGTTGGCCGCCAGGGTGGCGGGCAGGGCGCCGGCGCTGTCGGTCACGTTGGCCGGTAGGTTGGCGGAATATTCGATCTGGCTGGTGGCGACCGGGCTGTCCAACAGATTGGAGACGCGCACTTCGGTGGGCGTGGCCGACATGGTCAGCGCGCCGGTGGTGGTGTCTTCGGTCAGCGCGAAGCCGCGCAGGAAGTAACCCGACGAGTTGACCAGGTAGCCATCCTCGTTCTGGATGAAATCGCCCACGCGGGTGTAGTAGGAGGTGGTTTCGAATTCCGGCAGGCCGGTGGTTTCATCGACGCCGATTTTCTTCGACACCGGGATGAAGCCGCCGCCGCTCACCGCCACCGAGGTGGTGGAGCTGACCTGCTGGATGGCGCCCTGGGCATTGTTGGCGAAGAAAGGCTGGTTCAGCGCGCCGCCGGGCGAGTGGGTGTTGGCCTGGGCGCTGGACTGCGTGATCAGCGTGGAGAAGCGCGATTCCACCTTCTTGTAGCCGTTGGTGGTTGCGTTCGCGACGTTGTCGGAAATGAAGCCGATGGCGGTCGACTGGCCGTTCAGGCCGGTAATCGCGGTTTGCAGGGCGCCACTGATGGTCATTGCTCGTCTCCTGGCTTGGACCAATTGCTATGGCCAGGGATAAGCAAGCTGCGTGCCAAGCTGAAATTACAGCCTAACGCATTGTATCAAATGAAATATTTTTCCCGAATCGGCTGGGCAGATTTTGCCGAGCGACCGGCTGAAAGATTGTTTCGGCAGATTTTGCCGACGCGGTTAACGGTTCTTGCCGGGCACCCAGAGCACATCGTCGGCGCCGTTATTGTTGGCATGCCGGGCGGCCACGAACAGATGATCGGACAGCCGGTTCAGATAGCGCACCACCACCGGATTGATGGTTTCGCGCTCGGCCAGCTGCACCGCGAGGCGCTCGGCGCGGCGGGCCAGGGTGCGGGCCAGATGCAGATAGGCCGCCGCCGGGCTGCCGCCGGGCAGAATAAAGGAGGTCAGCGGCGGAATGGCGGCATTCATGGCGTCGATCTCGGCTTCCAGCCGGTCCACCTGGGCCTGCACCACGCGCAGCGGCGGGTATTTCGGGTTTTCCTGTTCCGGCGTCGCCAGATCGGCGCCCAGGTCGAACAGATCGTTCTGGATGCGCAGCAGCAT
>JAYSEE010000198.1:0-6855 GCA_041914045.1 Ferrovibrio sp. | reverse complement strand
CTGGGCCTGGCGCTGCGGGTGATCGGCGACGACGAAACCGTGGCGCGCCATGTCGGCATCAACACCACGGCGGCGAAAGTCGCGCTGTTCGTGATCAGCGCCGCCTTCATGGCGCTGGCCGGCGCCGTGATGGCGCCGCGCTGGACCTATATCGACCCGACGATCTCCTTCAACCCGGTGGTTTCCTTCCAGGTGCTGATCATGGCCCTGCTCGGCGGCGCGCACCGGCTGTGGGGGCCGCTGATCGGCGTGGTGCCGCTGGTGCTGCTGTTCGAATTCCTGCTGGCCCGCTTCCCGAATCATTTCAGCATCCTGATCGGGCTTGCCTTCCTGCTGATCGTCTATGCCATTCCGCAGGGCCTGGCCGGCCTGCTGGAACGCCTGACCGCAGGGCGAAGCAAACCATGAGCCAGGCAACGCTGCTGCGCATATCCGGCCTCACCCGGCGCTTCGGCGGCTTGGTGGCGGTGGACAATGTCGGCTTCACGCTCGCTTCGGGCGAGATCGTCGGCCTGCTGGGGCCGAACGGCTCGGGCAAGACCACGGTGCTGAACCTGCTGTCGGGCGCATTGAAGCCGGATGCCGGCCAGGTCGATTTTCAAGGCCATGCCATTGCCGGCCTGGCCCCGCACGAGATCGCACGGCTGGGCGTGGCCCGCACCTTCCAGCTTGTGCGCGTGCTCAATTCCATGACCTGCGCCGAGAATGTGCTGGCCGGCCTGGCTTTCGGCAGCCACCGCCTGTGGGGCCGCGACGCGGAAGCGGCGGCGGAAGCGCAGCTTGTCCGTGTGGGCCTCGCCGGTCGCGGCGGCCAGCCGGCCGATGCGCTCACCTATATCGACCAGAAGCGGCTGGAACTCGCCCGCGCCTTGGCGCTGAAACCGCGCCTGCTGCTGCTGGATGAATGGCTGGCCGGCCTCAATCCCACCGAATTGCAGCAGGGCATCGCGTTGATCCGGCAATTGCGCAGCGAAGGTTTGACCATCCTGATGGTGGAGCATGTGATGGATGCCATCCGCGCGCTCTGCGACCGCTGCGTGGTGATGAATGCCGGCAGCCGGATTGCCGATGGCCGGCCCGAAACGGTGCTGACCGACGCGGCCGTGGTGCGGGCCTATCTGGGCGACGATCATGACTGATGCGATCCGCCTGGAGATTGCCGGCCTTTCCGTGGCCTATGGCCAGCACAGGGCTTTGCACGGCGTGGCGCTTGCCGTCGCCGCCAGCGAGATGGTGGTGATCCTGGGCGCCAATGGCGGCGGCAAAACCAGCCTGCTCAAGGCCGTTGCCGGCCTGGTGCCCACCGAACCAGGCGCATCGGTCAGATTGGCGGGGCAGGATATCGCCCGGCTGCGCGCCGACCGTATCGTGGAGGCCGGCATCGCCCTGGTGCCGGAAGGCCGCGGCATTTTCGGCGATCTCAGCGTGCGCGAGAATTTGCAGCTTGGCGCTTTCGCGCGCCGCGCCAGAGCCAGGGAGGCGGAGAATCTCGCCCGCATCCTCGACTTGTTTCCACGGTTGGGCGAACGGCTGAATCAACGCGCGCGCACCATGAGCGGCGGCGAACAGCAGATGGTGGCCATCGGCCGCGCCTTGATGTCCGCCCCCGATATCCTGCTGCTGGATGAACCCTCGCTGGGGCTTTCGCCGCTGATCTGCGGCGAGCTTTTCGCAAGCCTCGCGCGCATCCGCGATTCCGGGATCGGCGTGCTGCTGGTGGAACAGAATGCCAAGCGCAGCCTGGCCATCGCCGATCGCGGCTATCTGATCGAAAACGGCCGTCTGATCGGCCAGGGCAGCGCGCAAAGCCTGCGCAACGATCCCGCCGTGCAGCATGCCTATCTGGGCGGCGGCAGCGCCGGCGCCCCAAGCTGATTCAACATCATCATCGCCACGTTGCGAGCCAGGAGATGCTTCCATGTTCCAGATCGACCTGCTGATCGACGGCAAATCCCAGGCTGCGGAATCCGCCCGCCGTTACGAGCGGCAGAATCCGCTGAGCGGCGCCGTCGCCAGCCATGCCGCCGCCGCCGGAATCGCCGACGCGAAAGCCGCCGCCGATGCAGCGGCCCGCGCATTGTCGGCCTGGTCGGCGCTAGGCCCGAACGAACGCCGCGCCCTGCTGTCGAAAGCCGCCGATGCGCTGGCGGCGCGCGCGCCGGATTTCATCGCCCGCATGGCCGCCGAGATCGGCGCCACCGCCGGCTGGGCCGGCTTCAACGTGCATCTCGCCGCTGGCATGCTGCGCGAAGCCGCGGCAATGACGACGCAGATCGGCGGCGAGGTGATCCCATCCGACAAGCCGGGCTGCATCGCCATGGCGGTGCGGCAGCCGGCCGGCGTGGTGCTCGGCATCGCGCCGTGGAATGCGCCGGTGATCCTGGGCGTGCGCGCCCTGGCGATGCCGCTGGCCTGCGGCAACACGGTGGTGCTCAAGGCCTCTGAAATCTGCCCGGGCACCCATAGCCTGATCGGCGAAGCCTTGCAGGAAGCCGGATTGCCGGCCGGCGTGGTGAATGTGATCACCAACGCGCCCGAAGATGCCCCCGCCGTGGTGGAGGCTTTGATCGCGCATCCGGCGGTGCGGCGGGTGAATTTCACCGGCTCCACCAAGGTCGGCCGCATCGTGGCTGGCATCGCCGCGCGCTATCTGAAGCCGGTTCTGCTGGAGCTGGGCGGCAAGGCCCCGCTGCTGGTGCTGGAGGATGCCGATCTGGATGAAGCCGTGAAGGCCGCCGCTTTCGGCGCCTTCATGAATCAGGGCCAGATCTGCATGTCCACCGAGCGCGTGGTGGTGGATGAAAACATCGCCGACGATTTCGTGGCGCGCTTTGCCGCCAAGGCCGACAGCCTAGTGGCTGGCGATCCGCATAAGGGCAACACGCCGCTTGGCGCGCTGGTCAGCCGCGAGGCCGTGCAGCGCGTGCAGAATCTGATCAAGGATGCGCTCGGCAAGGGCGCCAAGCTGGTGGCCGGCGGCCGCAGCGATGGCGCGCTGATGGATGCCACCGTGCTGGACCATGTAACCCCCGACATGGAAATCTACCATGAGGAAAGCTTCGGCCCGCTGGCTTGCGTGGTGCGCGCCAAGGGCGACGAAGCCGCGTTGGCGATTGCCAATGATACCGAATATGGCCTTTCGGCGGCGGTGTTCAGCCGCGACATCCCCCGCGCCCTCGCCGTTGCGCGACGCATCGAAAGCGGCATCTGCCATGTAAACGGCCCGACCGTGCATGACGAAGCGCAGATGCCGTTCGGCGGCGTGAAGGCATCCGGTCATGGCCGCTTCGGCGGCAAGGCAGGCATTGATGCCTTCACGGAATTGCGCTGGATCACCATAGAGACCCAGCCGGGCCGCTATCCAATCTGATCGGGGCCAACCTGATCGCGGCCGATCTGATCGCGGCCAATCTGATCGGGGCCGATCCGGCTATTACGGCTCCGGCATCTTGAGCGCGGCGATGAAGGCTTCCTGCGGGATTTCCACATTGCCCACCTGGCGCATGCGCTTCTTGCCTTCTTTCTGCTTCTCCAGCAGCTTGCGCTTGCGGCTGATGTCGCCGCCATAGCATTTCGCCAGCACGTCCTTGCGCAAGGCCGAGATATCCTCGCGCGCCACGATGCGGCCGCCGATGGCGGCCTGGATGGCGATCTTGAACATCTGGCGCGGGATCAGTTCCTTCAACCGCTCGCAAAGCTGACGGCCCCGGCTTTCGGCGCGACCGCGATGCACGATGGTGGCCAGCGCATCCACATTCTCGGCATTCACCAGGATGGTCATCTTCACCAGTTCGCCGGTCTCGTAGCCGTCCATCTGATAATCGAAGCTGGCATAGCCGCGGCTGACGGATTTCAGGCGGTCGTAGAAATCGAACACCACCTCGTTCAGCGGCAGGCGATACACCACCATGGCGCGGTTGCCGGCATAGGTGAGTTCCTTTTGCCGCCCGCGCTTTTCCTCGCACAGCTTCAGCACGCTGCCCAAATGCTCGTCGGGCACCATGATGGTGGCGGTGATCCAGGGCTCGTCGATATGGTCGATCTTCATCACATCGGGCATATCGGCGGGGTTATGCACCTCCTCCATCGTGCCGTCGATGAGATGCACCTGATAGACCACGCTGGGCGCGGTGGTGATCAGGTCGAGATTGAATTCGCGCTCCAGCCGCTCCTGGATGATCTCCAGATGCAGCAGGCCAAGAAAGCCGCAGCGGAAGCCGAAGCCCAGCGCGGCCGAGCTTTCCATTTCGAAATGGAAACTGGCATCGTTCAGCCGCAGCTTGGCCAGGCTGTCGCGCAATTCGGTGAAGGCGCCGGCATCAATCGGATACAGACCGCAGAACACCACCGGCACCGAAGGCTTGAAGCCCGGCAAAGCCTGAGTGGCCTGGCGCTTTTCCTCGGTGATGGTGTCGCCCACGCTGGTATCGGCCACTTCCTTGATCGCCGCCGTGAAGAAGCCCATCTCGCCGGGACCGAGTTCGTCCACCAGCACGCGCTTGGGATTGAAGATGCCCACGCGCTCCACCGGATGCACAGCGCCCGACGACATGAAGCGGATCTTCATGCCCTTGCGGATGGTGCCGTCGACAATGCGGAACAGCACCACAACGCCCAGGTAAGCATCGTACCAGCTATCCACCAGCAGAGCCTTCAGCGGCGCATCGCGGTCGCCCTTCGGCGCCGGCAGGCGCTGCACCAGGGCTTCCAGCACCAGGTCGATGCCTAAGCCGGTCTTGGCCGAGATCGGCACGGCATCGGTCGCATCCAGGCCGATCACATCCTCGATCTGCGCCTTCACGCGATCGGGCTCGGCGGCCGGCAGATCAATCTTGTTCAGCACCGGCACGATCTCATGGCCGGCATCAATGGCCTGATACACATTGGCCAAGGTCTGCGCTTCCACGCCCTGGCTGGCATCCACCACCAGCAGCGAACCTTCGCAGGCAGCCAGCGAACGGCTCACCTCGTAGGCGAAGTCAACATGGCCGGGCGTGTCCATCAGGTTCAGGATATAGGTCTTGCCGTCCTTGGCCTTGTAATTCAGCCGCACGGTCTGCGCCTTGATGGTGATGCCGCGCTCTTTCTCGATATCCATATTGTCGAGCACCTGCTCGGTCATCTCGCGCTTTTCCAACCCGCCGCAGGCCTCGATCAAGCGATCGGCCAGGGTGGATTTGCCATGATCGATATGCGCGATGATGGAGAAATTGCGGATCAGCGAAAGATCGGTGGCCAAGGCATTCACCCAAACATCGTGGAGAGCGGCCGGCTATGCAGCTGGCGCGCGGTTATCTTGAAAGTGCCGCTCACCCGCATGGCCGGCTCGCCATCGGCGGTGATCAGGCCATCGGCAAAGGCCATGCCGCGGGTAAGCCGCAGCACGCGGCCGCGCCCCTCCACCCAAGTTCCCAACAGGGACGGGCCGACATAATCGCCATTCAAACTGATCGTCGGCATGAAAGTCAGACTGCCCATCGCCACCGAAACCGTGAACGCCAACAGCATGTCGGCGAAGGTCATCATCATGCCGCCATGGCAGATGCCGGCGGGATTGGTATGGCGCTGCTCCACCCGGAAGCCCATCACCGGTGCGCCGGCCTCATCCAGCCGGCCATAGAGGGGGCCGTTCTGGATCACGAATTCGGCCTCGATGGGCAGCGGCTTGAAACCGCCAGGGATATCCTGGGGGATGCCGGCGGGCGTCAATTCAGCCTGGACAAGATTTCGGGGAGCATTCATGGGGCGGGTTTTAGCATCCCGCCCGGCCTGCGGCAACGCAGCATGAATAATGAAAAAACGCTATTTTCCAGCCTTTAGCTCTTGGCCACCGCCTCCGCGATGGCTTTGCCTAGATCGCTGGTGGTGGCCTGGCCGCCCATATCGGGGGTGCGCGGGCCGTATTCCAGCGCCTGTTCGATAGCCTTCACCACCGCATCGGCGGCTTCTTTGTGGCCGAGATGCTCCAGCATCATGGCTCCGCACCAGATCTGGCCGACCGGATTGGCGACGCCCTTGCCGGCAATATCGGGGGCCGAGCCATGCACCGGTTCGAACAGCGATGGAAAATTGCGCTCGGGATTGAGATTGGCCGAGGGCGCGATGCCGATGGTGCCGGTGCAGGCCGGGCCGAGATCGGACAGGATGTCGCCGAACAGGTTGGAGCCCACCACCACATCGAACCAATGCGGATGCAGCACGAAATGCGCCGTCAGGATATCAATGTGATACTTGTCGGTCCGCACTTCGGGATAACGCTTGGCCATCTCCTCCACCCGTTCGTCCCAATAGGGCATGGTGATGGCGATGCCGTTGGACTTGGTGGCCGAGGTGAGATGCTTTTTCGGCCGGCTCTGCGCCAGATCGTAGGCGAATTTCAGGATGCGATCCGTGCCGTAGCGCGACAGAATGGTTTCCTGCACCACGCATTCGCGCTCGGTGCCGGCGAACATGCGGCCGCCGATGGCGGAATATTCGCCCTCGGTATTCTCGCGCACCACGTAGAAATCAATATCGCCCACCTTGCGATTGGCCAGCGGGCTGGGAATGCCCGGCATCAGCCTGACAGGCCGCAGATTGACGTATTGATCGAATTCGCGGCGCCACTTGATCAGCGAGCCCCAGAGCGAGATATGGTCGGGCACCTTCTCGGGCCAGCCGACGGCGCCGAAATAGATCGCATCATGGCCGCCGATGCGCTCTTTCCAATCCTCCGGCATCATCATGCCGTGCTTGAGATAATAATCGCAGCTCCAATCGAATATATCGAAGCCGAAATCGACGCCGAAGCGGCGCGCTGCCGCATCCATCACGCGCAGGCCCTCGGGCATCACTTCCTTGCCGATGCCGTCGCCG
>JAYSEE010000197.1:0-6860 GCA_041914045.1 Ferrovibrio sp. | reverse complement strand
TCCCTTCATGAAGCGGATCACCTGGTGGCCGCAATTCTTCCTCGGCCTGGCTTTCAACTGGGGCGCGGTATTGGGTTATGCGGCGGTGACCGGCCGGCTGGATTGGATCGCCGGACTGCTTTATCTCAGCGGCATCATCTGGACCCTGGGCTACGACACGATCTACGCCTTGCAGGACAAGGAAGACGACGCCCTGATCGGCGTGAAATCCACCGCACGGCTATTCGGCAACAGCGCGCGCATATGGATTGCCGCATTTTTCAGCATCACCATCCTGGGCCTTGGCGGCGTCGGCTGGTTGGCCGGGCTGCATTGGCCCTATTGGCTGGCATTGGCCGTGATGACCGGGCATTTCATCTGGCAGGTCGCTCGCCTGCGGCCCGACGACAGCGCCGATTGCCTGACCAAGTTCCGCGCCAACCGCGATGCCGGCTTGATCATTTTGATCGGCTTCCTGCTGGGATGAAATCTGCCTATAGTTGCCCACCATGACAAAGCCCCGAATCGAACCCAGCCATTTCCGCGCCGTCTACGACCGCTTCCAGGCCCCGATCACCAAATTCGATTGCGGCCGCAAATGCGCCCCGTTGAATGGCGGCGAGCCGGTCTGCTGCACCACCGGCCATGCCATTCCGGTGGTCCACAAGGCGGAATTCGCCCTGCTGCAATCGCGCACCGAGCTGTGGACGCGCTTCAAGGCCCATGATGCCGTGTCGCGCAAGGTGGTGTCGGAATTGCCGCGCTCCACCTGCGCCGTGGAATGCAAGGGCGTGAAATTCTGCGAACGCGACAACCGCACCATCGCCTGCCGCGCCTTTCCGTTCTTTCCCTATATCAACCGCAAGGGCGAGTTCATCGGGCTCACGGTTTATTGGACCTTCGAGGATCGCTGCTGGATGATCCATCGCATGGATCTGACCGAGCTGCCTTTCATCCGCGAGATGGTGGCTGCTTTCGAAAACATCTTCGCTTTCGATCCGGAAGAATACGACAATATGAAGGATTACAGCGCCACCGCGCGGCGGGTCTATTCCCGCGCCAAGCGGCCGATGCCGGTGCTGGGCCGCGATGGCGGGCTGTTCAAGGTGATCCCCTATACCCATGACGTGCGCCCGGCCAAGCCGAGCGATTTCAAGCCGCAGGGCGCTTATAATTCCGAAGCCGCCTATAAGCGCGCGGTGAAGGAAGCCGGCGGCACATTGGGGCCGGAACCCAAGGGCGGCTATCTGGCGCCCTGACCGTCACGCGCCCCCGATCCTTATGGGGACGGATCGTTAAATAAAAACGTTCCCAGCAAGATCCAGCGCCGCGCGGTCTCCGGCTGTTTCGGCCCAGCGATGAACGGCGTGGTGTAATGCCAGAACGGCAGCCGATAGGCTGTCACCAGGCCGTTGCGCGCGGTCTCCACCCATTCGGTGAAATGCCCGGCCTTGGCATAGACCAGCAATTGGCTGGCGGCATTCGGCGTTACGAAACCGATATGCATGTCCAGATAGCCGCGCCGCGCCAAAGGCTCCTCGGGATGATGGTCGTTATGCGGGCCGGCATAATCGCCGGGCCCATAGGCAATCGCCTGCAAACCGTATTTGCGCCGCAGCCTGCGTCCGGCCAGGGCTGCCGCGAAGGCCCGATAGCTTTCAGAGCGCAGCATGGCGAGCAGGCCGATCTCTTCCGCCGCCTGTCGGCCCTTGCTGCGCCCGGCATCCAGATGCAGCGTGCGCTGGCGCATGGTCTTGGGCAGCAGCTCGGCATAATTCTCCCGCATTTCCCAGATGCTTTCGGGCGGGATCGGCTGTTCCATCAGGCGCAGATGCGGCCCGATGCTGCGCTCCAGCAAAGCGGCGGCACCCTTGATGCGGGCCGGGGCCAGCAGGTCGTCGAGCGCCAGGAAACGCGTGCGCGGCTCGGCCAGCTTGCCGGCCAGCGGATGCGCGCCGACCAGCAGGCGTTGCCCCTGGCGGCTCAGCAGATCGGCGAATTCGGCGGGAAAGCGCTGCATCAGGCGGTGATAGCGCGATTTCCCGGGTCTGGAAAGCCCGTCGCCATGGCACTATTGTGCCGGCCAAGCATTTTGCGGAGACGCCTTGATGGCCTTTGCCTCGTTACGCGATTTCATCGAACAGCTGGAAAGCCGCGGCCGGCTGGTGCGGGTGCGCGAACCGGTCTCGACATTTCTGGAGATGACCGAAATCCAGACCCGCCTGCTGGCCGAACAGGGCCCGGCGGTGCTGTTCGAGACTCCGATCCGCGCCGATGGCAAGCCGAGCGATATTCCAGTGCTGGTGAATCTGTTCGGCACCGTGGAGCGCGTGGCCTGGGGCATGAACCGCGAACCGCACCAGCTGCGCGAAGTGGGCGAAACCCTGGCTTTCCTGCGCCAGCCCGAACCGCCCGGCGGCTTCCGCGAGGCTTTGGGCATGCTGCCGCTGGTGAAAACCGTGATGGCCATGCAGCCGCGCACGGTCAGCGACGGCCCGGTGCATGAAGTGGTGCTGCAAGGCGACGATATCGACCTGAATGCTCTGCCGATCCAGACCTGCTGGCCCGGCGAACCCGCGCCGCTGATCACCTGGCCGCTGGTGGTGACCAAAGGCCCGAGCAACGCCAAGCAGGACAGCTTCAATCTCGGCATCTACCGCATGCAGGTGCTGAACCGCAATCAGACGCTGATGCGCTGGCTGAAGCATCGCGGCGGCGCCCAGCAGCATGCGCGCTGGAAACAGGCCGGCAAACGCGAACCGTTTCCCGCCGCCGTGGTGATCGGCGCCGATCCCGGCACGATCCTGGCGGCCGTGACTCCCGTGCCCGACACATTGTCGGAATACCAGTTCGCCGGTTTGCTGCGCGGCAAGAAGGTGGATCTGGTGGATTGCCGCACCGTGCCGCTGAAAGTGCCCGCCGAAGCCGAGATCGTGCTGGAAGGCCATGTCAGCCTCGCCGATTATCGCGACGAAGGCCCCTATGGCGACCATACCGGCTATTACAATTCGGTGGAGCAATTCCCGGTCTTCACCGTCACGGCTGTCACAAGACGACGGCGCCCTATATATCTCAGCACCTTCACCGGCCGCCCGCCGGACGAGCCCAGCGTGCTGGGCGAAGCGCTGAACGATGTATTCGTGCCGCTGCTGCGCCAGCAATTTCCCGAGATCGTGGATTTCTGGCTGCCGCCGGAAGGCTGCTCTTATCGCGTGGCGGTGGTCAGCATCAAGAAAGCCTATCCCGGCCATGCCAAGCGGGTGATGATGGGCGTGTGGTCCTTCCTGCGCCAGTTCATGTACACCAAATGGGTGATCGTGGTGGACGACGACATCAACACCCGTGACTGGAAGGATGTGGTCTGGGCGATCTCCACCCGCATGGACCCAGCCCGCGACATCACCCTGATCGAGCATACGCCCATCGACTATCTGGATTTCGCCTCGCCGGAATCCGGCCTGGGCAGCAAGATCGGCCTGGATGCCACCAATAAATGGCCGCCCGAAACCAAGCGGGAATGGGGCGAAAAGCTCTATATGGCCGAGGATGTGGTGCGCACGGTAACCGAGAAATGGCCCCGCCTGGGCCTGCCGGGCAGCGGCAAGCCGATCTGGAAATAGCCGTAAAGCACCCTATCTATGGAAAATTCGGCCCCTCGCCCTTTGGGGTTGGCCGCGCTATCCTGTTGCCTGAACCCTCGGAGACGCGGCCTCATGGCTCTCTGGCATAAAATGCACGACATGATTTGCGGCAAGGATTGCAAAGCCTTGCCCGACAATGAGCGTGCCCGCCTGTCGGCGGCCTATGCCCAGGAAGAATACGAAGGTCTGCGGCTGGCCATCGGCCTGCGCTTTGTTGCGCTGGCCATCGTGGCCGTGATGCTCAGCATCGAGATGCGCTGGCCGATGTCGTTCAACTTCTATCCCTATCTGGTTGCGCTGGGCCTATCGGGCTATTTGCAATTGCTGTTGCGCCGCCCGGGATCGGATCGCCCCTGGCTGCAATGGACCTTCCCGCTTTTCGATATGGCGATGGTGGGAGCGGCAATTGCGATTCCAAATCCCTTCGATATGCACCCCCTGCCTCCGCCGACCCGCCTGGGCTTCGATACGATCCTGTATCTCACGCTGTTCCTGTCGCTTTCGGTGCTGGGGCAGTCGGCGCGCATGGTGTTCATTTCCACCCTGGCCGCAATCATGGTTTGGATGGCCGCCACCTTTTACATCGCCATGCAACCCGGCGTGGATACATCGCCGCTGACGACCAACATCGCCCAGATGACCGTGCTGGAACGGCTGGCTTGGCTGACCGATCCCTGGCGCATGTCTTATGGCGAGATGGCGCGGCGGCTGGTGCTGCTGGCGCTGATCGGCGGCGTTTTGACCGTGACGGTGATCCGCGGCCGCCATCTGGTGGCGCGACAGATCGAAACCGAACGCGCGCGGCGCAATCTGGCCCGGCATTTCTCGCCGCATATGGCTGAGGAATTGGCGCGCATGGACGATCCGCTCGGTTCGGTGAAGCAGCAGGAAGCCGCCGTGCTGTTCGCCGATCTGATCGGCTTCACCCGCCTGACCGACGACATGACGCCGCAGCAGACCATCGCGCTGCTGCGCGAGGTGCATCGCCGGCTGGCGCATGCCGTGTTCGAGCAGCATGGCACGCTGGACAAATATCTCGGCGACGGCATCATGGCCTCCTTCGGCACGCCGAAACCCGGCCCGCGCGACGCCTCCGCCGCCTTGCTGGCTGCACGCGCCATGCAAGCCGGCATCGAACAGTTGAACGCCCAGCGCGCCCTGATGCGCATGCCGCCGCTGCAATTGGCCATCGGCATCCATTACGGCCCGGTCACGCTGGGCAATATCGGCGACGAGCATCGCGTGGAATATGCCCTGGTGGGAGAAACCGTGAATGTGGCGCATCGCCTGGAGCAGATGACGCGCAGCCTGGATGCGGCGATCTGCCTGAGCCAGACTTTCGTCGACCGCCTGCAGCAGGAAGTGCGCAACG
This sequence comes from Ferrovibrio sp., assembly GCA_041914045.1. GTDB lineage: Bacteria > Pseudomonadota > Alphaproteobacteria > Ferrovibrionales > Ferrovibrionaceae > Ferrovibrio. Next base: position 1,868 of record JAYSEE010000197.1, on the reverse strand, counting down.
ATCCCGGCCCGCTGCGCGACATGACCGCGCTGCGGCCGCAGCCGATCCGCGGGCTGCGCGACAAGATGGCGATCTGGATTCAGCCCCGCCAGCAGACCGATATCGCGCCCGAGCCGCACAATATCGGCCCCGCCGAGGCGCATGACGCGCCGCCCACCATCCATTGAGCCGCGCCATGCTGCTTCAAACGCGCAAGGCCGCGCCTGCCGACGCCGCGCCGTCCAATGCCGATATCCTGCCCTGGTGGCATCCCTGGCTGCTGCTGCGCGGGCTTTGGAATGTCGGGCTGTCGTTGGCCCTGGGTGCTGCCATCGGCGGCATCGTCGTGGATATCGCGGCCCAGATCGCCGCACGTTTGTTCGGCGGCGCGTGGCAGGATTGGGGCGAGGATTTTGCCTGGGCCGGCTGGCTGCTGGGCGCGGCCATCGCTTTCATAACCTTCATGGCCTATCGTATGGACGACCGCGTGGAATGATCTGATGTTCGACCGTAAAGCCCGCGCCGCTGAGGCGCAAACCCTGCTTGCCGATATCATCGCTGCCGCCCGCAAGGCCGGGGCCGACAATGCCGATGCGATCTATCGCGAAAGCCGCTCGCTTTCCGCCGGCGTGCGGCTCGGCCAGCCCGAAGACGTGGAAAGCAGCGAAAGCCGCGAGATCGGCCTGCGCGTGCTGATCGGCCAGCGGCAAGCCTGCGTCTCCACCACCGTTTTCACCCCCGAAGCGATGGCGCAGACCGTCGAACGCGCCGTGGGCATGGCACGGTTGGCGCCGGAGGATAAATTCTGCGGCCTGGCCGCGCCCGAGCAATTGGCGCACGACCCGCAGGACCTCGATCTGCTGGACGATGTGGACCTGCCGATGGCCGATCTGCTGGAACGCGCCAAAGCCTGCGAGGCGGCAGCGATGGCCGTTGCCGGCGTAACCAATTCGGAAGGCGGCAGCGCCGCGCGCAGCTATGGCCTCTCGGCCTATGCCGCCTCCAATGGCTTCAGCGGCTATGGCTTCGGCGGCTCGCATAGCGTTTCCGCCGTGGCGATCGCCGGCCGCGACACCGGCATGGAGCGCGACTGGGATTATGCCGCAGCCCCGCATTTCGCCGACCTGCCCACGCCGGAAAGCATCGGCCGCAATGCCGGCGAGCGCGCGGTGAAGCGCCTCAATCCGCGCAAGATCGAAAGCCAGGCGATGCCGGTGGTGTATGAAAACCGCGTCGCCAACAGCCTGCTCGGCCATCTGGCCGCCGCCATCAACGGCGCGGCCGTGGCGCGCGGCACTTCCTTCCTCAAGGATAAATTGGGCGAAGAGATTTTCGCCGCCGGCCTGGACGTGATCGACGACCCGCTGCGCAAGCGCGGCTTCCGTTCGCGCTGGTTCGACATGGAAGGCGTGGCGCGCCAGACTCGCAAGCTGATCGACAATGGCCGGCTGACCACTTGGCTGCTGGATTGCGGCACCGCGCGTCAGCTCGGCATGCAAAGCACCGGCCATGCCTCGCGCGGCATCGCTTCGCCGCCTTCGCCCGGCCCCACCAATCTCTATCTCGCCGCCGGCAAGCTGTCGCCGGATGAGTTGATCGCCGATATCAAGCTTGGCCTGTTCGTCACCGAGATGATGGGCAGCGCAGTGAACGGCCTGACCGGCGATTACAGCCGCGGCGCGGCGGGCTATCTGATCCGCAACGGCAAGCTGGCCGAGCCGGTTTCGGAAATCACCATCGCCGGCAATCTCAAGCAGATGTTCCGCGCCATCACGCCGGCCAACGATCTGATCTTCAAATACGGCACCGATGCCCCCACCCTGCGGGTGGACGGCATGACCATCGCAGGCCGCTGATCATGCAGGCGGATGCGGGTTTGCTGTTCGATG
>JAYSEE010000196.1:0-6872 GCA_041914045.1 Ferrovibrio sp. | reverse complement strand
CTCACCCTCGGCACGTTGGAAGAGAACGACCGCGTGCTGAAGGCGCTGACCGCTTTCCGCGCACAGAAGGCTTGAGGAGGCCGCGGCCTTGTTCAAGCGTCTGGCGATTATCGGCATCGGCCTGATCGGCTCGTCGGTGGCGCGCGCCGCCCGGCAATTCGGCCAGGCCGAACGCATCGTCTGCGCCGATCTCTCCGCCGATAACCGCGCCGAGGCCGTGCGGCTCGGCGTGGTGGACGAAGCCTTCGCCGATCCGGCGGAAGCGGTGCGCGGCGCCGATCTGGTTTTGCTGAGCGTGCCGCTGGGCGCTTATGCCGCCGTGGGCCAGGCGATGGCGGCGGGTTTGTCGGACGATGCGCTGATCACCGATGTGGGTTCCTGCAAGCAATCGGTGATCCGCGACCTGAGCCCGCATCTGCCGCCGGGCGTTTGCTTCATCGCCGGCCATCCGGTGGCCGGCACCGAACATTCCGGCCCCGCCGCCGGCTTCGCCGAATTATTCCGCGGCCGCTGGTGCATCCTCACGCCCACGGAAGATTCGCCGCCCGCCAAGCTGGAAAAGCTGCGCGAATTCTGGGCCGCTTTCGGCAGCAAGGTGGAGATCATGGATGCCCGGCACCACGACATGGTGCTGGCGATCACCAGCCATGTGCCGCATCTGATCGCCTACAACATCGTCGGCACCGCCGACGATCTGCAAACCGTCACGCAATCGGAAGTGATCAAATATTCCGCCGGCGGCTTCCGCGATTTCACCCGCATCGCCGCCAGCGATCCCACCATGTGGCGCGATGTCTTCCTCAACAACAAGGAAGCGGTGCTGGATATGCTGCAACGCTTCACGGAAGACCTGACGGCTCTGCAGCGCGCTATCCGCTGGGATGACGGCGACACCTTGTTCAAGCTGTTCAGCCGCACCCGCGCCATCATCGACGCCGGCCAGGAAACCGCCGCGCCGGATTTCGGCCGCGACAAGGGCGCGAAATCCTGATTCCCTCACTCGTAGCCGCCGCCGGTCGATATTCGATTGCCGCAAACCCCAATTCGTCATGCCCGCACGTGTTGCGGGCATCCATGGTTCAGCGGCTTTTCCGTGTCAGGCATGGACCCTCGCAACAAGTGCGCGGGTGACGGTTGCCTAGGGTTTTGCCGGCAGCAGGGCGGGCAGGGCGAACAGCCGCACATTGGCGATGCTGAGCTGGCCGTCCTGCGCGGTGATCGGCAGCGGCAGATGCGGCTTGCCTTCGGCATCGGGTTTTTCCAGCGCGGCCAGCGCCTGCTTGGCGGCGCGGGCTTCCTCGGGCTTCATGCGGCCGATGGCGGCCAGCGCGTCGATGCCCTTGGCGCCGCCATGCAGCTTGCCGCCCATGGCGCCGAGCAGACGGAAATTCTTGTCCAATGCCAGCGAAGCATCGCCGGCAATCGCCATGCCGCCCCAGCGCAGCGCCAGCATGTCGCATTCCAGGATGCCGCCGGAATCGCGCCAGTTGCGCAGTTTCTCGGCCAGATCGGCGCCGAACCAGGCGCCGTCCAGCCGGCCGACCAGTTTCAGCTCCGCCACCTGCCGGCCCAGCGGGCCATCCAGGCCGGCAGGCAAGGTCAGGTTGGCGATCTGGATGGCGATGTCGCGGCTATTCTGATTGGCCTCGCGGCGCAGATGGATTTGCAGCCGTTCGGCTTCGCTGCCGGCAGCAGCATCGTCGAAGCGCAATTTGCGCAGGTCGATGGCCAGGCGCTGCCAGGCGCCGGCCGGATCGGTGACCAGGCTGGCGCGGGCGGATTCCTGCGCCTGCCAGCTTAGTTTGCGCTGCTGCCCGCCGGCATCCTGCCAGATCAGCCGCTGGCTGCCCGGCAATTCGAACACCGCATGCTGAAAGCTCCAGAGCTGCAAATGGGCGATGGCGGTATCGGCCTCCAGCCGCCAGCCGGCCGTCTGGATGCCCAGGCCCGGCTTCTCGCCCAGGGCTACGCCTTCCAGCCGCAGACTGAGGCGATACGGGAAGCCGCCGCGCCGCATGGCGCCGATTTCGGCCAGATGGCCTTTCTGGCGTTCCTCGGCCACGAAATCCTGCGCGGCTTGCTCCACCCGGTCCATCAGGTGGCTCCACAGCGCGTAATAGCCCAGCAAGCCACCGAGGATGGCTCCGGCGAGAAACAGGAAACGCAATTGCATGGCGCTTATATAGCAATGCCGGCGGCTCTCGGCCATGGCTGGCGAATCGTCTTTGCGGGCGCTAGTGTATTCGCATTGGAAAAGTCTCGCCGTTATGTCTGAACGCAAATCCGCAACAAACCTGTCCGCTATAGCCCAGCCTAGCCTTGCCCTGGCCGCGATGCCGGGACTGTTCGTGCTGCTCTGGTCCACCGGCTTCATCGGCGGCAAGCTGGGGCTGCCCTATGCCGAGCCGGCAACCTTCCTGGTTGTGCGCTTCGCCATCGTCACCGCGTTGCTGGCGCTGTTCGCCGGCCTTACCGGCGCGCGCTGGCCGAAACGCTGGGGCGAGGCGGCGCATATCGCCATCGCCGGCCTGCTGCTGCATGCCACCTATCTCGGCGGCGTATTCTCCTCGATGCATCACGGCGTGCCGGCCGGCGTATCGGCGCTGATCACCGGCATTCAGCCCTTGCTGGTGGCCGCCGCCGCCGGTCCGGTGCTGGGCGAGCGGGTCAGTCCGCGGCAATGGTTCGGCCTGCTGCTCGGTCTGGCCGGCGTGGTGTTGGTGGTGTGGAGCAAACTCGATCTCGGCGTCGGCACGCCGCTGGGCTATATGCTGTCGGTGCTGGCCCTGCTCGGCATCACCGCCGGCACGCTGTATCAGAAACGGTTCTGCCCGCATATCGACCTGCGCAGCGGCAGCGCCATCCAGTTCGCCGCCAGCGTTGTGGCGCTGGCGCCCTTCGCGCTGCTGTTCGAACAGCGCGTCATCGTCTGGAGCGGAGAATTCCTGTTCGCGCTGGGCTGGCTGTGCATCGTGCTGTCGCTCGGCGCCATCAGCCTGCTTTTCCTGTTGATCCGGCGCGGCGCGGCGGCGCAGGTCTCCAGCCTGTTCTTTCTGGTGCCGCCCTGCACGGCGCTGGTGGCGTATTTCCTGTTCGGCGAAGAGCTGAATGCGCTGGCGCTGCTGGGCATGGCGCTGGCGATGTTCGGCGTCGCCCTGGTGAACCGCAAGCCGCGATGAGCCGCAAGAGCCAAATCCCCTTCGATGCCGAAGAGCCCCTGCCGGGCGAGCAGGCGCCGGCTTATCCGCGCATCAAGGTGCCCAAGGGCGAGGAGCTATGGGTGTTCGGCTATGGCTCGCTGATGTGGGACCCGGGCTTTCCGGTGCAGCAGCAGGCGGCCACGCGGCTCTGGGGCTATCATCGCGCCTTCTGCGTTTGGTCGCATCGCTATCGCGGCACGCCGGAAGCGCCCGGCTTGGTGCTGGGCCTGAAGCATGGCGGCTCCTGCCTCGGCATCGCCTTCCGGGTCGCCAAGCGGCACCACGAAGCCACCATCGACTATCTCTACCGGCGCGAAATGCTCTCGGGCGTTTATCGCCCGGGCTTCCATATCGCCGAGATGGATGGCGAAAGGCGGCGCGTGCTGGCTTTCGTCGCTGATCATGCCCATACGCAATTCGCCGGGCGTCTCGATCATGCCGATGCGGCGCGGATCATCGCGCGCAGCCATGGCCGGCGCGGCCCGAATATCGACTATCTGGCCAATACCGTGGCGCATATGGATGCGCTGGGCATCGGCGATGGGCCGCTGCATCGTTTGCTGCTGGATGTCCGGCTGTTGTATGAGCAGCGCAAGCAGCGGGGGAAATGACCATGCAGATGATCAAACTGGGCGGCACCGGCCTGTCGATCTCGCGGCTCTGCCTCGGCTGCATGACCTATGGCGCGCCCTCCTGGCGCGAATGGGTGCTGGATGAAGCCGCCAGCGAGCCGTTTTTCCGCCAGGCGGTGGAGGCCGGCATCAATTTCTTCGATACGGCGGATGTGTATTCGCTGGGCGTGTCGGAACAGATCACCGGCCGCATGCTGAAGAAATACGCCAAGCGCGACGAAATCGTGCTGGCCACCAAAGTGTTCAATCCGATGGGGCCGCATGCCAATCAGCGCGGCCTGTCGCGCAAGCATATCATGCAGGGCGTCGACGCCAGCCTGCGCCGGCTGGGCGTGGACTATGTCGATCTCTACCAGATCCATCGCTACGATCCGCATACGCCGATCGAGGAAACCCTGGAGGCGCTGCATGATGTCGTGAAGGCCGGCAAGGCGCTCTATATCGGCGCTTCCTCGATGTATGCTTGGCAATTCGCCGATGCGCTGCATCGCCAGCGCGCCAATGGCTGGGCGCGCTTCGCCACCATGCAGAATCACTACAATCTGGTCTATCGCGAGGAAGAGCGCGAAATGCTGCCGCTCTGCCGCGCCATGAATATCGGCGTGATCCCCTGGTCGCCGCTGGCGCGCGGCTTCCTGGCCGGCAACCGGCTTAAGCAGGGCTGGGGCGATACCCTGCGCGCCAAGACCGATGATATCGCACAGCGCAATTATTATCAGGAAGGCGATTTCACCATCGCCGAACGCGTGGCCGATCTGGCGCAGAAGCGCGGCGTGAAGCCGGCCCAGGTGGCTTTGGCCTGGATCTTGAGCAAGAGCGTCGTCAGCGCGCCGATCATCGGCGCCAGCAAGCCGGGCCATCTGGAAGACGCCCTGGCGGCGCTGGATATCGCGCTGGAAGCCTCGGAAATCGCCTGGCTGGAAGAACCCTACAAGCCGCACCCCGTGCTGGGGCATCAATAGGATTTAAAAACGTCCGGGCGGCACGCTGTCGCGCAGATCGCGTTTGAGAATCTTGCCGATGGCGCTGCGCGGCAGGGCCTTCAGCAATTCCAGTCCGGCCAGCCGCTGGGTCTTGCCCAGCTTGGCATTGGCGGCATTCAGGATTTCCTCGGCCGTCTCCGTCGCGCCGGGCTTCAGCACGGCGAAGCCCAGCGGGGTTTCGCCCCAGGCCTTCGAGGGCACGCCCACCACCGCGCATTCCAGCACGGCCGCGTGCTGGCTCAGCACGGCTTCCAGATCGCTGGGATAGATGTTGAAGCCGCCGGAAATGATCATGTCCTTCTTGCGGTCTTGCAGGATCAGGAAGCCGTCGGCGTCGAAGCGGCCGATATCGCCGGTGCGGATATAGCGCCGGCCTTGCGCATCGAACCATTCGGCCTCGGCGGTCTTGCCGGGCTGATTGTGATAGCCGTTCATGGTCGCGGCGGAATGCCCGACGATCTCGCCGGCCGCGCCGGGCAGGGTTTCATGGCCCGCATCGTCGATCAGCTTGATCACATGGCCGGGCGCCGGCTGGCCCACGGTGTGCAGCTTGTCGGGATGCAGATGGGCTTGCAGCGCGCAGGCGCCGCCGCCCTCGGTCATGCCGTAGATTTCGGTGAAGCCGCCGGGCCAGCGCTTGAGCAGATCGGCCTTGATCTCGACGCTCAGCGGCGCGCTGGTGCAGAATTTGCCGCGAAATGCCGAAAGGTCGTAGCTGTCGAAATCCGCGCGTTGCAGCAGGCGGGCATATTGCACCGGCACCAGCATGGTATGGGTGACGCGCTGCTTTTCCGCCAGTTGCAGGTATTTCTGCGCATCGAATTTCGCCATCAGCAGCGCGCAGCCGCCCATGCCGATGGTGGGGAAGAAGCTCACCAAGGTGGTGTTGGAATAGAGCGGCGTGGAAAGCAGGGTGATGCTGTCGGCGTCGTAACCGTAGAAAGCGCCGCGCCGCACATGGCCCCAGCGCATGCGATGCGGCTGCACGATGCCTTTCGGCGCGCCGGTGGTGCCGGAGGAATAGATGATGTTGAAGGGCGTTTCCGGCTCTATCGTCACCGGCTGCGGTTGCGCGCCTATGGGCGCCAGCCAGGCCTCGAAGCCGCCATCGTCCAGGCGGATGCAGCGCGGCAGGGTCTGGCCCGCCAGCGCCGCCGCATTGTCGGCATCGAGAAACAGAATCCTCGCGCCGGCATCCCGCGCCATGCCGGCCAGGCTTTCCGGCGTGGAGGAGGGCGCGAGCGGGGCCACGGCCGCGCCGGCCCGCAGGCTGCCGAGAAACAGCATAGCGTAATTCAGCGAAGTGGCGGCCGCGACGGCGATGGCGTCGCCCTTGCCGATGCCGTCGCGCTGCAAGGCGCTGGCGATGCGGTCCATCATCGCATCCAGCGCGGCATAGTCGATGCGCGCATCATCCTGCATCAGCGCGGTCTTGTCCGGGCCTTCGGCGGCATGCGCCCGGATCAACGCCGAGACCGTGCCGAAATCGGCCTGCAATTGATCGGCGGCGCTCACGCTCATGGCAAATCCATGCCCAGTATCTTGCTCAATTCCGCCAGGGCGATATCGGGATCGCCCACCTTGATGGTGCGCATGCCCATGGCGGCGGCCGGCTTCAGGTTGATGCCGAGATCGTCCAGGAACACGGCCTGCTCCGGCGCGATCGCCAGCAGCCGGCAGGCATGTTGGTAAAAAGCCGGTTCCGGCTTGCGCACGCCCACCTTGCTGGATTCCACCACGGCATCGAACAGCCCCAGCACTTCGGCGATGGCGGCGGCCTTGCCGCTATTCTGCGCCATGCCGGCGCCATGGCCCAGCGGCATGTTGTTGGTGAGGCAGGCGGTCTTGTAATGGCCGCGCAGCTTGCGCAAAGCCGCCACCATGCGCGGGCGCAGGTCGCCGGAAATCAGCGGCAGGATTTCGCTGCCATGCAGCGCATGGCCGAGCGCCGCGCTTTCGGCCAGGAACAACGCGCCGAAGGCGGCGGCGTCGATCTCGCCGCGCTCGAACCGCGCCCAGGCATTCTTGTGCGGATCGCGGCTGTTCACGCCGCGGAT